>NZ_JBIAHQ010000031.1:0-63071 GCF_042870725.1 Micromonospora sp. NPDC006431
CATTCCGAACCCGGAAGCTAAGCCCTCCAGCGCCGATGGTACTGCACTCGGGAGGGTGTGGGAGAGTAGGACACCGCCGGACAATCTTTCCAGTCGAGGGGCGCCCCAGCAGGGTCGGCCCTCGACTGCGTTAGCGTCCTTGGCGACGCACTCAGGAAGGATGTACCTGTGAGTTCAGGACCGCACGGCGGAGATCGCCCCCGTCGTTACGAGGACCGCGCCGAGCGTGGGCAGGGGCGCGATGACGCCCGCCGCGACGACCGTCCCTCGTACCGGGGCAGCCGCGACGACCGCTCGGGCGGCTCGCGCGGCGGCTACGGCGGTGACCGCCGCGAGGGTGGCTCCCAGTCGGGTTCCCGCGACGGCGGCTTCCGCAGCGGCCAGCGCGAGGGCGGTTCCCGCCGTGACGACCGTGAGGGCGGCTTCCGCGGCGGTGAGCGCCGCGAGGGTGGCTTCCGCAGCGGTGACCGTGAGGGCGGCTTCCGTGGCGGTGAGCGTCGCGAGGGCTTCCGCCGCGACGACCGGAGCACCGGCTTGCGCCGCGATGACCGCCAGGGCGGCCTCCGCGGTGGCGACCGTCGGGATGACCGTGACGGTGGCCCGCGCGGCGGTGACCGCCGCGAGGGGGGCTTCCGCCGGGACGGCGGAGCGCCGCGCGAGGGCGGTTTCCGTGGCGGGGACCGTGAGGGCGGTTTCCGTGGCGGGGAGCGCCGTGAGGGCGGCTTCCGTGGTGGCGAGCGCCGTGAAGGTGGTTTCCGTGGTGGCGAGCGCCGTGAGGGCGGTTTCCGTGGTGGCGACCGTGAGGGTGGCTTCCGTGGCGGGGAGCGCCGTGAGGGCGGCTTCCGCGGCGGGGAGCGCCGCGAGGGCGGCTTCCGTGGTGGCGACCGCGAAGGTGGCTTCCGTGGTGGCGACCGCGAAGGTGGCTTCCGTGGTGGCGACCGCGAAGGTGGCTTCCGTGGTGGCGAGCGCCGTGAGGGCGGTTTCCGTGGTGGCGACCGTGAGGGTGGCTTCCGTGGTGGCGAGCGCCGTGAGGGCGGTTTCCGTGGTGGCGACCGTGAGGGTGGCTTCCGTGGTGGCGAGCGCCGTGAGGGCGGCTTCCGCGGTGGCGACCGTGAGGGCGGCTTCCGCGGTGGCGACCGCGAGGGTGGCTTCCGTGGCGGCGAGCGCCGTGAAGGTGGTTTCCGTGGTGGCGAGCGCCGTGAGGGCGGCTTCCGCGGCGGCGACCGCGAAGGTGGCTTCCGTGGCGGCGAGCGCCGTGAGGGCGGCTTCCGTGGTGGCGAGCGCCGTGAGGGCGGCTTCCGTGGTGGCGAGCGCCGTGAGGGCGGCTTCCGCGGCGGCGACCGCGAGGGCGGCATCCGGGACGGCGAGCGCCGTGAGGGCTTCCGCCGTGACGGTGGGGCGCCGCGCGAGGGCGGCTTCCGTGGCGACCGCCGCGAGGGCGGTTTCCGGGGCGGGGAGCGCCGGGAGGGCGGCTACCGGGGCGACCGCCGCGAGGAGCGCGAGGGTGGGTTCCGTCGCGAGGACAACCGCGAGGGCGGTTTCCGGGGCGGCCGGGAGCGTACCGAGCGGGACGGGGAGCGCCGGGGCTACGGCGACCGGCCGCGTCGGGACGACGGCCGGCAGGGCGGCTTCGGGCCGCAGCGGGAACGGCGGGACGACCGGTTCGAGCGTGCCGAGGGGCGTACGGGCGAGCGGGCGGCGGAGCCGGCGCTGCCGGACGAGGTGGTCGCCAGCGACCTCGACTCCACCGTCCGGGCCGAGCTCCTGTCGCTGGCCAAGCCGGTGGCGGAGACCGTCGCCCGGCACCTGGTCGCGACCGGCCTGCTGATCGACGACGACCCGGCGGAGGCGCTGGCGCACGCCATGGCGGCCCGCCGGCTCGCCTCGCGGATCGCGGCGGTGCGGGAGGCGGTCGGGCTGGCCGCCTACCACGCCGGGGAGTGGCAGACCGCCATCGCCGAGCTGCGCACGTACCACCGGATGACTGGGCTGCAGAGCCACCTGGCGGTGCTGGCCGACTGCGAGCGGGCGCTGGGTCGCCCGGAGCGGGCGATCGACCTGTTCCGTGGCGCGGACCGGGAGAAGCTCGACCAGGCCGTCGCGATCGAGCTGCTGATCGTGGCCGCCGGGGCGCGGGGTGACCTCGGGCAGAAGGACGCGGCCGTGGCGATGCTCCAGGTGCGCGAGCTGACCACCGACTCGACCGAGGCGTGGGCCGGGCGGCTGCGCTACGCCTACGCGGACGCGCTGCTTGCCGTGGGCCGCCGCGAGGAGGCCCGGGAATGGTTCTCCCGGGCCGCCGACGTGGACGCCGAGGGCGAGACCGACGCCGCGGAGCGACTGCTGGAGCTCGACGGCGTGATCATCGAGGGCGACGACGAGGACGACGAGGAGTTGGCGGCCGGACCGGGTGCTCCGGGCGGCGTGCCGGCCCAGCCGGACGCCGACCTCACCGGCGGCTCCGCGGAGGACGCACTGGACCGCCGGGACGACGACGCGGACGACCTCGACGACGAGGACGACGACGAGGACGACGAGTTCGACGAGGACGACGAGTTCGACGAGGACGACGACCTCGACGGTGACGCGGCCGAGGACGCCGCCGGTGGCGACCGGGACGACATCGCCGACGACGAGGACGACGACCTGGACGACGACGACGTGGACAGCGACGCGCGGCTGCGCGGCGGGGACCTCGACGGCGCGGACCTCGAGGGCGAGTCCGCCGGTTACCGCGACCGCAACGCCGCCGACCTCGGCGACGACGAGCTGACCGACGCCACGGCCCGGTCGCTCGCGGACGACGCCACGGCGACCGGGGATGCCACGACGGCCGACCCGGCTGACGGACCCGGCGACGGCTCGCCGGCCCGTTCCGCCGAGGCGGGCGGTACGGCGGAGGCGCCCGGCACCGCCGAGACGGACCGCAGCGCGGAGGCGGACCGCCGGTGACCGAGAACGCCGGGGCACGGCTGGTCGACGGGTACACCCTGGTCGTCTTCGACCTGGACGGGGTGATCTATCTGATCGACCGGCCGATCCCCGGCGCGGTCGAGGCGGTCGCCCGGCTGCACGCCGACGGCCGGGCCGTGGCGTACGCGACGAACAACGCCTCGCGCCGCTCCAGCGAGGTGGCCGACCTGCTCACCGGCATGGGCGTGCCGGCCCGGCCGGAGGAGGTGCTCACCTCCGCCGCCGCGACCGCCGAACTGCTGCGCGACCGGCTGCCGGCCGGCGCGCCGGTGCTGGTTGTCGGGGCGGAGGCGCTGCGTGCGGAGCTGCGCGCCGTCGGCCTGTGCCCGGTGGCGACGGCCGACGAGGAGCCGGCCGCCGTGGCCCAGGGCTACGGCCCGCAGGTCGGGTGGGTCGACCTGGCCGAGGCGTCCCTGGCGGTCCGGGCCGGGGCGCCCTGGTACGCGACGAACACCGACCGGACGCTGCCCAGCCCGCGTGGCCCGTTACCGGGCAACGGTTCCCTGGTGGCGGTGCTGCGTACCGCCCTGGGCCGGGACCCGGACGTGGTGGTGGGCAAACCGGAACCGGCGCTCTTCGCCACCGCCGCCCGGCGCGCCGGCGAGGGGCGGACCCTGGTGGTCGGCGACCGGCTGGACACCGACATCGAGGGCGCCCGCCGGGCCGGGCTGGACAGCCTGCTGGTGCTCACCGGCGTCAGCGGCCTGCCCGAGCTGCTGGCCGCCCCGGAGGAGCGCCGACCGGCGTACGTCTCCGTCGACCTGGCCGGGCTCTTCAACCCGGCGGCGGTGGTCGGGGTGCCGGGCGCGCCGGACGGTGGCGGCTGGTCGGTGAAGGTGGCCGACGGCGGGCTGATCCTGGACGGCGCGGGACGCCCGCTCGACGCGCTCGCCGCGCTCTGCGCGGTGGCGTGGTCGACGGGCGTCGGCCCGCGGGTGCGGCCCGCGTCCCCGGCGGCGGCGGAGGCCCTCGCCGCGCTGGGCCGGCCCGACTGACCTCCCCGGGCGGCCGGGTCCGCTTGGGTCAGAGCAGCTTGCGGAGCTTCATCAGGTCGAACGGGTTCGCCTTGATGGACACCCGCCGGGCGGCGAGCGCCTTGGCGAGGTCGAGCTGGCCGTGCACCAGCGCGACCAGGTCGTCGCTGGTGGCGTTCAACGCGATCTTCGCCTTCGGGTCGTCGCCTTCGGTCAGGTCGACCAGCCGGCCGCCCTCCAGCTTGCCGTGGAACGCCGTGTCCAGGTCGGTGATCCGGCACACCAGGGTGCGGTCCAGGTCGATCCGCTCCTGCGCCTCCGCGTGGCCGTTCAGCCGGGCAGCCAGCTCCTGCAACGCCTGCCGGCACTCGTCCACGCTGGCCACATCGTCTCCTCACCACGCCACGCCGTTCTCCCCGGCACCGTACCGCAAGGGGACGTCCGGGGTGCCCGGTAGCGTGAACACCTGCACACCCCGCCCCGTGGAAGGACTCAGGCATGCAGGACGCGTGGCGCGCCTATCTCGAGCTGGCCATGGGCCTGACGGAGGCGCCCCGGAAGAAGGCCCAGGACACCGTGCGACGCGCGGTCGGCCAGGGCGGCGCCACCGCCGCCCAGCTCCAGGCGCTCGCCGAGGAGCTGGTCTCCACCGGCCTGGCGAACCGGGAGGCGCTGACCAAGCTGATCCGCTTCGAGGTGGACCGGGCGCTGGGCGCGGTCGGGCTGGCCACCGCCGACGAGGTCGCCGAGCTGACCCGCCGGGTGCACGAGCTGGAACGGCAGCTGCGCGAGGCGAGGACCGCCCCGACCCCGGCCGAACCGACCGCCGCGGCCCCGGTTTCCGCCCCGCCGGACCGGCCGGCGCCCACCCCCAGCAAGGCGGTGGCGAAGAAGGCCGTGGCGAAGAAGGCGATCGCGAAGAAGCCGGCCGCGACGGTGTCGCGTACCTCGGCCGAGGAGGCGCCGGTCAGGCCGGCGAAGAAGGCGGCCGGCCGCAAGCAGACCGGCGGTGCCGCGTCGTGACCGCCCCGTACCGCCCCGGGCCACCGCCGGGGGCACGGCCGGCGCCCGCCCCCGTCGAGGACGTGGGGGATGCCCGGCACCCGGCGGTGGACGCCGCGGTGCACGCCATGATCAACGCCGAGGCGCTCTCCCCGGCGGACCAGATCGCCCAGTACGAGGCGGCGTACGAGACGCTGCGCGAGACCCTGGCCAGCATCGACCAGGCCTGAGGAGAGGCGGAGAAGAACCACCCATGGCACGTCGTACCCGGCTGGATGCCGAACTCGTCCGCCGCGGCCTGGCCCGCTCCCGCGAGCAGGCCGCCGCGCTGGTGGAGGCCGGCCGCGTCCAGCTGCGGGGGGTGCCGGCCCGCAAGCCTGCCGCGATGGTCGACCCCGCCGACCCGCTGCTGGTCACCGGTGCCGATCCCACCGCCGAGTACGTCTCCCGCGGCGGCCACAAGCTGGCCGGGGCGCTCGCCGCGTTCGGCCGGGACGGGCTGACCGTCGCCGGCCGGCGCTGCCTGGACGCCGGCGCATCCACCGGCGGCTTCACCGACGTGCTGCTGCGCGCCGGCGCCGCCGAGGTGGTGGCGGTCGACGTCGGGTACGGGCAGCTGGCCTGGTCGCTGCGGAACGACGACCGGGTGCGCGTGCTCGAGCGCACCAACGTCCGTACCCTCACGCCGGAGGCCGTCGGCGGCGAGGTCGACCTGACGGTGGCGGACCTGTCGTTCATCAGCCTGCGGCTGGTGCTGCCGGCGTTGGCCGGCTGCACCACCCCCGCCGGCGACCTGGCGCTGATGGTCAAACCGCAGTTCGAGGTCGGCAAGGAGCGGGTCGGCGCCGGTGGCGTGGTCCGCGACCCGGAGTTGCGTGCGGAGGCGGTGCTCGACGTGGCCGCCGCGGCGGCGCAGCTCGGCCTGGGGCTGGCCGGCGTCGCGGCGAGTCCGCTGCCGGGGCCGAGCGGCAACGTCGAGTTCTTCGTATGGTTACGCCGGGACGCGCCCGCCGCGGACCCCGAGCGGGTCCGCGCGGTGGTGGCCGCCGGCCCGCAGGGCTTCCCGCCTCCGGCCGACGCGCCGGAGCCCACGACGGAGGAGGTGTCCGGGTGAGCCGAACCGCTCTGCTGGTGACGCACACCGGGCGTCGGCGCAGCACCGAGCACGCCCGGGCGGTGGCGGCGGACCTCATCGCGGCCGGCTTCGAGGTGCGGGTGGTGGCCGAGGAGGCCGACGATCTGGATCTGCCCGGCGTGGTGCCGGTGACCGGACTGGAGGCCGCCGAGGGCGCCGAGATCGTCTTCGCGCTGGGCGGGGACGGCACCTTCCTGCGCGCCGCCGAGCTGGCCCGACCGGCGAAGGCGCCGCTGCTCGGCATCAACCTCGGCAAGGTCGGCTTCCTCGCCGAGGCGGAGATCGACGACCTGGACAGCGCGGTACGCGACGTGGTCGGGCGCAACTACACCGTGGACGAACGGCTCACCCTGGACGTGACCGCGGAGTTCGACGGCGGCCCGACCATCGAGTCGTGGGCGCTGAACGAGATCAGCGTGGAGAAGGGCGAGCGGGCCCAGATGCTGGAGCTGCTGGTCGACGTGGACGGCCGGCCGCTGTCCCGGTACGGCTGCGACGGCGTGGTCTGCGCGACCCCGACCGGCTCCACCGCGTACGCGTTCTCCGGTGGCGGCCCGGTGGTCTGGCCGGAGGTGGAGGCGTTGCTGCTGGTGCCGATCAGCGCGCACGCGCTGTTCAGCCGCCCCCTGGTGACCGCGCCGACGTCCACCTTCGCGATCACGGTGGACCCGTTCACCACCCTCGCGGTGCTCTGCTGCGACGGGCGGCGGGTGTACGACCTGCCCCCGGGAGCCCGGGTCACCGTGCGCCGGGGTGCGCTGCCGGTGCGCATCGTCCGGCTCAAGGCGCGGCCGTTCACCGACCGGCTGGTCGCCAAGTTCGACCTGCCGGTGCAGGGCTGGCGGGGCAGCCGCCGCTGAGTGCGGGCTCAGCGGTCGGGGCGCACCGGCATCGTCCGGTCGGCGTACCCGTGCCGCGTCGCCAACGGGTTACCGTAGGGGCCTCCCCCGACGGCGGTGTGCCGCCGCCGGGGCCGGCAGCGACCGTCGAGTGGGCGGTCATCGGGGCGTACGGGCTGCGCTGAGGTGGAGTCCGGGCGGGGCGGTAGGCCCGTGTCCGCCCGGACGCGCGGCCCGGCGGCCGTGGGCCTGGCCAGGGGGTGGTCGGGACCGCGGCGGTCGGGGTGCCGGAGGAGTCGCGGGCCGGCCGCGGCGGGCGGACCGGTTGAGCCGGACCCGATCGGGTGTCGACCCCGATCAGGTCGGTGGATCGGCGAGCCGTCGCCGGAGGAAGCGACGGCTCACGAGCCGAGCGGCGAAGCGCTCGTCCGGCACCCCGGCCATCAGCCATACGGTCCCCGATCGGCAACCCGCCGGCCATCCGGCGGTCCGACCCCGGCCGGCCGTTGTCCACCTGGCGACATGTCGCCGATGCGGCAGGCCGCAGCTAGTGACCTTCCGATGATCTCCGTCGCAGACTCCGAGCGGTCGGTCTCCTGGGACCGGCCCTCGGAGTAGAGGAGCGCATCGCATGCACTGGCCCCCACGCTGGCTCGCCGCCGGCGCGGTCGGCGCGTTGGTGGTCGGGTTCGCCGCACCGGCGTCCGCCGACCCGCCCGCCCGGACCACCGCCCCGGCACCGGCCGCGTCCATCCCGGGCCCCGCGCCCGCCCGCATCACCCTCATCACCGGCGACCGGGTCGAGCTGGCCCAGGCGGCCCCCGGCCGGGTCGCCGCCACCGTCCACCCCGGCCCCGGCCGCGAGCGGATCCCCTTCCAGACCGTGTCGGCCGACGGCGGGCTGCGCGTCCTGCCCAGCGACGTCGTGCCGTACGTCTCCGCCGGGGTGCTCGACGCCGACCTGTTCGACGTGCAGAAGCTGGTCGCCGAGGGGTACGGCGACGCCGCGCAGGGCGCCCTGCCGCTGATCGTCCGCTACCAGGAGCCGGCCGTCGGCCGGCTCCGACCGCTGGCCGGGGCCACCGCCGCCCGGCCGCTCGAGAGCATCAACGGAGCGGCGCTGCGCGTCGCCAAGGGCGACCTCGGCCAGCTGTGGAGCACGCTGAAGGTCGCGCCGGCCGCGCGGACCGCGGCGAACGGGCCGGTGCGGCTCGGCGCCGGCATCGCCCGGGTCTGGCTGGACGGGCGGGTCCACCCGGCGCTGGAGCACAGCGTGCCGCAGATCGGGGCCCCCGCCGCCTGGGCGGCCGGCCGGGACGGCGCGGGCGTGCGGGTCGCGGTCCTCGACACCGGAGTCGACGCCACCCACCCCGACCTGGCCGGCCGGATCGCCGAGACGCAGGACTTCACCGGCGGCGGCAGCGCCCGTGACGGGCACGGCCACGGCACCCACGTGGCGGCCACCATCGCCGGCAGCGGCGCGGCGTCCGACGGGCTGCGCAAGGGCGTCGCGCCCGGCGCGAAGCTGCTGATCGGCAAGGTGCTCGACGACGGCGGCAGCGGCTACGACTCGGGGATCATCGCGGGCATGGAGTGGGCGGCCCACTCCGGCGCGAAGGTGATCAGCATGAGCCTCGGCGGCCCGGCCACCGACGGCACCGACCCGATGAGCCAGGCGGTCGACGACCTCACCGCCGAGACCGGCGCGCTGTTCGTGATCGCCGCCGGGAACGAGGGCGCGGCGGGCACCGTCGGGACGCCGGGCGCGGCCGCTGCGGCGCTCACCGTCGGCGCGGTGGACCGCGACGACAACCTGGCCGACTTCTCCAGCCGTGGTCCGCGCCTGGGCGACAACGGCCTGAAGCCGGAGATCACCGCGCCGGGCGTCGGCATCGTCGCCGCCCGCGCCGCCGGCACCGCCATGGGTACGCCGGTGGACGACGCGTACACGCGGGCGTCCGGGACGTCGATGGCGACCCCGCACGTCGCCGGCGCGGCGGCGATCCTCGCCCAGGAACACCCGGACTGGACCGCCGGGAAGCTCAAGGACGCGCTGGTCAGCACGACGAAGGCGAACCCCGCGCTGACCGTCTTCGAGCAGGGCGGCGGCCGGGTCGATGTGGCCCGCGCGCTGGGCCAGCGGGTGTACGGCTCGGCCACCGCCGACTTCGGCCGGCTGAACACCGGCGGTGTGGCGGTGGAGCGGACCGTGACGTACACCAACGGCACCGGCGCCGTGCAGACCCTGCGGCTGGCGCTGCAGCTGCGCAACCTGGACACCGGTGCGGCCGAGCCGGACGGGGTGTCGCTCGACGGCGCGGAGGTGACGGTGCCGGCCGGCGGCAGCGTGAACGTCCCGCTGCACGCCGACCCGGCGAAGCTGGACCGCGGGGTGTACGGCGGGTGGCTGGTGGCGACCGGTGCGGACGGTGTCGCCGTGCGGACCGCCATCGGCCTGACCCTCAGCGGCCCACTGCACTCCGTCACCATCAAGGCGCTGGACATGCAGGGACAGCCGGGCGGCGCACCGGTGGTGACCCTGTTCGGCGAGCACCGGGAGTCCGACCAGCTCGGCTACCTCTTCCGCGGGATGGAGTGGCAGGTGCAGGTCGAGGAGGGCCCGTACCTGCTGGAGGGGCTGATCGAGCACGGCGCCCCGCTGGACGAGCAGCTCACCCTGGTCACCGACCCCGAGCTGACCGTCGACCGGGACCTGACCCTGGTGCTCGACCCGCGCAAGGGCACGCCGGTGCGCATCGAGACGCCGAAGCCCAGCGAGCAGCGGGACACGCTCAGCTTCTACGAGCACCGCGTCTTCGGCAACGGCCGGCAGGTCGACCACGGCGTGATGGCGTTCAGCACGGTCCAGCAGGTGAACGTCACGCCGACCCGGCCGGTGCGCCAGGGCGAGTTCGAGTTCGCCTCCCGCTGGCAGCTGGTCGCGCCCATGGTGGACGCCCGGGTCAGCAACGTCTCCGGTCCGCTGGACATCAACCTGCTGGGCCGGTCGCCGGCCCCGGCCGGCCGGCGGAAGCTGCCGCTGGTCTGGGCGGGTGACGGCAGCGCCGCCGAGCTGGCCCGGGCCGGGGTTCGGGGCGCGGCCGCGCTGGTCGCCGGTAGCTACGACCGCGCCGAGGGGGACCAGATCGCCGACGCCACGGCGGCCGGCGCCGCGATGGTGCTCATCGTCCGTCCGGCGGACCGGAGCGCATGGACGGTCTGGCGTCCGGACGGGGACCGGCTGCCGATTCCGTCGTTGGTGGTCGCGTACGACGACGGGCAGCCGATGATCGCGGCGGCGAAGAGCGGCCGGGCCACCCTGGACGTGACGCTGACCGTGGACAGCCCCTACCTCTACGACGTGTGGCAGGTGTCGCAGGGACGGGTCCCGGATCGGATCCTGCACCGGGTCACCGCGGACAACACCGCCGAGGTGACCGCCCGCTACGCCGACACCGGCGGATTCGACTGGGCCAGCGAGCAGCGGTTCGGGTGGCGTCCCTGGCAGCAGTACTCGTGGAACGACGACCAGCGGATGGTGCATACCGGCACCGTGCGGCAGGAGTTCGTCAGCGCCGGGGACTCCTGGTGGCAGCAGCGGGTGCTGCACCGCCTCCCCTGGTCCGACTGGGGCCCGCTGGTCGGCGGGCTCGTCCAGCCGCCCCGGCGGTACGCCGCCGACGACCGGGTCACCGAGACCTGGCACGGCGCGGTGGTCCGGCCGGCCGTGCCGGCGGGCGGCGGGGCGCCGGTGCCCACGCGTACCGGCGACACCCTGAACCTGCGGGTGGCCGAGTTCGTCGACGCGGACGGCCACTCCGGACCGGCCCGGTTCAGCGAGGAGTGGGACAGGGTGCAGGCCCGGCTGAGCCGGGACGGGGAGCAGATCGCCGACCTCTCCCGCGACTGGGCACCGGTGCCGACCACCCCGGGTGCGGCCCGCTACCGGCTGGACCTCAGCACCGAGCGGTCCTCCGAGGAGTGGCGCTGGGCCACGCGTACCGAGACGGCGTGGCAGTTCACCTCGGCCCGGCCGGCCGGGGACGCCGCCCAGCCGCTGCCGCTGCTGCAGGTGGACTACCAGGTCCCCGCCGACCTGCACGGCGAGGTGCCCGGCGGCCGACCGCACCAGCTCGGGCTGACCGTGCGCCAGCCGGCCGGCGTGCCGGCGCCGACCGGCGTCGGGATGCGGGTCGAGGTGTCCTTCGACGCCGGGCGGACCTGGCAGTCGGTGCCGGTCCACGGCTCGGGCACCCGGTTCACCGCCATGGTGCCGGCCGGGCACGGCACGGTGTCGTTGCGGGTGCACGCCGATGACCGCGCCGGCAACAGCGTCGACCAGACCGTGCTCGACGCGTACGGGCTGCGCTGACGGGGGACGGGGCGGGGCGGCTCCCGGCCGTCCCGCCCCGTCGCCTCAGATCCAGCCCCGGCGGGCGGCCTGGAAGGCAAGCCCCGGCCGGGTGTCCACGCCGGCGACGGTCATCAGGTCGGCCAGCCGCCGCTGCACGGTACGGCGGCTCACCCCCAGCTGGGAGGCGATGGACTTGTCCGGGACGCCGGCCACGAACAGGGCGAGCAGCCGAACCTCGTCGGGGTCCGGCCGGTAGCCGTCGACGGCCGGCCCGTCGACCGGCGGGGCGGACGAGCGCAGCGGCGTGGATATCCGCCAGTAACTCTCGAAGAGGGCGATCAGCGCGTCGAGCAGTTGGCTGCGGCCGATCACCGCGGCGCTCGGTTCGCCGCTCTCCCGGTCCGGCACCAGCGGGCAGATCGCCGTCCGGCCGTCCACGATGGCCAGCCGCACCGGCAGCCGGTCCAGCACCCGGGCCTGCTCTCCGGCGCGTACGCCCCGCTCGATGTCCTCGAGCCCGCCCGGTTCGAGGAGCATCTCGCGCTCGTAGATGGCCCGGTAGCGCACCCCGCGGGCCAGCGCGTCGAACTCTTCGACGTTGTCCTGGCCGGGCATGGCCAGCGGGTTGGCCCGGCAGAACCAGAGCACCTCGACCCGGGCGCCGTTCTGCGCGTCCCGCAGGCGCTCGCGGAGCACCCGCGCCCCGGTGATCACCTCCACCAGGTGGTCGGCGTCGTGCCGCCGCATCCCGGCGCGGTACTCCTCGGTCAGCTGGGTGACCGCCGCGCGGGCCGCCTCCAGCGCCTCCTGCCGGCGCAGCAGCGCCTCACCGAGCGGGACGTCGGGGGCCAGCGGCCGCAGCGGCGCGTCCGGCTCCGGCCCGATCGGCAGCACCAGCCCCTTGCCACGCAGGGCCTCGAGCTGCGCGACGACCTCCGCGCGCGGCCGGCGGAGCCGCTCGACGAGCTCCTCGACCCGGGCCGTGGTGAGCTGGACGAGGGAGCGGTACAGCTCCTCCTCGCCGGGGGTCAGGCCGATCACGTCCAACACGGGGCAGAACTGTACGACGTCGAGCGCCGTGCCCCGATGCGGCGTTGCCGGCTGGTCAACTGTCGGGGGCCGCGTCTACTGTCAGGTGCTGTGCTGGAAGAGCTGCGCATCACCGGACTGGGCGTCATCGAGGACACCACGCTGCCGTTGACCGGCGGGATGAACGTCATCACCGGGGAGACCGGTGCGGGCAAGACCATGGTGGTGACCGGCCTCGGCCTGCTCTTCGGCGGCCGGGCCGACGCCGGTCGGGTGCGCGCCGAACCGGGCCGCGCGGTGGTCGAGGGGCGGCTGCGCCTGCTCGGCCGGGTGGCCGAGACGGTGCACGCCCGGGTCACCGACGCCGGCGGCGAGCCCGACGAGGACGGCTCGCTGCTGCTGAGCCGTACGGTCACCGTGGAGGGCCGCTCGCGGGCGCATCTGGGCGGCCGGAGCATGCCGGTGTCGATGCTCGGCGAGGTGGGCGAGCAGGTGGTGGCGGTGCACGGCCAGTCCGACCAGCTCCGGCTGCTGCGCCCGGCCGAGCAGCGGGCCGCGCTGGACCGGTTCGCCGGCCCGGGGCACGAGAAGCTGCTCGACGCGCTGCGCGAGGCGTACACCCGGTGGCGGGCGGTGGTCGACGACCTGGCCGACCGGCGGCGCAACGCCCGCGAGCGCAACCAGGAGGCCGACCTGCTCCGCCTCGGCCTCGACGAGATCACCCGGGTGGACCCGCAGCCCGGCGAGGACGACGAGCTGAAGGCGGAGGCGCAGCGCCTGGAGCACGCCGAGGGGCTGCGCACCGCGGCCCAGCTCGCCCAGCAGTGCGTGGCCGGCGGGGTCGAGGCGGCCGACGACACTCCCGACGCCACCGCGCTGCTCGGCACCGCCCGGCGCACCCTGGAGGCGCAGGCCGGCACCGACCCGGCGCTCGGCGAGCTGGCCGTCCGGCTGGAGGAGGCGGCCACCCTGGTCGCCGACGTCTCCGCGGAGCTCTCCGCGTACCTGGCCGCGCTGGACGCCGACCCGGCCCGCCTGCAGGCCGTCTACGAGCGGCGGGCCGCACTGCGCGGGCTGACCCGCAAGTACGCCGACGACGTTGACGGGGTGATCGCCTGGGCCGAGCGGGCCCGCACCCGACTGTCCGACCTGGACACCTCCGACGAGCTGCTCGACGAGCTGGAGAAGGAGTCGTCCCGGCTGGCCGGAGAGGTGGCCGAGCTGGCCGGGCGGGTCGCCAGCTCGCGTCAGGAGGCGGCGGTCCGCTTCGCCGAGCAGGTCACCGTCGAGCTGGCCGGGCTGGCCATGCCGCACGCCCGGATCGAGGTGGCGGTGCTGCCGCGCCCGGTGGGGCGGGCCGAGCCGAGCCTGTCGGTCAACGGGGTGGAGGCCGGCGTCGGCCCGGACGGCGCCGACGAGGTGGAGTTGCGCCTGCTGGCTCACCCGGGCGCGCCCGCGCTGCCGTTGCAGCGGGGCGCCTCCGGCGGTGAGCTGTCCCGGGTGATGCTCGCCATCGAGGTGGTCTTCGCCGGTTCCGGTGGCCCGCCCACCCTGGTCTTCGACGAGGTCGACGCGGGCGTCGGCGGCCAGGCCGCGGTGGAGATCGGCCGGCGGCTCGCCCGGCTGGCCCGCAGTCACCAGGTCCTCGTGGTCACCCACCTGCCGCAGGTCGCCGCGTTCGCCGACCGGCACCTCGTGGTGGCCAAGGACACCGGGGGAGCGGTGACCACCAGTGGGGTACGTGTGGTGGAGGACACCGAGCGGGCCCGGGAGTTGGCCCGGATGCTCGCGGGTTTGCCCGATTCCGATCTGGGTATCGCCCATGCCGAGGAACTCCTGGCCGTGGCGGCCAAGGAAAGGCGCCCGTGATCCCCGGATTGTGAGCGCAAGCACACCAGCGTGCGCCGTGGTGTGCTTCCCTGGGTAGGCGGCCCTGCTCAGGCATGTCGCGACAGCAATACCTGCCTCACATGCCAGGATGGTCACGATGCGTCTACCCACGTTGCGCCGGACCCGGAGCGCGGACCCGGGCTCAGTCCTCGGCACCGCGCGCCTCGACCGCCGGACGAAGCGGCTGGTCGGCCGGCTCCGGCCCGGGGACATCGCGGTCATCGACCACGTCGACCTGGACCGGGTGGCGGCCGACTCGCTGGTCGCCGTCGGGGTCGCCGCCGTGCTCAACGCCAAGCCCTCGGTCTCCGGGCGGTACCCGAACCTGGGCCCCGAGGTGCTGATCTCCGCCGGTATCCCGCTCCTGGACGACCTCGGCGAGAGTGTCTTCGAGCAGATCCGCGAGGGCGACCAGGTCCGGATCGAGGGGAACACGGTCTACGTCGGCGAGGAGCCGGTGTCGCACGGCGCGCTCCAGGACGCCGAGACGGTGGCCAAGTCGATGGCCGACGCCCGGGAGGGGCTGTCGGTGCAGTTGGAGGCGTTCGCCGCCAACACGATGGACTACCTCAAGCAGGAACGCGACCTGCTGCTCGACGGCGTCGGCGTACCGGACATCGAGACCCAGGTCCAGGGCCGGCACTGCCTGATCGTGGTCCGGGGATACGACTACAAGGCCGACCTGGACGTGCTGCGCCCGTACATCCGGGAGTTCAAGCCGGTGCTGATCGGCGTGGACGGCGGCGCCGACGCGCTGGTCGAGGCCGGCTACACCCCCGACATGATCATCGGTGACATGGACTCGGTCACCGACGACGTGCTGCGCTGCGGCGCCGAGGTGGTCGTGCACGCCTACCCGGACGGCCGGGCGCCCGGCCTCGCCCGGGTGACCGCCCTCGGTGTGCCGGCGATCACCTTCCCGGCCGCGGCCACCAGCGAGGACCTGGCCATGCTGCTGGCCGACGAGAAGGGCGCCTCGCTGCTGGTGGCCGTCGGCACCCACGCCACCCTGGTGGAGTTCCTCGACAAGGGCCGGGGCGGCATGGCCTCGACCTTCCTGACCCGGTTGAAGGTGGGCGGCAAGCTGGTCGACGCCAAGGGGGTGAGCCGCCTCTACCGCCAGGGCATCTCCGGCTCCTCCCTGCTGCTGCTGGTCCTGTCGGCGGTGGCCGCGATGGCCTCCGCGGTGGCGGTCTCCACGGTCGGGAAGGCGTATTTGGGCGTGGTCTCCGAATGGTGGGACAATTTTGTGTTCCAACTCGGCCAGCTCTTCTAGCCCCCGACCGATCAAGAGGCTGCAAGCGTGATCAATTTCCGCTACCACGTGGTGTCCCTGACCGCGGTCTTCCTGGCGTTGGCGATCGGCCTGGTGGTCGGCACGGCCGCCCTGAACGGGCCGGTCGCCGACTCGCTCAAGGAGAACGTCAACGCGCTGCGCAAGGACAACCAGCAGATGCGCCAGACGGTCAACAGCCTCCAGAAGGAACTGGACATGGAGGAGGACTTCGCCGCCCAGACGGCGCCGCTCATCCTCCCCGGCAAGCTGGCCGGCCGCCGGGTGCTGGTGGTCAGCCTGTCCACCGGCCGGGAGCACACCGAGGGCGTGGTGAAGATGCTCCAGCTCGCCGGGGCCAATGTCACCGGCCGGATCGACATCCAGGACAAGTTCATCAGCCCGGACAGCGCGACCAACAACAACCTGCTGGAGCTGGCCGTCACCGCCGCCCGCCCCAACAGCGTGCCCACCGGCAACCTGCCGGGCAACGGGCACGGCGTGGAGACCTCCAGCGCCCTGCTGGCCAGCGTCCTGCTGGACCGGCCGGCGGGCAGCCCGCCGGTCACCGACGCCGATCGGAAGGTGGTTCTGCAGACGTACGCGACCGCCGGGTACCTCACCTCGGAGAACAACAAGGTCGCGGGGCCGGCCGAGGCGGTCGTGCTGGTCACCGGGCAGCCGTACGTCGACAAGGACTCGGCGAAGAAGGACGAGTCGGTGGTGAAGATCGCCGAGCAGTTCGACCACAACGGCGCGCTCGTGGTCGGCGGCATGGGCTCGGCCGGCGGCAACGTGGTCGCCGTGGTCCGGGGCGACCCGGTGCTCTCGCAGACCATCTCGACCGTCGACAACGCCAACACCGTGCAGGGTCAGGTCGTCACCACGCTCGCCCTGGTGCAGCAGCTGACCGAGAAGAAGTCCGGCCAGTACGGTGTCGGTGACAACGCCGCGGGCGGGCTGCTGCCTAAACTGCCGCAGTGACCGAGCGGGCGTCCGCTCTGCACCGCGTCGCGCTGGGTATCCGGATCGGAGGAGTCGCGTGAGACTGGGTCGGCTGCTGGCCGTCGGCGCGGGGGCGGTAGCCGCCCGCTACGTGCTGCGGGCGGTGGGTACATCGCCAGGCGCGCCGGCGCTCGAGCGCACCAACTTCCGCGGTCGCACAGTCACCCTGGCCGCCGGTCCGGCCCTGGCCGTCGGGGCCGCCACCGCGGGCGCACTCGGCGCGGGCAGCGCCCCTGCCGGCGCCGCCGCCCTGGTCGCCGGCGTGGGCGCCGGCACGGTCGGGCTGTACGACGACGTCGTCGGCGCGCGCCCCGAGCAGAAGGCGGCCAAGGGCTTCGCCGGGCACCTGGCCGCGCTGCGCGAGGGCCGGGTCACCGCCGGACTCGTGAAGATCGTCGGGGTGGGGGCGGCCGGCCTCGGCGCGGCCGTGCTGCTGGCCGCCGACCGCCGGGTCGCCGCCCATCCCCGCCGGCAGCGCGCCGGCGCCTTCGGCCGCGGGCTGGACGTGCTGCTCGGCGCCGGCGTGGTGGCCGGTACCGCCAACCTGGTCAACCTGCTCGACCTGCGCCCCGGCCGGGCGCTCAAGTCGGGGATGCTGCTCGGCGCGCCGCTGTCCACCGGCCCGTACGGCGGCATCGCCGCAGGCGCGGTCGGGGCCGCCGCCGGGCTGATCCGGGACGACCTCGACGAGCGGGTGATGCTGGGCGACAGCGGCGCGAACGCGCTCGGCGCGCTGCTCGGGGTGAGCCTGGCCGCGCGTACCGGGCCACTGGGCCGGGCGGGAGTCCTCGCCGTGCTCGCCGCCCTCACCGCCGCCAGCGAGAAGGTCAGCTTCACCCAGGTGATCCAGCAGACCCCGGGACTGCGGGAACTCGACGCGCTGGGCCGACTCGACGCCTGACGTGACGAAACCGGCCCCCCTCGCCGGCGCCGGCCGGGTGGCCGGAGCGGCCGCACTCATCGCCGTCCTCACCGTGGTCAGCCGGCTCGCCGGCTTCGGCCGGACCGCCGTCTTCACCTGGGTTGTTGAGCGCAGCGACCTCGGCGGCATGTACGTGATCGCCAACACGGTCCCGAACATCATCTTCGAGATCGTCGCCGGTGGTGCCCTCGCCAGCCTCGTCGTGCCGCTGCTGGCCCGACCGGTCGAGGCCGGCGATCGCCGCGAGGTGGCTGCCATCACCGGAGCCCTCTTGACCTGGACGCTGACCCTCCTCGTGCCGCTTGCCGTCCTGGTCGCACTGCTGGCCGGCCCGATTGTCGGGCTGCTCAGCGAGGGCCGCTCACCGGCCGAGCTGGCTGCGGGTGCCCGGATGCTGCGGGTCTTCGCCCCGCAGCTGCCGCTGTACGGCGTTGGCATCGTGCTGACTGGCGTGCTCCAGGCACACCGGCGGTTCGCCTGGCCGGTGATCGCCCCGCTGCTGTCCAGCGTCACGGTCATCCTCGCCTACGTCGCCTTCGGCGTCGTCGAAGGGCGGGACGTCAGCGTGGCCCGGGTCAGCGGCCCAGGCGAGCTGATCTTGTCGGGGGGCACCACCATCGGGGTGGTGGTGCTGTCGCTGTCGCTGCTGGTGCCGCTGAGCCGGCTGCGGCTGCGGCTACGACCCGGGTACGCCTTTCCGGCCGAGGCCCGGATGAAGGTCGGCGGGCTGGCCGTGGCGGGCGCGGTGGCGGTGACCGCCCAGCAACTGGCTCTGGCGGTGATTCTGAAGCGGGTTTCCGGCGGCCCGGTCGGTTCCCCCCAGGTCTACAACCTGGCGCAGACGATGTACCTGCTGCCGTGGTCGGTCCTGGCCGTGCCGCTGGCGGTGGCGGCCTACCCAACTCTCGCTGCTGCCGCTGTCGGCGGGGACGATGCGGGGTACCGGCAGACGCTGGCATCCGCCACGCGAGGCGTGTTGTTGTTCAGCTGTCTGGGTGCGGCGGCTCTGGTTGGCACCGCCGAGGCGGTGGGCCATTTCTTCCCGCTCGGGGCCGGGACGGCGGCGGCCATCGTCGGCTTTGCGCCCGGCCTGATCGGCTACGGGCTTTTCGCGGTCCTGTCGCGGGCGCTCTACGCGCGCGGCGCGACCCGGTCGGCCACCGCCGCGATCACGATCGGCTGGCTGGCCGTCCCGGTGGCGGCCGTGCCGCTGTCGGCAATGCTGCACCAGGGCGACCGGGTGCTCGCGGTCACCCTGGCCAACTCGGTCGGGATGTTGCTGCTCGGCGGCCTGCTGCTCGCTGCCGTGCTCCGCTCCGCCGGCCGGGCCGCCCTAGCCGGCGTCGGTCGGGCCGGGGCCGCCGGCCTGCTCGCCGCTGCGGTCGCGGGGCTCGGCGGGGCCGCCACCGCCCGCTGGCTCGCCGGCCTCGGGACCCCGACGGCATCCGGGGCGCTCGTGCAGGGCATGCTGTCCGGGGCCGTGGTCGGCGCCCTGTTCCTCGCCGTAGCCTGGCTGACCGATGCGCGGGACGTGCGGCCGATGCTCACGGCCGTGACCCGTCGGCTCGGGCGGCGACGACGGCCGGCCGTCGACACGCCGGAGGAGCAACGCCCCCCGGAGCGGGGCGACGGGAAGGAGACTCTTACCCGGTGAGCGCGAGGAGTGGCCGGGTTTGCGAGCCCCGCAGTCGCGAACGGAGGGCAGGCACGGTGAGCGCGAGGAGTGAGCCGGGTTTGCGAGCCCCGCAGTCGCGAACGGAGGGGGCGTAATGACGGGCGCCTCGGCGGCGCCGCGGTGGCCCGGCTCGGTCGCCCTGGTGCTCGCCTCCAGCACCGGCGGGGTGGGGCAGCACATCCGCTCGGTGGCCCGCGGCCTGACCGCCGCCGGTGCGTCCGTGCTGGTCTGCGGCCCGGCCGCCACCCAGGACCAGTTCGACTTCACCGGGGTGGGTGCCCGGTTCGCGCCGGTGGAGATCCCGGCCAGCCCCACGCCGGCCGACGCGCGGGCGGTCGCCGCGCTGCGCCGGGCGCTGTCCGGCGCCGAGGTTGACGTCGTGCACGCCCACGGGCTGCGGGCCGGCTTGGTCGCCGTCCTCGCCCGGCCGGCCGCCCCGCTGGTGGTCACCTGGCACAACGCCGTCCTCGCCGGCGGGCTGCGCGGCCGGCTGTCCCGGCTCGCCGAGCGGATCGTGGCCCGCTCCGTGCGGGTCGCCCTGGGCGCCTCCGACGACCTGGTGGCGCGGGCCGCCGCGCTGGGCGCCGCCGACGCCCGCCTCGCCCCGGTCGCCGCGCCGACGCTGCCGCCGCCGCGCCGCCGCCGGGCCGCCGTCCGCGCCGAGTTCGGGGTCGCCGCCGACCGCCCGCTCATCCTCTCCGTGGGCCGGCTGCACCCGCAGAAGCGGTACGACATCCTGGTCGATGCCGCCGCCCGGTGGCGTACCCGGAACCCGGCGCCGGTGGTGGTGATCGCCGGCAGTGGGCCCGCGTACCTCCAGCTCGCCGCGCGGATCTCGGCCGCCCGGGCCCCGGTGACCCTGCTCGGGCACCGCACTGACGTGGCCGACCTGCTCGCCGGCGCCGACCTCGCCGTGGTGACCAGCGACTGGGAGGCCCGGCAGCTGTTCGCCCAGGAGGCGTTGCGCGCCGGCGTACCGCTGGTGGCGACCGCCGTCGGTGGCCTGCCGGAGCTGGTCGGCGACGGCGCGGTGCTGATCCCGGCGGGCGACGTCGACGCGGTGGACACGGCGGTGCGCGCCCTGCTGGACGACGAGGCCGGGCGGACCGACCTGGCCCGCCGCGGCGCCGCCCGGGCGGCGACCTGGCCGACCGAGGCGGACACGGTGGCCACCCTGGCCGCCCTCTACGCCGAACTGGCGCCCGAGCTGTCAACGGGGACCCGGTGATGCTGCGTCGACTGACCCCGGTCCTGCTGACCCTGCTGGTGGTGGTGCTCGGCGTCACCGCGCTGACCGCCCGGCCGCAGCACGGCAGCCCCGGCCGCAGCGCCGACTTCGTGGTGCTGGCCGGGGTGGCCGGGCTGCGCTGGGACGACGTGGACCCGGAGACCACCCCCACCCTGTGGCGGATGGCGGAGGAGGGCTCCATCGGCTCCCTCTCGGTACGCTCCGCGCACCGGCCCACCTGCCCGGTCGACGGTTGGCTCACCCTCGGCGCGGGCAACTTCGCCGCCTGGAACGGCAGCCGCCCGGCAGGTGGCTGCCCGGCCGCCGGAGTGACCGTCGAGCGGCCCGACAGCCTCGGCGCCAACCTGCCCGACCAGGAGAGCGTCGTCGCGTACAACCAGGACAAGCTCGCCTGGGGGGCCACCCCGGGCGCGCTGCCCGAGTCCGTGCGCTGCTCGGTGGCGGTCGGGCCGGGTGCCGCGGTGGCCGCCGCCCGCCCGTTCGGCCGGGTCGACCGGTACGAGCCGGTCCTGCCCGCCGCTCCGGCCCGGCTGCTCGGCTCGTGCGTGCTGAGCATCGTCGACCTGGGCAGCGTCGACGGTGAGAACCCGGCGACCCGGACCGCCCAGGCCCGGCAGGTGGACGCCCAGCTCGCCCGGGTGCTCGCCGCCCGGCCGCCCCGCTCGGCGGTGCTGGTCGCCGGCGTCGGCGACACCGAGGCGCCGTCCCGGCTGCAGGTGGCCATCGCCCACGGTCCGGGCTGGGAGCGGGGCTGGCTGACCTCGCCGAGCACCGGCCGGGAGGGCTACCTGCAACTGGTCGACCTGGCCCCGACCGCCCTGGCCGCGCTGGGCCGGCCGATGCCCGAGCGGCTCTTCCTCGGCCGGCCCGCTGTGTCGGTCGGCGGCCGGCCGGACGACCTGCGTGCCGCGATCGACGCGCCGGCCGACGCGGACCGCGAGGCGGCCGCCCAGCGCCGCGTCGCCGGCTGGTTCTTCGGCCTGCTCGCGGCCGCCCAGGTGGCCCTCGCCGTCGCGGTGCTGCCCCTGCTGCGCCGGGCCCGCCGGCATGCCGGCCCGCACGGACCCGAACCGGTGTCCCGGCGGGTGGTGGCGGTCGTGGAACTGCTGCTGATCGCCGCCGCACTCGCCGTGCCGGCCGCCCTGCTCGCCGATGCGGCGCCGTGGTGGCGGGGGGAGTACGCCGGCTGGTGGTTCGGCCTGGTGACCGTCCTGCTGATCGTCGGTGGCACGGCCGCCGTCCGGTTCAGTCCGGGCTACGAGCGCACCCTCGGCCCGCTCGGCGCGGTGGCCGGCCTGGCCGCGCTGGTGGTCGGGGTGGACGTGCTCACCGGCTCCCGGTTGCAGCTCAACGGCGTGATCGGATACTCCGCCCTGGAGGGCGGCCGGTACACCGGGCTGGGCACCGTCGGGCTCGGCGTGTTCGTCGCCGGCTCGCTGCTCTGCGGCGGCTGGCTGGCGCAGCGCGTGCCCCGGGCCTGGCGCCTGATGATGATGGTCGCGGTCGGCGGCGCCGCCGTGGTCGTCGTGGGCAGCCCGTATCTGGGGGCGGACTCGACCGGCGCGATCGCGCTCACCGCCGGGGTGAGCGTCGCCGCCGCGATCTGCACCGGTGGCTGGCTGACCGTGAGCCGGCTGGCCTGGGCCACCATGGCCGCGCTGGCGCTGACCATCGGCTACGCGGTCGTCGACCTGCGCCGCCCGGCGGTCGAGCGGGGCAGCGTCGGCCGTTTCCTGGCGGCGCTCGGCGACGGCACCGGCGGGCTCACCGTGCACCGCTCCAGCGCCGCCAACCTGCAGACCCTGGTGGACAGCCCGCTCACCGTGCTGGCCCTGGCCGGTGCCGCGCTGGTCTGGCTGGCCCTGCTCCAGCCCTGGGGCGGGCTGATGCGGCTGTTCGGCATCTACCCGGCGATCCGGGCGGCGATGGCCGGCACCGGCGTGGCCGCCGGCATCGGCGGGGTGCTGGGCGGTTCGGCGCTGGACGTGGCCGGGGCGGCAGGTGCCCTGGTGGTGCCGATGGCGGCCCTGGCGGCCCTGCGGGTGCTCGACCATTCCACCGACCGCACCCAGCCGGGCAGCGGCCGGCCGGGCGACGAGAGCGGGCTGCGGCCGGGCGGCCCCGGTGACGACGGGGACCATGTCAGGAGCGGGCACCCGCCCCGAACCGCCGACCCGGGTGCCGACGACGGCGGCGGTTCCGGCGCCTCGGAAACCGACGAGGGCACGCAGGCCCGGGCCGACGCGCGCCCGGCCCGGGTGCCCGCCCCGGCCCGCCCGGCATCGACGGAGGTCCCCACGGCGTGAGCCGGACCCGGCTTCACGTGCGCCGACGCCGGGTGCCACGCCGGTCCGGGCCGGGAAACGTGTTACCGTGGAATCCCGTGGATCGCGTGATCACTTCGGTGGTCGGCACGGCGGTTCGCACGACCGCTACGGACGACACGGGAGCAGGCCTTGGCCCCTTCAGCACGGACGACCAGGCACATTTTCGTCACCGGGGGCGTCGCCTCCTCGCTGGGTAAGGGCCTCACCGCCTCCAGCCTCGGCACCCTGCTGACCGCGCGCGGGCTGCGCGTGGTGATGCAGAAGCTCGACCCGTACCTCAACGTCGACCCGGGAACGATGAACCCGTTCCAGCACGGCGAGGTCTTCGTCACCGAGGACGGCGCCGAGACCGACCTCGACGTCGGCCACTACGAGCGGTTCCTCGACCGGGACCTGTCCGGCAAGGCGAACGTCACCACCGGGCAGATCTACTCGGCCGTGATCGCCAAGGAGCGGCGCGGCGAGTACCTCGGCGACACCGTCCAGGTCATCCCGCACATCACCAACGAGATCAAGTCGCGGATCCTCGGCATGGGTGAGCCGGACGCCGACGGCCAGGTGCCCGACATCGTGATCACCGAGGTCGGCGGTACGGTCGGCGACATCGAGTCGCTGCCGTTCCTCGAGGCGATCCGTCAGGTCCGCCACGACCTGGGCCGGGACAACTGCTTCTACCTGCACGTCTCGCTGGTGCCCTACCTGGCGCCGTCCGGCGAGCTGAAGACCAAGCCGACCCAGCACTCGGTGGCGCAGCTGCGCAGCATCGGTATCCAGCCGGACGCCCTGGTGCTGCGCTGCGACCGGGACATCCCGGACAAGGTCAAGGAGAAGCTCTCCCTCTACTGCGACGTGGACCGGGAAGCGGTCACCGCCGCCCCCGACGCGCCGAGCATCTACGACATCCCCAAGGTGCTGCACCGTGAGGGCCTCGACGCGTACGTGGTGCGCCGGCTCGGCGTCTCGTTCCGTGACGTCGACTGGTCCCGCTGGGACGACCTGCTGGAGCGGGTGCACCAGCCGCAGCACACGGTGACCGTGGCGCTGGTCGGCAAGTACGTCGACCTGCCCGACGCGTACCTGTCGGTGAGCGAGGCGATCCGGGCCGCCGGTTTCGGCCACCGGGCCCGGGTGCAGCTGCGCTGGGTGCCGAGCGACGACTGCGTCACCCCGGCCGGGGCGGCCGCCGCGCTGGCCGGCGTGGACGGCATCGTCATCCCGGGCGGGTTCGGCGTCCGCGGCATCGAGGGCAAGATCGGCACCGCCCGGTACGCCCGGGAGAACGGCGTCCCGCTGCTCGGCCTCTGCCTCGGCCTGCAGTGCATGACCATCGAGGTGGCCCGCCACCTGGCCGGCCTGGACGGGGCGAACTCGCTGGAGTTCGACGAGGAGGCCCGGCACCCGGTCATCGCCACCATGGCCGACCAGGAGGACATCGTCGCCGGCAAGGGCGACCTGGGCGGCACCATGCGCCTCGGGGCGTACCCGGCGAAGCTGGCCGAGGGCTCGCTGGTCGCCGAGGCGTACGGCAGCACCGAGGTCAGCGAGCGGCACCGGCACCGGTACGAGGTGAACAACGCCTACCGCGACCAGCTCACCAAGGCCGGCCTGCAGATCTCGGGCACCTCGCCGGACGGGCGGCTGGTCGAGTTCATCGAGCTGGACCGGAAGCTGCACCCGTTCTTCGTGGCCACCCAGGCGCACCCGGAGCTGAAGAGCCGGCCGACCCGGCCGCACCCGCTGTTCGCCGCGTTCGTCAAGGCCGCCGTCGCGTACTCCCAGGCCGATCAGCTTCCGGTCGACCTGGCGACCGCCCCGCCGGAGGCCGCAGCCGCGAAGGCGAGCCGCAACGGCGCCGCCGCCGCGGCGAAGGCGACGTCCGCGCCGTGAGCGAGCGGAGCGAGCGAGCCAGCAGGTGCAGCGGCGCGGCGCCTCGCGCCGCCGTGGAGCGGAGCGAGGGGGCGGCGTGAGCGCGGTCGAGCACCGGTACGAGGTGACCGCGCACCGGGAGATCTGGTCCGGCCGGATCTTCCAGGTGGTCAGCGACGACGTCACCATGCCGGGCGGCGGCACCGCGACCCGCGACTACGTCACCCACGTCGGCGCGGTGGCCGTGGTGGCGCTCGACGACGCCGGCCAGGTGGTGCTGATCCGGCAGTACCGGCACCCGGTCGGCCGGCACCTGTGGGAGCTGCCGGCCGGGCTGATGGACGTCAGCGGCGAGGACCTGGCCGCCGCGGCGGCCCGGGAACTGGCCGAGGAGGCCGACCTGACCGCCGGGACCATCGACGTCCTGGTCGACCTGCACAGCTCGCCCGGCTTCTCCAACGAGGTGGTCCGGGTCTTCCTGGCCCGCGATCTCGCCGACGTGCCCGCCGACCAGCGGCACGATCGGCGCGACGAGGAGGCCGACCTGCAGGTGGTCCGGGTCGGGCTCGACGAGGCGGTGCGGATGGTGCTGGCCGGCGAGATCACCAACGCGGCCTGCGTGGCCGGGGTGCTCGCCGCCGCCCGGGCCCAGGAGACCGGCTTCACCGAGCTGCGCCGGCCGGGGGCGCCGCTGCCCCGCTGAGCCGGATCGGACAGACAGCGGGGCCGC
Source organism: Micromonospora sp. NPDC006431 (assembly GCF_042870725.1). Lineage (NCBI taxonomy): Bacteria > Bacillati > Actinomycetota > Actinomycetes > Micromonosporales > Micromonosporaceae > Micromonospora > Micromonospora sp. NPDC006431. Next base: position 25,244 of record NZ_JBIAHQ010000031.1, read on the forward strand.
GCGGTGGTGACACCGCGCGGCCCCGCTCGTCGATGCCGGCGCTCAGTCGCGCAGCGGGCGTCCCTGGCCGTCGACACCGCCGTTGACCAGGATCAGGATGCCGTCGACGAGGCCCCAGATCGCACCGAAGCCGCAGGTCACCAGGGTCACCACGAGCTGGATCACGCCGATCTTGACATCGCCCATGTAGAACCGGCCGATACCGAAACCGCCAAGGAGGATCTGCAGGATGCCGGCGACGATCTTGCTCTTGTCCGAGACACCCTGCGGGGGGTACTGCTGGTAAGGAGTGGTCATGAGCGGACACCCTAGTGATCCAGAGGCGTCCTGTCCGCACTGGCACTCCAACGGTGGGACGATGTTTATCCAATAGTGTCCTGACGGCTGATGCGGCTCCACCGCCCAGCCCGGTTCATGCCTGACACATCGTCAGGACCACCGGGCACCGGATGTCACTGTGCTGCCCTCCGCGGAGTTCGCACGGGCCTAGACTGCCGCCGGCGGGACCGGTGGACTGCGTCGGCAAAGGGGCCGCCGCGGCGCCGCAGCCGGGGTGAGCAGCCCCGAAGGAAGGTGTCTGCATCGTGAAGGTCGGAATCCCCCGCGAGGTCAAGAACCACGAGTACCGGGTGGCGATCACGCCCGCGGGCGTCAACGAGTTCACCCGCCACGGCCACGAGGTGTTCGTCGAGTCCGGCGCGGGCGTCGGTTCCAGCATCACCGACGACGAGTTCGCCGCCGCCGGCGCGAAGATCCTGCCCACCGCCGACGAGGTCTGGGACGCCGCCGAGCTGGTGCTCAAGGTCAAGGAGCCGATCGCCGAGGAATACCACCGGATGCGTGAGGGGCAGGTGCTCTTCACCTACCTGCACCTGGCCGCCTCCCGGGACTGCACCGACGCGCTGCTCGACCGCAAGGTCACCGGCATCGCCTACGAGACCGTCGAGCTGCCCGACCGCTCGCTGCCGCTGCTCGCCCCGATGTCCGAGGTGGCCGGTCGGCTCGCCCCGCAGGTCGGCGCCTTCTACATGATGCGCACCGGCGGTGGCCGGGGCGTGCTGCCCGGCGGCGTCTCCGGCGTGTACGCGGCCAAGACCGTGGTCATCGGCGCCGGCGTCTCCGGCATGAACGCCGCCGCCATCGCGCTCGGCCTGCAGTCCGAGGTGCTGCTGCTGGACAAGAACGTGGCCCGGCTGCGCCAGGCCGACGCCATCTACCGCGGCCACCTGCAGACCGTCGCCTCCAACGCGTACGAGATCGAGCGGGCCGTGCTCGACGCGGACCTGGTCATCGGCGCGGTGCTGGTCCCCGGCGCGAAGGCGCCGAAGCTCATCTCGAACGAACTGGTCTCCCGGATGAAGCCGGGCAGCGTGCTCGTCGACATCGCCATCGACCAGGGCGGCTGCTTCGAGGACTCGCGTCCCACCACGCACGCCGACCCGGTCTACAAGGTGCACGAGTCGATCTTCTACTGTGTGGCGAACATGCCCGGCGCGGTGCCGAACACCAGCACCCACGCGCTGACCAACGTCACCCTGCCGTACGCCCTGGAGTTGGCCAACCGCGGCTGGCGGGAGGCGCTGCGGGTCGACCCGGCGCTCGCGCTGGGCCTGAACACCCACGCCGGTCACGTGGTCTACGGCCCGGTCGCCGAGGCGCACGGCATGGACGTCCTCCCGCTGGCCGACGTCATCGGTTGAGGGGCGACAGCCTGACCAGCACAGTGGACGGGGCCGGCCCGGGCGAGCAGCCCGCGCCGGCCCTGCGCCGTGCCGTCCGGGGCTATTTGGACCATCTCACCGTCGAGCGGGGACTCTCCGCGAACACCCTCGCCTCCTATCGCCGCGACCTGGAGCGCTACCTGGCCACCCTGGCCGGCGCCGGGGTGACCGACCTGGCCGCCGTCGGCGCCGCCGAGGTGGAGAGCCATCTCGCCCGGCTGCGGGCCGGCGACGCCGAGCACCCGCCGCTGGCCGTGTCCTCCGCCGCCCGCGCCGCCAGCGCCGTGCGCGGCCTGCACCGCTTCGCGCTGCGCGAGGGCCTGGCCGGCGCCGATCCCAGCCGCGACGTCCGCCCGCCCACCCCGCCCCGCCGGCTGCCCCGCGCCCTGCCGGTCGAGGACGTGCTCCGGCTGCTGGAGACCGCCGGCCCGGTCACCGCCGCCGGCGACGCGGCGCCCCGCGCGCTGCGCGACCGGGCCCTGCTGGAGTTTCTGTACGGCACCGGGGCGCGCATCTCCGAGGCGGTCGGCGCCGCGGTGGACGACCTGGACCTTGACGAGGGCACGGTGCTGCTGCGCGGCAAGGGCGGGCGAACCCGGCTGGTCCCGATCGGCGGGTACGCCGTCGAGGCGCTGCGCGCCTGGCTGGTCCGGGGCCGTCCGGCGCTGCTCGCCACCGGGCGGGGCACCCCGGCCGTCTTCGTCAACGCCCGCGGCGGACCGCTGACCCGGCAGGGCGCCTGGGCCGTCCTGCGCCGCGCGGCCGAGCGGGCCGGCCTGCCGGTGGACGGCCCCGGCGCGGCATCCCCGCACACCCTGCGCCACTCCTACGCCACCCACCTGCTCGACGGCGGCGCCGACGTCCGGGTGGTGCAGGAACTGCTCGGTCACGCCTCGGTGACCACCACCCAGGTCTACACGTTGGTCACTGTGGACCGGCTGCGTGAGGTGTACGCGACCGCCCACCCGCGGGCCCGCGGCTGACCGGTGGCGGGCGGCTCGGGGCCGTCGGCCGGCCGACACGCCGACCCGGTACCGAACGCGCTGCTGGCGGGTGGCGTACAGTCGGCATCGGCGCGGACCTCATGGGCGACACCGGGGTGCGCAGCGGCGCCGCGAAGGACGTCGGACGGCTCCGACACCGGGTGGTCGTCGGGAGGGGGCAACGAGGACATGGCTGGCAACGAGAACCGTGCCGAGACCTGGACGTCGGAGCTCCGCGAGCAGCAGGCGACGCTCGGCTCCGACCTCGGCCCCGCCGACCCGGCCGCGTACACCATGCGCAAGCCGATCCCGGAGCCGATGCCGACCGACCGGCACGGGCCCGCGCGGATCATCGCGATGGCCAACCAGAAGGGTGGCGTCGGCAAGACCACCACCACCATCAACCTGGGTGCCGCGCTGGCCGAGTACGGCCGCAAGGTGCTGCTGGTGGACTTCGACCCGCAGGGCGCTCTCTCCGTCGGTCTCGGCGTCAACCCGCACAACCTCGACCTGTCGGTCTACAACCTGCTCATGCAGGACGACGTCACCGCCGACGACGTGCTGATCAAGACCGATGTGGCCGGGCTGCACCTGCTTCCCGCCAACATCGACCTCTCCGCCGCCGAGATCCAGCTGGTCAACGAGGTCGCCCGGGAGATGGCCCTGGCCCGGGTGCTCAAGACGGTCCGCAAGGAGTACGACTACGTCCTGATCGACTGCCAGCCCTCGCTGGGCCTGCTGGCGATCAACGCGCTGACCGTGGCGCACGGCGTGCTCATCCCGCTGGAGTGCGAGTTCTTCAGCCTGCGCGGCGTCGCGCTGCTGCTGGACACCATCGACAAGGTGCGCGAGCGGCTCAACTTCGACCTGGAGCTCGAAGGCATCCTCGCCACCATGTACGACAGCCGCACCACCCACTGCCGGCAGGTGCTCCAGCGGGTGGTGGAGGCGTTCGGCGACAAGGTCTACCAGACCGTGATCACCAAGACCGTGAAGTTCCCCGAGTCGACCGTGGCCGGCGCGCCGATCACCACCCTCGACCCGGCCTCCTCCGGCGCCCGCAACTACCGGCAACTGGCCCGTGAGGTGATCGCCGCCCAGGCGGAGCGATAGGCCGAACGCCGGGTGTCCGGAGCGTGGACTACGGTTTTCCGGTGACCGCACCGCCCCTCGACCCGCCGGCGTCACCCGACGCCGGCGATTCCGTGGCCGCCGCCGAGCTGGCCGCCGAAGTCGACGGCGTGCTGCCCGCCGGCCCGGCCACCGTCGAGGCGGCCGCCGCCGGGGAGGGCAGCGGCTTCACCGTCCGGCTGGCCAACTTCACCGGCCCGTTCGACCTGCTGCTCCAGCTGATCAGCAAGCACAAGCTCGACGTCACCGAGGTGGCCCTGCACAAGGTCACCGACGAGTTCATCGCGTACATCCGGGCCATGGGCGACCAGTGGGACCTGGACGAGACCAGCGAGTTCCTGCTGATCGCCGCCACCCTGCTCGACCTGAAGGCGGCCCGGCTGCTGCCCGCCGCCGAGGTGGAGGACGAGGAGGACCTGGCCCTGCTGGAGGCCCGGGACCTGCTCTTCGCCCGGCTGCTGCAGTACAAGGCGTACAAGGAGGCGGCGGCGCACCTCGCCGAACTGGAGGCGGTCGGCGGCCGCCGCTACCCCCGGGCGGTCACCCTGGAACCCCGGTACGCCGACGCGCTGCCGGACCTGGTGCTCGGCATCGGCCCGGACCGGCTGCTCAAGCTGGCGCTCAAGGCGATGACCCCGAAGCCGGTGCCCGAGGTGTCGATCGCGCACGTGCACATGGTCCGGGTCAGCGTCCGGGAGCACGCGGAGATCATTTCGGCGCGGCTGCGCCGGGCCGGCACGGCCACCTTCTCGTTGCTCTGCGCCGACTGCGAGATCACCCTGGAGGTGGTGGCCCGCTTCCTCGCCCTGCTGGAGCTCTACCGGCAGGGGCTGGTCGCCTTCGTCCAGGAGCAGGCCCTGGAGGAGTTGACCGTCCGCTGGACCGGCTCCGCCGACGGCGACACCGAGCTGACCATCGACGAGTACGCCGGCTCCCCGGAGCCGGCCGCCCCGGCGGCCGCGACCGCCGGCGACGACCCGGCAACGACGCAGGAGTGACCCCGATGAGCGAGCGAAGCGGAGTGCCGGCATGAGCGACGAGGAGGGCCGCGACTCCCTGGCCGACCAGGCCGCCGCCTGGGTCCCGCCCTGGGAGCGCCCCGCACCCGCGAGATCCGCCCCCGCCGAGCCCACCGCTGAGGCAGATCCGGAGGTCGCCGCGGCGGCCGAGCCTGCCGCGACCGCAGCGGCGGCGCCCGAGCCCGCCACCCCGGAGCCCGAGCCCGCCGCTGAGCCCACGCCCACCACTGCCGAGCCCGAGCCCGCCGCTGATCTCCGCAGGAACGGGTCCCCGGAGTATTCGCCCCCTTCCAAGATCCCCACGCCGTCTGACCCGGCCGCCGATCTTGGTGCGGCGGTGCCCTTGGAGGGGCCGGGCGGTACCAAGATCTCCGAGGCGCCGACGGAGGCGGTCGGCGGGGAGTTGGCGGGGGAGGGCGGTAGTGCGGGCGTACGCCTGAAGCAGGCGGCGGGGCGGCGGCGGGTGACGGCGGCGCCGGAGCCCGCGCCGGAGCTCAGCGACGCCGAGCTGCGCGGCGCGCTGGAGGCGATCCTGCTGGTGGTGGACCAGCCGGTCAGCGAGCTGACCCTGGCCCAGGTGCTGGAACAGTCCCCGGAGCGGATCGGCCCGATGCTCGACGACATCGCCGCCGGCTACACGGCCGCCGGGCACGGCTTCGAGCTGCGCCGGGCCGCCGGTGGCTGGCGTCTCTACACCCGCCCGGAATACGCCACCTACGTGGAGCGGTTCATCCTGGACGGGCAGTCTGTGCGGCTCACCCAGGCCGCGCTGGAAACCCTGGCAGTGGTCGCCTACAAGCAGCCGGTGACCCGGTCGCGGATCTCCGCCATCCGGGGCGTCAACTGCGACGGGGTGATCCGTACCCTGGTCTCCCGTGGCCTGGTCGAGGAGTGCGGCACCGAACCGGACAGCGGGGCCTTCCTCTACCGGACCACCACCATGTTCCTGGAGAAGCTGGGGTTGAACTCGGTGGACGACCTGCCGCCCCTGGCCCCCTTCCTCCCCGACGACGTAGAAGAGCTTGCCGATGCGACGCGATGACCGTGCCCCCAAACCCGACGCCCCCGTGTACGAGGGCGCCGAGCGCCTGCAAAAGGTGCTCGCCGCCGCCGGGGTGGGTTCGCGGCGCGCCTGCGAGGACCTGATCTTCCGGCGCCGGGTCACCGTCAACGGCCGGGTCGCGCAGCTCGGCGACAAGGCCGACCCGGCGCACGACGTCATCCACGTCGACGGGGAGCGGCTCCAGGCCGACACCCGGCTGGTCTACCTGGCCATGAACAAGCCCCGCGGGGTGGTTTCCACCATGGCGGACGAAAAGGGACGCGCGGCGCTGTCGGACTTCCTCGGCAACCGGGTGGAGCAGCGGGTCTACCACGTGGGGCGGCTCGACGCGGACAGCGAGGGCCTGCTGCTGCTCACCAACGACGGCACCCTCGCCCACCGGCTCATGCACCCGTCGTACGGGGTGCAGAAGACCTACCTCTGCGAGGTCACCGGTCCGATCCCGCGCAACCTGGGCAAGCGGCTGGCCGCCGGGGTCGAGCTGGAGGACGGGCCGGTGAAGGTCGACTCGTTCAAGGTGGTGGACACCTTGGGCAAGACCGCCCAGGTGGAGGTGAGCCTGCACGAAGGGCGCAAGCACATCGTCCGGCGACTGCTGGCCGAGGTGGGGCACCCGGTGAGCCGGCTGGTGCGGACCGCGATGGGGCCGATCCGGCTGGGTGACCTGCGCGCCGGGCGGACCCGGCGGCTGACCAACGCCGAGGTGGCCGCCCTGTTCAAAGCGGTAGGCGACTGACCCCGGACGTTCCGGGTACCGCTGACGGTAGGCTTCGTCGCGGTCCAGCGGGCCGTCGTGGCGCGGATCGCGCCCGGCGGCACCGTGCGCGGGCCGTCCCGCGACGGCGGGCATCATTGACGATGGACAACCGCTCAACGGCGCCGGAGGAACCGGCGACCCGCGAGATACGGGCTGAGGAGGAACACGGTGGGGCAGAACGAACGGACCGGACGGTGCGTGGTCGCGGTGGACGGGCCATCCGGTTCGGGTAAGTCCACCGTCTCGCGGCGGCTCGCCGTCAGCCTCGGTGCCCGCTACCTCGACACCGGCGCCATGTACCGGGCGGTCACCTGGGCGGTGCTGCGCTCCGGCGTCGACCTGACCGACCTCGAGTCGGTGGCCAAGGTCGCCGGTGAGGTCGACCTGCGCATCGGCACCGACCCCCAGGGGTACGGCGTGATCGCCGACGGCGTCCACGTGGAGAAGGAGATCCGGGGCCCGGAGGTGACCGCCGCGGTCTCCGCGGTGGCCGCCGTGCCGGCCGTCCGCGAGCAGCTCGTCGCCCGGCAGCGGGAGATGATCACCAACTCCGACCGGATCGTGGTCGAGGGCCGCGACATCGGCTCGGTGGTCGCCCCGGACGCCGACCTGAAGGTCTACCTGACCGCCTCGGAGTCGGCCCGCGCCCAGCGACGCAGCGCCGAGGACGCCGCCGACATCGCGGCGACCGCCGCCGACCTGGCCCGCCGCGACCGGCTCGACTCGACCCGCGAGGTCAACCCGCTGCAGCAGGCCCCCGACGCGGTCGTGCTGGACACCACCGAGCTGGGCATCGACGAGGTCGTCGCCCGGCTGCGGGCGCTGCTTACCGAACGGGGCCTGGCGTGACCGAGGAACTTGGCGGCTGGGTCGAGCTGCGCGACCCCGAACTCGAGGCCGGCGAACCGTCCGGCCCGCAGCCCGTGGTGGCCGTGGTCGGCCGGCCCAACGTGGGCAAGTCGACGCTGGTCAACCGGATCATCGGCCGCCGCCAAGCGGTCGTCGAGGACATTCCCGGCGTCACCCGCGACCGCGTCCCGTACGACGCGCAGTGGAACGGCCGGGCGTTCACCGTGGTGGACACCGGCGGCTGGGAGCCGGACGCGAAGGACCGGGCCGCCGCGATCGCCGCGCAGGCCGAGACCGCCGTCGCCACCGCCGACGTGGTGCTCTTCGTGGTGGACGCGACGGTCGGCGCGACCGATGTGGACGAGGCCGCGGTGAAGATGCTGCGGCGCAGCGCCAAGCCGGTGATCCTGGTGGGCAACAAGGCCGACAACACCGCCGTCGAGATGGAGGCGACCGCGCTGTGGTCGCTCGGCCTCGGCGAGCCGTACCCGGTCTCCGCGCTGCACGGGCGCGGCTCCGGCGACCTGCTCGACGCGATCATGGAGGCGCTGCCCGAGGCCCCGAAGGTGGTCGAGTACCGCCCCCGCGGCCCGCGCCGGGTCGCCCTGGTCGGCCGCCCCAACGTCGGCAAGTCCAGCCTGCTCAACCGCTTCTCGGGCGAGGAGCGGGCGGTGGTCGACTCGGTCGCCGGCACCACCGTCGACCCGGTCGACAGCCTGGTGGAGATCGGCGGCGAGACCTGGCAGCTGGTGGACACCGCCGGCCTGCGCAAGCGGGTCGGCAAGGCCAGCGGCACCGAGTACTACGCCAGCCTGCGGACCGCCTCAGCGATCGAGGCGGCCGAGGTGGCGGTGGTGCTGCTCGACGCCAGCGAGGTGATCAGCGAGCAGGACCAGCGGATCCTGTCCATGGTCGTCGAGGCCGGGCGGGCCCTGGTCATCGCGTTCAACAAGTGGGACATGGTCGACGCCGACCGCCGGTACTACCTGGACAAGGAGATCGACCGGGAGCTGCGCCGCATCCCCTGGGCGATCCGGCTCAACCTGTCCGCGAAGACCGGCCGGGCGGTCGACAAGCTCGCCCCGGCGCTGCGCAAGGCCCTGGCCAGCTGGGAGACCCGCATCCCCACCGCCCAGCTCAACCAGTGGCTCACCGCCCTGGTCCAGGCCACCCCGCACCCGGTGCGCGGTGGTCGCGCGCCGCGCATCCTGTTCGCTACCCAAGCCGGGGTGGCCCCGCCGCGGTTCGTGCTCTTCACCACCGGTCCGCTGGACGCCGGCTACCAGCGGTTCGTCGAGCGCAAGCTCCGCGAGGAGTTCGGCTACGAGGGCACCCCGATCGAGATTTCGGTACGCCCGCGCAAGAAGGTGGGCCCGGGCGGGCGCGGCAAGGCCCACGGCTGAGTCTCCGCCCGTCCTGAAGCCGCCGGGGCCTCCCCGGCGGCTTCTCCTTTCCTAGGACGCTTTAGGGGGAGTGGGGCCGGGCGCCCGCGACGCGGGAGGGGCCTCTGCGCAACCGGGAAGATCCTGCGCTAAGCTGTACCGGCTGCCGCGGGCACGACCAGCGGGAGCATCGGGACGTGGCGCAGTTTGGTAGCGCACTTGACTGGGGGTCAAGGGGTCGTCGGTTCAAATCCGGCCGTCCCGACAGCGAGAGGGTTTCCGCAGGTCAGCGACTTGCGGAAACCCTCTTTTCATTGCTTGGCATGAATGCCCGGTCTAGCACGCCGCTGTTGGACTCCTTGACTCGGGCAGGTTGTCATGCCACTCCTCGATCTTCAGAAGCTCACCGTCGGACTATCCCGGACCTGGGCCGGGTTCCTTCGGGACTGGGACCGGTCGCTGCGGGCCGGGAACTATCCGCAGACCACCCGCTACAACTACCTGCTCGCCGCCGCGCAGTTGGGCCGCTATCTGGGGGAGCACTCGCCGGATCCGGATGCCGAGGATGCGGCCGAGGATCCGTGTGCGGTGACGCGGGCGCACGTGGAGGCGTTCCAGGCGTGGATGATCGACACCAGGTCCGCGTCGACCGCGTTGAACAAGCACAAGGGGTTGCAGCAGTTCTTCAAGTGGCTGCTGGTCGACGAGCAGGCCATCGACCGATCGCCGATGGAGCGGGTTCGGCAGCCGAAGACGCCCCGGAAGCTGATCCCGGTCATGCGCGACGAGGACACCGGCAAGCTCCTCGACGCGTGCAAGGGCAAGGGCTTCGCCAACCTCCGCGACGAAGCGCTGATCCGGCTGTACTGCAACACTGGCGCCCGCCTGTCCGAGGTCGGCAACCTCCTAATGGCAGATATCGACCTGAACACCGAGTCAGTGCACTTCCACGGCAAGGGCGCCAAGGACCGGCGGGTACGGTTCGGACCCAAGACCGCCCGGGCGCTCAGCCGCTACCTGCGGGCCCGGGGCAAGCACAAGGGCGCCGCCCTGCCGAACCTGTGGCTGGCGGAACGAGGCAGCGCGGCCTTGAATCCGAACGGCATCAAGATCCTCCTCAAGCGGCTGGGTAAAGCGGCCGGGGTGCCGGATGTGCACGCGCACCGGTGGCGGCACAGCTTTGCCCACGAGTGGAAGCGCGCCGGTGGGGACACTGGAGACCTGATGCTCCTGTTGGGCTGGACATCGGAGGACATGCCCCGTCACTACGGTGCGAGCGCGGCGGCCGAGCGGGCGCAGGAGACGCAGGCACGACTGGGAATCGGCGAGCGAGTGTAGTTTTCGGATGGCTGACGCGATCACGCACGGCAGGGCCCAGGGCCGTGCGTGATCGCGTCGTTACCGGTAGGCTGCGGCGGGCCTTCGGGGGAGGGGTGGCGATGACGCGGTACGCGGTCGACGAGAGCCGCAGCGAGCTTGTGGCGACCTGGGAGACCGGCTGCGGGTCTGTCGCGATTCGGGTCGCGCCGCTCGCGGCGAGCATCGAGCCACGACAGCGGCTGGCGTTGGCAGCCGAGTTGTCGGGCTTGTCGAAGGCGCTCTGGCGCTGCTATACGCATCCGGCGAGCGCCGCTGACAGCTTGGAGATCAACTCCGAGGGCTGGCGGCGAGAGCAGACCCGCAATGAGTTTGCTTCCGTGACCGCGCATATCAGGAAGCCGAGCCTGCCTGACAGCAACGGGATGTTGATGGTGTCGTACGACCCGCTGGAGGAACGCGCCCATCGAGTGGGCCGTTGCCTGCACGCTGCCGCGGACGCGGATCTCACTGCTGCGGTGGTCGCCGATGTCGAGGCAGAGGTAGCGGCGGTGGAGGGTGCCGAACTCGGGGACCTGTCGGGACGCTCGGCGCAGGCCGTGCAACTGACGCGCCAAGCTGCCTCGCCGGTCCAGGTTGCCGCTGCCGACCGGATTCTGATGAATGACCCGCTTGGCGGAGAAGAGTTGTTTCTGGAGCTCGATCCGACCTCGGCATGTGTGGCGGCGGCGCACTGGCTGCAGGCGGCCGCCGACGTGGCGGCGGAGGCCTCCAAAGGCGCCGCGAGCGACGTCTTGGTAGAGGCCGACGACATTGAAGCGTTGCCGCACGCGACACCCACCGCGCTCCTGGAGTTGATGGAGATCGGCCTGTCGCCGACAGACGTGGTGACCAGGATGATCTGCGATGGCATGGCGATCGCTGAGGGCGAGGCACCCGACATCGATGACCTACGAGAGAAGATCGAGGAAGCCGACGAAGAAGCCGAGCAGTTCAGGGCGGGCGGAGCCGAAGCGGTTGGCGAGATCGCGTCGATTCGGCTGACCACTCTGGACCCGCTGCGTCCCGCTCGCGACATGCTCGAGGACCTACTGTCCGGCATTCGCGGATGCTGGCTTCTCTACCGCGAGTACGCCATCTCCTCAGCCGACCTTGAGGACACCGTGTCCCGCGACGAACTGGACGACGAGATCGACGATGCGTTCCGCAACGAAGTACGTGCCCGAGCGGCTGCTGACCGGCACCGACTCGACCTTGAAGACCGCAAATAGGCAGCAGGCAGGTATTGGCGTGAGCGGGAGCGCGCCCCGCGCCAGCGATCGCGCCATGCGCCATGGCGTGACACCGCGCCCGCTCGTCCGCTAGATGACCGACGGCCAAGCCGAAGTTGATGATGGAGTACATCCTGCCCGTCTTGTCTCCTGGGGACGGACAGCACGGATAACCGGGTGTTCAAGTCCCCCCTCGGACACAAACTTGCGGCACCTGTGCCGTACCTGACGTACTGGTGGTCAAGCGTCATTGACCACGCGAATCTGATCTTCCCGATCACCTCCGGCGGCTTCGCGCCGGCCGACGGTGGTGGTCGATGTGGCTGAGCCCTTGGTGGCTTCCGTCGTCCCTCCGGTCCTGCTTTCAGACGAGGGGCGCTCTGCTCGGACCAGCTCTGGTGGCCCGCTGCGTCGGGCACCGTTACCGATGCCTGCGCTCCCGCGGCAGCGCACCGAGGCGAGGATGTATCGCCTGGCTTCGGTGGACAGCAGTGGCCGGATCCGTGATCGGTCGATCATCGGAGCAATGGGCTGGGAACCCGGTGCCCGCCTGGACATCCGTCAAGGCGGAAACGTCATCGTCGCGCGCCGAGATCGCCAGGGAGTCTTCACTGTCACCGGCCAAGGGCACCTGTTGCTGCCGGCCGCGGTACGGCACTGGTGCGGGCTCGCAGCCGGCGAGCGCGTCCTACTGACCGCGGACCGCGCCGCGAACTTGCTCGTGGTGTACCCGCCTATCGCCTTGGACGAGATGGTCGCCCAGGCCGAGCGCGCGGTGCTGGGTGGTGATCCGGCATGAGCGCGGGCACGGCGAGCAAAGCGGAACTGGAGGCCGCCCGGCTGCTGCTGTCGCGGATGGGCATCTCCCCGGCGGACCTGGTGGCGGCGTCGTCGGACCGTCCGCCGGCACCGACGTTCGCCGAGTACGTGCCGGTCGTGGCGGCTGCCGTCACCACGGGCACGCGACGGGCGTACGGCTCGTACTGGAAGCGCGTGGTCGAGCAGTGGGGCACGCGGCGCATTGACGAGCCGACGCCGTCGGAGATCGAACGGTTGGCGGAGTACGTCAAGACGCACGTGGTGGCCCGGCGCAACGCCCGGGGTGGGCGAAGTGCGGCGGAGCATCTGATCGCCGCGTTGCGGTGCCTGTACAAGCGGGCCGTGGCCGACGGGTACATCGCTGCGGTGGACAACCCCGCCCTCAAGGTGGCCAAGCCGCGGCGGCTACCCAGCACCAGACGAGCGGTGGCCGACAGCAGGTTGGCGGAGATCAACGCCGTCGCTGCCAGCACGGGCGACGACCCGGCGCTGGACAGCCTGCTGCTGCGGCTGCACACCGAGACGGCGTGCCGCCGGGGCGGTGCGCTGGTCCTGCGCCCAGTCGACCTGGACCCGGACCAGTGCCTCATCCTGCTGCGGGAGAAGGGTGACACGGTGCGGTGGCAGCCGGTGTCGCCGACGCTGATGAGGCATCTGCAGCAGCATGCCGAGGAACGCCAGGCGACGGGAACTGACCAGCTGCTGCGTTACCGCAACGGGCAGCCGATCACCTACCGGCGCTACGACCATCTGTGGGTGCGCATCGGTGAGCATCTGCCCTGGGTCTACGTGCAGCAGATCAGCACCCACTGGCTGCGGCACACGACACTGACGTGGGTCGAGCGGAACTTCGGCTATGCCGTGGCGCGCGCCTACGCCGGGCACTCCGACAGCGGCAGTGACGCTGGCACCACCACTACGTATGTCCGGGCGAGTCTGCAGGAGGTCGCCGCCGCTCTAGCGGCCCTGACCAACGAGCCCCATCCACTGGCCTGAGCTCGAACCGACCGCGGGGTGGGGCTGGTTGCTACGTCCAGACCCACCCCGCCTAATCGGCTTCGCGCCAATCGCGACGCCAGCCCGGATGGGTGTTTCAGTGGCGATGCGACCGAGGCGGCACCGGGCCGTTGACACCGCAACCCACCTCACCATGCATCGATCAGCAAGCGGGGCGCTCGATCCGAGAAAGTGTCATACGGTGGGCCTACCGTGGCGGCTGTGATCTCTGACTTCACCGCCGCGTGGGTGCCGTTTCAGCCGGTCCGGGAGTTCGTCACCGCTGCTGCCGTGGCGATGCGCTGGGCGGAGGGCCAGGCTGCGCAGCGCCGGCTGTCCGCCGTCCTGGTCACAGACCGCAAGGGCGAGTACCACGGCGAAGTGCTATTCGAGCCGTACCTGAAGGGCCGGCACGCCTCGCCGCGATCTCCGCGCGTCGACGTGTGCCCCGGGGCGGTGATCGCGCACGTACCCACGCCGGAGGCGCTGGCGGTGGCGACGCGGCTGGCGCACGGCAACGCCCTGGTCGTGGTAGAGCATCCGAGTCCATGGCGATTGGCCGGCTGGGCCGGCGCCATCGGCGCGCTCGACCTTGACACCGGCGAGACCACCCTGCTGGACCTGCGGCTGCGCGAGTACCTGGACGAGCTGGTGCGCTACGGCAACAACGGTTATGCCCGCGGGTACGGCCGCGACGGAGCCCAGCGGGTGCTGGCCGACATGGCCGCTGCCGGGCTGCTCGAGCGGGACGTCGTGCTCAGCGCGCTGAGCGCCTACGACGTCTCGCCGCGCGCCCAGCTGGTCATCGCCGGCCTGATCGACAAGGTCACGCCGATGACGACTCGCCCATGACCTGCGGTTACCCCCTTGAAAAAACTTGGAGAAAGAGTGGCGGGTAATCGGAGCGGCCGCACATAGGAGAGGACGTCCGGTGAGTCCTTCAGCGGACGCACCGCACCGAGAAAGGCGCCATGCACCCGGAAGCCGACGAGCCGACGGACGATGTGGCGGGATCGGGACTACAACGGGAACCGACCCGCCGCAACATCGCTGTCCCCGCTTCCTGGCTTGCCGACTTCGCTGGTACCCGCGAGGACCATGACCTCGACGAAACCGTCCGCGCTCTGCGCCGACGTGAGCGTCTGGCCGAGGACGCCGACTTGGTCGCCTGGCTGCGTCGGTACAACTTCACCGGCCGGGACTACGACCTGTTCGCCACCGAGCTGGCCCGATACGGGTACGCCGTCATGGTCGCTTGGATCCGCCAAGGCGCCATCTTCGGCAAGTGCCGCGAGCGCGGAACCGGCCTGCCCGAGCCGCCGCTCGGGGCACTCAGCCGCCCTGACGTCGCCGAGGAACTCGCCAACGAGACCGTTGCCAAGGCGCTGCGATCCTTTCGCGACACCGTGCTGATCCCCGGCCGGTGGAACCCGGCCCGCGGCGCCTCGCTCAAGACGTTCTTCATCGGCCAGTGCCTGATCCGCTTCCCGAACATCTACCGCGCCTGGCTGAACAACGAGGTCCACCACGATCTGCTCGTCGACGAGCTCACCCTCTTTGACCACCCCGCCAGCGGCGGCCCGCCCGTCGACCCGGCCCAACTCGCCGTGCTCCGCCAGGAGGTGGACGTCCTGCTGACCGGCGCCCCGCCCCGCACCCGCACCATGCTGACGCTCATCCTTGCCGGCTACACCCAGGCGGACGTCGCCAGCCTGCTCGGCCTCACCGAGAATGCCGTACAAAAAGCCTTGTCCTACTACCGCACCCGCCTGACCGCCCCACAACCCGCCCATACCCGAAGGGGGGCATGAAGCCCATGCCGCAGCCCACCCCGGACCACCACCCGCGACCCTCCGCGGCGACCGGGAAGTCGTCAGAGTCCACGATCCAGGCCAAGATCGAGCGCTCCTCGCTCGGCACCGCCGACGCCCGTGCCATGCGCGCCCGCACTTCCACCGCGACCGCCCGCGCCATCGTCGCCCGGGCGGCTGGAGCGGCCCCGCGTACCCCCCACAGCAATCTCGGCCGGAAAACCGGCCGAAAGAGTGGCGGGTAACCGGCCGACCAGCACATATGCCTCCGGCAGGAGCGGTCCAACCGAGACTGCACTACCAGAGGAGATGATCATCATGGCTCGAGGCGGCTCCCGCACCGTGGCCCGCAGCGCCAGCACAGGTCGGTTCGTCCGCAGCAGCACGGCGGTGCGGTCGCCGCGGACCACCACAACCGAACGCGTCGGACGCGGGACAAGCAACACCCGCACCGTCAACCGCAGCGCCAGCACCGGCCGATTCGTGACGGCAGCCACTGCGGCCCGGCACCCGGGGACGACGATCACCCAGCGAGTCTGACGCGACCCGCGATCGTGAGCCCTTTCCCCACCCGGGAGAGGGCTCACAATGCTTACGCCGTTGTGGCGCCGGCACCAGACGGACTGAGATGCCCCGGGGACCGCATCGTTCCGACCCTTAGCTCCGGGTCGGGGCGATGCCGACTTCGGGGCCGATCCGTGGCTCACAGATCGTTGTCGGCAAAGTTCAGCCCGAGCTCGTTGGCCCTTGTCCGCTGCTGCGCGGTCCGTCGAATGATCTCGTCCCACACCGGCTCACCGACGGCGATCGCCGCTGCGATCCACCCGCCCGCGCCCTGAGGGTCACCGGTGCAGTGGTAGCAGCGGCAGTCCACCCCATCCCTGATCCGCCGGTCGCGATGGATGCGCCCACCGGCGGCGAACCTGTTCGCCTCCCAGGGATCGATCCCGGCCCGTGTCAGGTAGGTGCGGGCAGCTTCGATCCACCGTCTCGGCGACAGCATCGCGTTGCCATGCAGCTCGACCAAACCGAGGTTCCCGTTACAGCCGGCGCACAGAAGACCCCGTACGCACCGACCGCACGACTCTCGTCCCGGGCAGCACAAGTGGTCATGGTCGACCGGCAGGGGCACCAGTCCGACCGGGTAGCGCCATGCCGGGCCGCCGCAGATTCCGCACCCGCCGCCCTGCGCCCGCAGTAACTCACGGTACCGAACCGCAGTAATGCGGTGCCGTAGCAGCGCCTTCTTCGGTGCCTCCAGGCAGCACACCTCGGAGGTGGGGTGCGTGGGGATCAGCCCCAGCAGGCGGGCGTCGACGAGCGTCACACGCGGATTATGGCGGGCGGGTACGTCACCGAACGCGCACGACTGCGGAGCCTGGAAACCCCTGGCTGCCCCGTACTGCCGACTGGCAGGGTTGCGTATTCGTTCTGTGCGAGTTCTCCGCTACCAGCCAGCCGCTGTTACAGATTGTGATCGGACTTCTTCGCCATGCCGCGCCAGTAAGCGAGGTTGTGGCGGGTAGTCAGGGTGTCGGGGTGGTCGGGGCCCAGGACCCGCAGGCAATCGTCGAGCAGCTTGCGAAGCAGCGCGAGACGGCGGTGCTGGGTGATGGGGGTCTGCTGGCCGGGACGGTAGGAGGAACCCTCAGCCTGGGCATGCGCCCGGCACGGGGCGGCTCAGGCCAGAAACGGTTTGAGGAGTTGCCGCTGGTGCGGGTGGTGATCGACGAGCCAGCGGTCGAGGTCGTTCTGCCGCAGCGTGGCGAGGGTCAGCTTCTGCTGCTGGCCCAGTCCAGGAAGTCGCCGGCGCGGAGGACCTGCTGGCCGAGGTCGTTGCGGGTGGCGCGGCTGACGGGTCCGCGCGGGGGCGGCGTACCACGTGCCCACGTGCGCGGCCTGGTCGATGGTGAACGCGAGTATGCCCGACTCTCTGCATAGAGCCCGGCTTTCCGACCGCCGACCAGTAACGACGAGCATCATCGCTCTGTAGCGCTATGCCGCGTTGGTGCTGATCGGCACGTCGATGACGTCCCGTGCGACCACGATCCCGTCCTTGACGATGTAGCACTCGACGACGTGCTCCCCGCGGAAGCTGGTTCGCTCGTGCCTCACGCCGGGGCGGCTCGACGAGATGATCTGGCCGCGGATGTTGTTCCGGCGCTCGGCCTCGTCCCCTCGGTTCAGTACCTTCCACTTCACGTCATACGGCTCCGGGACGCTGCACTCGATGATCGTGAAGTCGAGGCCCTTGTTCGCGAGGAGCGGAGTCCGGTCGCGGAGCATCATCCGCAGCAGGGTCGGTCGCCAGCCGTTCTGCGTGACCTCGCAGTCGATCGTCACCGAGTGCCCGATGTCGACGGGGAACAGGTTCTCGATGAACTCCTCCGTGTCGCTGAACGAAGGGGCGGACTTGGTGGTCTGAAGCGGAACCGCCGTGCCGAACACCTCGCGCCACTTCTTGTTCGCAGATGCCTTGCCCTCGTCGGCGATAGCCTCGAGGCAGCGGTTGTATGCCTTCTTCGCCTTCGGCTGGAACCGCTTCTTCACCGTCACACGCTGGTTGCTCCCCAGCGCGAGGTAGTAGTCCTTGTCAGGCTCGTCCGCGAGGAACTTGAAGAAGTCCCGGACCATAAAGTCGAACCAGAGAGACCCCTTGTCGTCGTACTCGGTGGTGGTCGAGAAGAACCGATGTACCAGCGTGTCGATAAGCAGGCCGCCCATGACCACGCCGTTCGTGTCCTTCCACGCCCGGGCCATCCGAGCGAGGTGGCGCATGTTCTTCGACGTGCGATCGTTGCAGTCCTTGGTCGCCGTGATCTCGTGGCGCGGCTTGGTGACCTTCCAGCTCTCGGACTTCGTGTCCGGGTAGTCGAAGGTGCCGTCAGCGTTCTCGAAGGCCGGCTGAACCTCGAACTTGAACTTGTTGCTGGTGAACTGCACCCGCACGACGCACTGGTCGACCTGGATCTCGGTGTTGGGATAGCGAGCCTTCAGGTCATCCCGGACGCGGTTGAGGATCCTCCGCGGCCCAGTCTCGCTGTCGTAGCTCGAGCGGAGGTTGGCCGGGAGGATGTAGATCATGTCGAGGTCGGATACCCCACGGATCGCCGTGTGTCGCCCGTAGGAGCCCACCATTAGCCGGTTCGCGGTGGATCCCTCGACCGACCTGAAGTCCTTGTTCAGCGCCTTGGTGATCTCATCCCGACGTGCGGCGATGGTGGTGCTGGCGTCGCCGACCTTCAGGTTCTCGAGAAGGGTGTCGAAGATCTCCGATACCTTCATGCGGCCGCCTCGCTCTCGTTGAGCCGGAGGGCCTGCGGGAGGAAGAGGTCGATCTCGCGTGACGTGAAGGTCAGCTCCTCGTTGTTCTTAAGTCCGTCCTGCGCCTTGCCATATGCCTTGGATGTGGTCCTGGGCGCGTCGGCGTAAGCCGCACGCGTGGCCTCCTGGAGCTTGTCACGGCGCTCACGGGCATCGGACGCCGACGTCGCGCCGGACATCAGGTCGGCGATCAGAGACAGGTACGACTCGCGCACGTCCCACAGGCGCGAGGCGATGTCGCGGTGCGCCTCGGACTCCTCGCCGAACTTGAAGCTCTTCGTCGCGAGGGTCAGCGCGGTGACGATCAGGGCGATGAACGACGTGACGAGGCTGGCGATCTGCGGGCTCACGAAGTTCCCGAGCAGCGCCGCGAGGAACGTGCCGGCGCTGGCCGCCGTGAAGACGACAAGCGCGGCCTGCTGGCTGCGATGCTTCCGGAAGCATAGGTCGGCTTGCTTTTCGTGGGTCTTGTGGCTGTAGATCACACGACCGAACGTCTCCCGCACCTGGGCCAACAGGTACTCGTCTCGCTCTGTCTTGACGGCGGGGTCTGTCGCCATCTCTCCCCGTTCGCTAGACCAAGAGGTGCGCACCCCCGGTGGGTTCCTCCCCGGCTGCACGTGCCGCGGAAGAGCGACGGTCACTGACTATCGCTGCGCTCAGACTTAAGTATGGATGGGACCACCGACACTCCTGGTGCCCGAGCAACTCTTCCTCAGCCTCGGGGTTGTGTGGCGGCGGGCCCGTACGCAGTGGGGTACGGGGCGAGCAAGATAAGGCCATTGCTTATCGATCTCCGGCCGGGGGCGCGGTCGTAGATTGGCAATGAGCCCACGCCATGCCCGCCGCGTCGCCTTGGCCGGCGCCGGTAGCCGCCGGCGCTGACGTCGTCCGGCAACGCTCGACGCGCACAGTGGCGACCATGGACAGTAACCAGCCTGATCGGCCTCGTGAGGTGCGGCACCGTGCGCACAACCGGCCGGCCTGTCCGCACGTGGTACTGCTCGGGCTGTCCAATGAGGAAAAGGGTGCGGTTGACGTTGCGGCGGCGGCCGTGCAGCTGACCCCCACCGGCTATGCCGCCAAGTCGGCCGTCGCCGCTGCGTCCGCCGGAAAGGCGTGCGCGGCCGCCGTGGCACGGCTTGACGAGGTGATCTCCTCATCGATAGGAGGCTACGGTAATCACGCGGGTGCACGACGCGGGTCGGGGGTCGGCGGGCCCGGGCAAGGCGGAAGAACGCATAAACCGCAACTGGTAGTTCTGCGCCGACGACACCCGCGGTATCGGGCTTCCTGCCGAGCCACCCGTTCAGGTGACATGTTCGTAGAGGACGCCATGTTTGCTGCGCATGAGGGTTTCGATCGACGCCGCGAGGTTGGTGTCATGCACTAGTAGTCCCAGCTCGATGTTGGAGTTCTCAGCGCTGTAGGAGAAGTTCGCACTGGTGAGCAGGGTTATCGTGCGGTCGACGACGATGAACTTGGCATGGCTGACGAACGGATGGTGGCCTCCGGGTAGGGTCAGCGTCCGGAGTACTGTCGCCTTGGGTAGGTGGGCTGCGACGGCCGCCGGAGCGCCGACGTGGGCGTCGAGGTACACCGTGACGCTTAGGCCGGGGCGCGCTGCCGCGTTCTTCAGGGCAGTCCACATGCCTGAGTGCGGGGTGAAGTTGAAGCTTGAGCAGACGATCGACATGCGAGCGTCTTCAATGATGCGTTGAGCTTCGCTGGTAAGGCGGCCCGTCGTGGCCTCGACGCCGGGCATCGTCCAGACCGGGGTAATGGCGGTTCGGGCCGAGCGCGCACCTGCGATAGCCCGGAGCATGGCGACCGAACCGTCCCGATGCTCTTGGCCAAGTTCCGCTGCGGTGAGTAGACGTTTTACCTCGCTGCGGCGGGCGGCGTGCACCTCTTTCAGTGCTTGGCCGGTGGTGCCGCCGGCTTGCAGTACGGCGGCGAGTCGCTGTGCCTCGTAGGCGGTCAGGAAGGCGCCGAGCGCTTCGTAAGGGTCAGTAGACATCGATGGTGCCGAAGAAGCCGGGGACCCGTTCGTCGTCGATGCTGGGCAGGGTCAGCAGGAACCGCCGGTCGAGGAACCGGTTGGCGCGTTCGCAGGAGGTTTCCGAGGCGAAGCTGCAGCAGTGGCAGGCAGCGCCGTGCAGGAAGTCCTCACCGTGCCGCGGCGTGCGTTGGCCGCAGACGGGGTCGGATGAGCAGCGGCCTGCTCTGCGGAGCGCGTCGAGCAGGAGCCCGTGGAGTCGTTCCGGTTGGCTGAGGGCCACGAGACCGCCGAGGGTTCCCTCGCTGTCGGAGGCAGTGGTGCAGATGAGCAGTCCGGCGGCGGCGGGGCGGTCGGGGGTGGCGGGCCATGCGTAGAGGCGTTCGCTGAGGCTGGCGGCACCGTAGCCGCAGGACATCGCCATCTGGCGGATGAGGATATGCGCGAGGGTGTGGATCAGCCAGTAGCGGGGTGCGGGGAACCGGGTGTCCGGGTCGAT
Source organism: Micromonospora sp. NPDC006431 (assembly GCF_042870725.1). Lineage (NCBI taxonomy): Bacteria > Bacillati > Actinomycetota > Actinomycetes > Micromonosporales > Micromonosporaceae > Micromonospora > Micromonospora sp. NPDC006431. Next base: position 46,185 of record NZ_JBIAHQ010000031.1, read on the forward strand.
CTGGGCGGCGGTGGCGGAGAAGCGCCTGGAGAAGTTGTGCCGGTGGGCTTCGCGGTGCGCCCGCCACAGCGCGGTGGGCAGGATCTGCGCTTCCCAGGCGGCAACGGCATTCTCGTCCAGTTGCAGGAAGATGCCCTCGCCGCGGTCCTCTGTGGCCGGCACCCAGGTGGGTCTGCCGTCCCGGGTGAGCTTGACGAGCCGGCTCGCGAGGTCGTTGACCCGGTCCATCTCGTCGATGCGGGTGAAGCCGATCACCGCGTTGACCTTCTTCATCCGGTTCACGGCGATGACCCGGTGCACCTGCTTCGGCAGGTCGGCGGCGGTGGGCATCTCGGTGACCATCAACCCGCTGGAGTCCTGCTGCTGCGCGAACAGGCTCGGCTTCTGCAGGTAGTCCCACTCCGGCACAAGCAGCTCGACTGGGTCCCAATCGCGTAGCCTCTCCCGACGCTCCTCCTCAGACGGTGGTGGGGCGAGTGCCTCGGCCGCCGCTGCGGTTAGCTGCTCGTCGGTGACTCCGGCGATGTCGCACTTGTTCGCGAGGAGAAGCGAACGAAGCACCTTCGGCAGGGCCGCGTAGTCGGCCAGTTCCTCCGAGGTCAGGTGCGTACGGAGTTTCGTGGCGAGTGCAGTCTGCTTCTGCTCCTCGTCGCGGGGCATGACGATGATCGACTGGGTCGAGGCGAACCAGAGGTTGGACGCGCCCATCATCATCAGCGAGGTGTCCAGCCCACACTTGGGGTCGAAGGCGTTCAAGTGCGGGTGCCGGCCCCGGCAGGTCGGCAGCTTCCGCTTGCCGGCCTCGCCCTGAGCCTCGCCCATGCCGCGCCGCTGTTGGCAACGTTCGCAGGTGATGACCGCGCCGGCTCCCTGACCGATGTTGCTGTCGCGCAGTTTCAGGTCCGGGTGCGGGGCGGCGGGGCAGGTTCTGCCGCGGTGCACCCACAACGCATACGGGAACTCGTCGAGGTGGCCGTTGGCGCAGGCGAGCAGGTAACGGGCGGGCACCGCCGGGCTGCGCCTGGCCTTTCCCTTCGCGGGAGCCTTGGCCTTTCCCTTCGCCGCCCCCGCAAACGTACGGCCGGGACAACTTGCGTGTTCGAAGGTCGCCAGGTCGGGCCGGAACGGGTGGGTGTTGGTGTAGCTGAACCGCGACAGCGGCCCGAGGTAGTCGCAGCCGGTGCACCGCAGCCACTGCGGGAACACCCGGGCCGGGATGCCGAGGTCGGAGCCCTCCTGTGACATCGCACGAGCCTTTGGCTGCCACGGGAAGGGCCGCAGTTGCTGCACGCGGGACCCGAGGTGAAGCTGGACCACCTTGAGCAGCCGTGGTTCCTCGATCGTCGGCACGGTGGGCCGCCGCCGCCAGATCGGCTCCCAGTCGTCGAGGCCGGCCGGCATGATTGAGAACTGCGGCAGGTCCATGATCGAGCCGACACCGTAGGTGTAGAGCAGCGACGACGGGCGGGCCGAGCCGACCTTGGCCCGGTTCTTGACGTTTGACTGCTCGCTGTCGGCGAGCGGGTCCAACGGCTGCGCCGACTCGAAGATCATCTGCGCCGTGTCGTCGTCCGTCACTCGTCTTCTCCTTCGGGCAACTCCCACGCCGGCGCGTCGTCGGGCTCGACGACGAACAGCCGCTCGGGTATGGGGCTGACCAGCAGGTTGATCTCCGGCTGGACCTCCCGCATCGAGTGCGCGACGACGAACGGCGCGCGGTCCGGCAGGCCCTGGTGGGCCTTCGCGTTCTCCGGGCTGATCAGCAACGGCAGGTAGCTGTCGTTGTCGCCGGTGCGCTCGTACACCAGGGTCTTGCTGAGCTTTCCGGCGTACTTTCCGCGCGCGTTCCACTGGTCCAGCCGATTGATCAGCCGCTGGTGCGCCTGCGCCATCAGGTCGTCGAGCTGGGCCGCTGGCCGGATTCGGGCGTAGAGCCGATCGACTAGGGCGGCGAGAGCGTCCTGTTCGTCACGGACCCGCCATGCGGCCCGTTCCGGCGACAGCCCGTCGTCGCGGTGCGCCTGCAGCACCCGCGCCGCGCTGACCAGCACCCCGTCGATGCCTCGGTCCAGAGCCGTCGGCGAGAACGGGGTGACCGACAGCGCCTCCACCTGTGCGTAGAACGTCTCGTGGTAGTGCCGGAACTGTTCGTAGTGGGCCAGGTCGCGGGGCCGCGCCCAGTTCCCGAGCGCCACGACCAGCCCGGGACGGCCGCAGTCCTCACCCGGGCGGCCGACGTCGCGGCCCACCCGCGAGGACGCCTGGATGTACTCGGCGGTGTTCTTCGGCTGCCCGACCACCAGCATTAGTCCGAGGCGCTGCACGTCGACGCCGACCTGCAGCATCGAGGTGGCCAGCACCACGTCGAACGGGTCGGCCTTCGGCCGCTCCATCCGCCCGCCGGCCTCCTGCTGTTCGAGTCGCTGCCGCATCGCCGCGGTCGTGGCGTAGTTGGGGTCGAACTCCAAGGCCAGGTTGTCCAGGGTGCGTCCGATGTCGACCGAGGCGATGCGGGAGGTCAGCTCGCCAGTGACCAGCCGCCCGTACGAGCCGAGCCGCCGTGGGAAACCCGAGCCGGGGCGGGGTTGCCGGACGCGGTTCTGCACGTCGTCGGCCACGTAGCGGGCCATACCGGCCAGTTCCCGGGTCGCGTTGAAGTAGCCCACCAACGTCATGTACGGATCGGCGGCGGACCCACTGCGGTCGAACAGCAACTGCCCCGCGAGCAGCAACACCTCGGCGACCCGGATCTCCGCGCTCGACAGCCGCACTCCCTGCGCACTCACCCCGATGTAGCGGCGGCCCGGGGTGGTCGGCCCGATCGGCAGCTCCTGCGAGAAGTACGTGTCCGCCACGTCCAACACCTGCGGCGGGAAGATCTGTACGCCGCGCCCGTACAGCCCTCGCACCTGATCGTCGGCGCGACGTACGGTGGCCGTCGACGCCACGATCATCGGCCGGACCGGTTTCCCGTCGGCGGTCTCCCACGAGGCGAGGGTCTCCACGACCACCTCGAACAGCCCCACCGCGGTGCCCAGCGCCCCGGTGATCAGGTGCAGCTCGTCCTGGATGATCAGATCCGGCGGCCGGAGCCGTCCGACCGGGCGAACGGTCGCGGCGGGCAGGCCGGGCTCGGCCTGGTGACCGGTGGTGACGCTACAAGCCGTGTAGTCGGGATGTACGTAGCCGTGCCGACCGCAGTGCCGCCCGACGTAGCCGAACAGCGATGCCGCCTCACCCTCGCGGGCCAGCCGGGCGAACTTGTCGACCGTCGCGATTACGAACGCCGGCGGCATCCGGTAGATCTCCTCGTCCACCGTCAGCATCGGCAGGCCCTCATCCACCTGACCGCCCTTGGCGAACGGGCACTGCCCCATGTCGTCGCCGCAGAAGACCAGCACCCGGCGGGTCGTCTTGACCGGCTTCACGTTCGCGGCGCCGATCGGGCTGCCGCACCACGGGCACCGCTGCACCTGCAACACCGTCAACCGGTGCCCGCCGTACGCGTTGGCCTTGCGCAGCTGCTCGTCTGCCTCGTCCCACCGCTTCGGGCTCACGTCGGTGCCGACCCACAACCCGATTCGGAACGGCTTGCTACCCCAGGTCGCCTCGTCCCGGCGGCGAACCAGCTCCGCCGCGCACACCAGCGTGGTGGCCCGCTGGAACTGCTGCGCGGTGAGCAGCCGCAACGTGTACCGCATCAACACGGCCACCCCGTCACGCCCGTCCAACGGCCCGTCGGAGGACGCCACCACCTGCTGCCGGCGACGGATCGCGAACGTGTACGCCGCCAGACCCAGGTACGCCTCCGTCTTGCCACCACCGGTTGGGAAGAACAACAACTCCACCCGCGACAGCTCACCGCTGCGCGTCGCCGCGGTGGGGTTGGTCAGCGCTGGCAGCTGCATGAGGATGAACGCCAGCTGGAATGGTCGCCATGACGATGGCTTTTCCCGCTCGTCGGCCTCGACCTGATCGCGGGCGGCGTCGAACGACAGGCTCGGGTCGGAGCTACGCAACGCCCCGATCCGGGAGTGAATCCGCTGGTCCCGCATGACCTCGTTCATGAACCGGAAGCACGCGAACGCTTCCGGATCAGCCACCACGTGCGCCAGCCCGTCCGCCAGCCGCTGCTGTGCCGCGCCTGCCTCGTCCACGATCTCCTCGGCCAGGTCCCGCAGATGCTCGGGGAGCTGCGCCGCCTTCGCGGCTTCACCGGCGAGCCAGGTCCGGTACCCGTCCACCAGCGGGGCGAGCCCATCATGAACCTGTTCAGGGCTGGCCGTGGCCAGTGCGTCCATGCCCAGCATTGCGCCCGTGACCGACCGCGCCTGCGTCTGCGGTGTCTCCGCGACCGGCAGCCACGTCGTCCACACCGCCGTCGCCCGCCGTGCCCCCGGCTCCGCCCGCCAGTCCACCGAGCAGGTCCGCCCGACCGCGAACTCCAGCCGGTTGCGGTACTGCAGGTGCAACCGGCGCATTTCGTCGTCGTGCTCCGGCCACTCCTGCTCCATGACGTCGCGCACCGGCAGGAACACCGCCGCACCGTCCGCCTCGACGTGCAGCTTCGTCTGGAACAGCCACTCGTGCACCGGAATCGTCGGCGGCGTCTCCCGGTCATTGACCAGCGCGATTTCGATCAACCGCCGGCCGAAACGCGCGTCGTCGTAGGCATCGATCCGCAGACAGATCTGCCCAGTCAGCACCCGCGTGTACGTCCGGCCCGACGTCAGCTCGGCCACCGCGATCTTATCGACGATCCCGACCGGCGTCCGCCGATACCGCCGCACCGCCCGGCCCCGCTTGTCGACCTCACCGGTCTTCACACTCTCGTAGGTGCCCCACGACGCGGTCACTGTGAACTCGGCCAGATCGTTCGGCACCTGGAACCGCAACCCCATCGACGACGGAATCATCAGCCCCTGCTTCGGAGCCTTGTCGTCGGCGTCATCCTCCTCGCCCTCGACGTCGGTGCCGTCGGCGGACTCGACCGGAATCCCACGCTGGGCATGAAAACCCGCCGCATCAGATCGGATGCCTACCAGGCCATACCCGTCCTCAGAGCCGGCCGGATCAGCATCGGGCTCGGTCAGCTTCACCGGCGCGATATGCCCCACCAGGTACAGCTGACGCGGGCTCACCGCCAACAGCTCCTCCGGACCACCCGATGGCCCGAGCAGCTCACGCTCCAGGATGTCGACCAGATTCTCCCGAACCGTGTACGAGGTGCCGTCCGGCTCTTGCGCGAGCTGGAAACCCGGCGCCGAGTCAGTCACAGGAGCGCCTCCTGGCCCTCGTGAACCACTGGCTTTTGCTGGCGGGCAGTCGCCTTCTTCGCCGCCTTCGGTCGCTGCACCGCCGCGCGGCGCAGGTTCTCCGCGAGCAATCGGTCCAAGATCTCCACCCGCGCCGCCGAACTCACCGTCCATCGCGTCATCTGACGGTACGTGTGGAAGCCATGCTCCAGCGGCACATCCGACCAGTCGTACGCCGCCATCACCGCCTCGTCCAGTTCCATGTGAATCTGTCGCAACTGGGCCACGTCCGGATCGTCACCGTCAGCGATCCGTGGGTCGTTGATCAGGTTGTACAGCTTGGTCAGCCCCAGCCCGCGCCGCAGCATGACCTCGCGCCGCTCGACGTCCAGCATCCGCCCCGCCTCAGCCAACCGGTCAGTCGGCTCCGGCCGCGGAAGCGTTTCGAACACATCCGACGGTGCGTATCGCACCCGCGTTTCCAGCGTCGAGCCGTATGTAATCGCCCACATCTGATGCAGACTCGACGACAGCACCGCTTGATCCGCGAACGAGTCGGTCGCGAAGACCACGACCTGATCACTGTTCACAGCCCCCGTCGGAATGCGCATCGGCATCACCGGCTTGCTCACCCGCGCGATCACCAGGATCTCGTCCAGCCCGGCAATCGCCCTCCGGACGCCGAGGCCGACTCGGCCGAATCGCCACCAGTTCTCACGGCGGTCCTTGGCCGGGTTGATGTCCCGCTCGGGCTTCACTAGCGCCTTGACCCGTGCGAACGGCTTCGAATACTCGGCGGCGCGTTCCATAGTCCAGTCTGCGAAGTCGATCACCCAGCGGGAGGCGGAGCAGTCCGGACGGGAGTTGAGGTCCTCGCCGTTGAGGTATGGGAACAGCACCTCGCCGTTGCGTTCGTCCTCGGTGATCCACGCCTGGGCTTCCTCGGGTTCCAGGACGAAGCCCATGCCGAGCACGTAGCAGCCGATGTACGCCATGTTCTCGTTCTCAGTTAGCTGCGCCGGGGTGCCGTCGACCTGCCCGGCCGGTTCGAGCAGCGTGGAGATGCGCGGCACGACCACCCCGTCCGCGACCCGGTCGGCGGCATCGGCGACTGGGCCAAGGCTCCCCCAGACCGCCGCGTACTCCAGGTTGGCGCTGGCCGATGGCCAGGAAGCGCTCTGCACAGCTCGGGTGATGGTAAACCCACTGGCGGCGATGCGATCGAGGCCGACCTGGCGGGTGTCGCCCTGGGCGATGGTGTTGGTGGCGATCAGACCAAGCGTCCCGGACGGGCGCAGCAACTCGACCGCCCGCAGCAAGAAGTAGGCGACCAGATCGGCGCTACCCCGGGTGCCGTCCGCGATCTGGTGAATGAACCAGTCCCGGACTCTGGTGCCCATCGCGCCAGTGAGTTTCTGGCCGCCGAGGAAGGGCGGGTTGCCGATGACGGCATCGAAGCCGCCATGATCGACCACCACGTCCGGAACTTCGAGCACCCAGTGCAGCGGCTGCCAGCGTTCGTAGTCCGTCGCGACAGTCGGGGTCAGCCCCTCTTCCAGGATCAGGTCCAGGGACTCGGGATCGGCGGCCGTGCCGTCGGCCGGCATCGCGGCGGTCACCGCCTCGGCCAGGTTCTCGTACGCTTCGTCCAGGGCTTTGCCGGGTTTGCCGCCGAGGCGGAGCCCGGCGGCGATGACCCCGTCGGCTGCGGTGCGTAGGTCGGCGGTGATCTTGCGAGTCTGATTGAGCTGGCGGCGTTTGGCGGTGGCGCTGCGCATGGGGTCGTGTTCGCGTACCTCGCTGGCGAGGTCGCGGCGGATATCGACGGCCCGCCGGATGGTGGCGTCCACATCCTGGGCCGTCAGTCTGGCCTGCTGGTGGGTGGGTGCCTCGATGTGCAGGGTGCGGAGTTGGCGTAGGTTGGTGAGGCCGAGCAGGGAGTTGCCGTGCAGGATCTTGTCGTCGACGAAGGAGAACGGTAGGTCGCGGTCGAGGGAGACCAGCCAGAGCGACAGCTTGCACATCTCGACGGCCATCGCGTTGATGTCGGCGCCGTACAGGCAGCGGGCGACGACTTCACGGATCGCGTGTTGGCCGAGGTCGCGCCGGTGGGCGTTGGCAGGGTCCTCGTCGATCCATGCCTCGACGAGGCGGGCGGCGAGGTAGCGGGCGGCGGCGACCAGGAATGCGCCGGAGCCGGCGGCGATGTCGGCCACCTTGAGGTTGAGGATCTCGCCCGCGCCGCGCACTTTCCACGCGCCGCTGCTCTCAGGGACCTGGTGCGGGCCGGGGGAGTAGCAGAGCGGTTCGAGGGCGTGCTTGACGACATCCTCGGCAAGGTCTTTCGGGGTGTAGTGGGCGCCGGCGTTGCGCCGTGACGGCGTCTCGGTGACCACCAGGCCGCCGTCCAGGACGACGGTGGGGCGGTCGCGCAGGTCGGGCCGGGTGATGGTGGCCCAGGGGAGCAGGCGTGCGCGCAGGTCGTCGTCATCGGTCACCGCGCGCAGCATGCGGTCGGCGTCGTCGCCGGGCGGGGCCGACAGCCGCCTCGCGAGGGCGTTCGCACTTGGCGGGGTGGCAGCGGGCTGGTTCTCCTTGAGCCAGGCGATGATCGCGGTGGCCAGTTTCGCCGGAGTCGCATTGGCGTTGACGAGCTGCTCCAGCACGGTCAGCGGGATCTCCGGCTCGGCGCCGGTCGCGCCGACGATGCCGACGTGGGTGTCGCCGGTGACCCGGGTGCAGGAGTAGCCGAGCAGCCCTTCGTAGATGTAGCCGATCTGTTCCACGTCGACGTCTCGGAACGAGATCCGGCGGGCGTCGCCGCCCTTGAGCTGGGCGACCTGCACCGAGCGCAGGACGTGCAGCATGACCCGGTCGGAGACGGGCATGGCGAGGGTGCCGTTGTCGTTCGCGGCGATCAGGAACGGGTACTGGTCCGGGTCGAACAGCGATCCGCCGTACGCGGGCATTCGCATGTTCTCGAACGACGCGCCCCGGTAGAGGGCCTGGCTGGTGGCGAGCAGCCGGTGCCAGGTCAGATAGGTGCTGTCCAGCGATTCCTCGCCGTCGCGCAGCCGGCGCTGTTCCAGGTCGTCGAGTTCACCGCTGATGCCGTACCCCTGCAGGAAGAGCTCGCTCTGCGGCAGCAGGCCGCGCTCCTCGGCGAAGAGCAGGAAGACGACGCGCATCATGACCGTGACGGCGGCGGAGTAGGTGTCGTGCGGGTCGACCGGGAGCGGATCATGCAGGCCGCGCCTGTGGTGGTCGGCGGCGGTCTCGGCGAACGCCTGGATCAGCAGCTCGACGGCGCGGCGGACCTGGGCGCCGAGGGCCTCGGTGATCTCCTCGGCGGCGGCGACGGACTCCTCGAACAGCTTGGGGAGCCGCTCGTTGGGGTCACCGCCGATGATGTACTGCCGGGCGATGACGGTGAGGAAGGCGTTGCGGGTCAGAGGTTCCTCGACCCAGGTCTGGGCGTCGACGATGCCGGAGGCGACCATCGCGTCCGGCCGGGCGCAGACCAACGCCCACCAGCGGCCGTCGGTGACGATGCCGATCGCGACGCCGGCGCCGCGCAGCATCGCTTCCATCCGGTCGATAGCGGTGGCGGCCCAGCCGTCGGCGCCGGTGGCGTGCAGGCTGTCGCACTTGTCGACCACGCCGACCAGCGCGCCGATGCCGTCCGGCCCGTGCAGCGCGGCCTGCGGGGTGACGGAGATCCGCCGGTCGGGCGAGTGCGCAGTCACCCCGGGCGCGCAGTCGGGACCCCAGGCCAGCGAGGTACGCCAACCGACGACGTTCCGCAGGACGGTCTGCACCCACCCGTCGCGGACCTCGGCGTACTTGGCCTGAACGATCTCGTCGTCCGGGTCGATGTCGAGGGCCTCCCAGGCGTGGTCGAACGCGGGCCTGGCCTCGCGGAGGACGTCGAGGCGTTCGGGGCCCAGGGCGGGCATGCCCTGCGGCCACACCCGCTTCAGCGGCGGGATCGCCAGGAAGGGGCCATCTGTCTCGACCAGTTCCAGCCACGCCCGGTGCAGCTCGGTGGCCGTCTTCGGACGGAAGGTACGGGCGGTCCGCATCAGCGTGAACCTCCTCGCTGGGCGTCGGCCGGGGTGAGCGCGAACACCACCGCCGCGGCGGTGGTGTGTGGCTTGACGTCGCGGTACCGCTCGATGATCGCCGCGATCTCCCGCTGCTCCTCGTCGCCGAGCTCGTCCAACCGGCGGCGCATCGTGTCGATGTCGCGGCGGCGCTGCCGCTGCTGATCATCGGGGAAGAGAGCCAGTTGGTCCTGCATCTCGGCGCTGGTGAGCTGGTCCAGCGACTCGTTCAGGTTGCGGCGGAACGCGGCGAAGATCTCCCGCGCCCGGGTGACGTCGGCCTCCTCGCGTTTGGCGAGCTGGTCGCTGACCCGCTGATGACGGGACTCGGCGCGTCGCGTCATCGAGTCGAGCAGCCGGGACCGCAGCGGGGACTCCGGCTCGTTCCACTCCCTGGCCAGGTCGGCGCGGACGTCTGCAGCGGCCAGCGTCAGCCTGCCGGCGTCGAGGGCCTGGTCGAGCAGTTGCTCGGCGCGTTCCTCGGCGATGGTCCGCCGGCCCCGCAGGCGTACGCCGGCGAGGAAGATCTCCTCGTGCAGGCGTAGCCCGCCCCGGCCGACCAGCACCATCCGGGTGACGGCCGCGACAAAGGACTCCTCCAGCCCATCCACAACGACTGCCGTGACCCGGTGCAACGGCGCGTCCGCGCTCCACAGCGACCGGCGTAGCAGCCGCTGAGCCTTCTTCACCAGCGGATGGCCTAGGTGGACGTAGACCAGGTCCTTGCGACCGGCCGCGGCCTTGTCGTCGAACGTGATCGGCCGCAATACGCCCGGCTCGGAGCGGGTGTCCAGGCCCTTCAACGTCGACTGCCAGGCCGGACCGAGCGGCGGCACGGCGAACACGGCTGCGTCGGTCCGGTCGTCGCCGGCCACCACCAGGGGCGGCTGGTGGCTGATCCGCAGCGCGGTGTCGACCACCCGCCGCAGATTCTCCGGCTCCAGGTGCAGCTCCGCCCGACTGTCGGCGTAGCCCTTCTCCAACTGGGTCAACCGGCTGTTCAGGTCCAACCCGCCGGCCAACGCCTTGTTGATCACGGCGTTGCCGTCGAGCGCCGCCTTCTTACGCCGTCCCGCTGAGGAACGGGTGAAGTGGTCCTGGATCTCGTCGGCGATGACCTGGTTGACCGACCCGAGGTCACGCGCGACCGTCACCACCTTGCGGGCGATCCGGCCCATGAACTCCATGTCGGCGGCGTACAGGGTCGCCGAGCGGTCCGGGGAGAACTGGAACACCAGCGGGGTCTGCTGCTGTCCGTACCGGTCGATCCGGCCGATGCGCTGCTCCAGCCGTGACGGGTTGAACGGGATGTCCAGGTTGATCAATCGGTGGCAGTGGTCCTGTAGGTCGATTCCTTCACCGGCTGCGTCGGTGGCCAGCAGCACCCGCACGGGGTTCTTCGCCGGCTCGGTGGTGAAGTGCTCGCGGATCAGCTCCCGCTCGTCGGTTGGCGTCTGCCCCTGGATGATCTCCAGCACGTCGCCGTAGCCCTGCTGGACCAGCACCCGGTGCACCCATTCCAGAGTGTGGGCGTACTCGGTGAACACCACGACGCGTTCGTTGGACCAGAACCCGCCCGGTCGGCAGATTGCGTCCAGGGCCGTGATCAGCTCATTGAGGCGGGAATCGGGTCGGCTCTCGAAGCTCAGCCCCCACTCGGCCAGCCGCTGCAACTCGGCTGGCGCGGCGGCGACCAGCGGGTCGGTGGACTTGCTGTGCCGCAGGGCTGTCGCCTCGTCCTGCTCCCACAGGCCTTCCTCCTCGTCGGCCTGCCCCTCGCCGAGGATGTCGTCGTAGTCCCAGTCCGTCGGCGCCTGGCCCACGAACCGCGAGGCGAGGTACGACTGCAAGGTCATGCCGAAGGCCCACGGGCTCGACAAGAACCGCTTCTTGAACAGCATCGCGGTGATGTCACCGGACTCGCCGGTTCCGTTCGCCTTCGCACTCTCGGTGAGAATCCGATCCAGCAGAGCGAACATCTCCTGCTCGTCGGCGCGCGGCGTGAACGGGATGATCCGCAGCTCCCGCGGCCGGAAGCCCTTCTCCGGCAGGTCCGACTTCAACCGCCGAACCGTCACTTCGCGCAACGCCCGCTCGTCCAGCAGCGCACCACGGCTGAACCGGCGCGAATCGATCATCTCCAACAGCGCCGTGAACGACTCCGGATGCCCGTTGTGTGGAGTAGCGCTGAGGAACAGGCGATGCTCGCACTTGTCCGCCAGATCCCGGACCGCGATCGTGCGCTGCGTGTCGACGGCGTAGCCGCGCGCACCCCCGATCGCCGACGGGCCGGCCGGCGCCACATGGTGCGCCTCGTCCACGATCAGGATGTCAAACGCGTATCGCCGGGCGGTCTTCGTGCTCGCCGCCTGCGCGTACACGTCACGCAGCATCCGCTGAGCGCGCACCTGCGGCAGCCACGCCATACTCACGATCACCCGGGGATAGAGCTGGAAGGGGTTCGCGTGCAGGCCGTAGCGGCGCCGCACTTCCCGCATCATCTCGCTATTGATGATCGTGAAGTCGAGACCAAACTTGTCCCGCATCTCGTCCTGCCACTTCAGGGCCAAGCTCGGCGGGCACACCACGATCGCGGTCCGAGCCCGGTGTCGCAGCAGCAGCTCCTGCACCACCAAGCCGGCCTCGATGGTCTTGCCCAAGCCGACATCATCAGCGAGCAGCAGGTTCGTCCGGGGGGAGGACAACGCCCGCCGCAGCGGCTCCAACTGGTACGCCTCCACCGCGACCCCGCTGTGGAACGGCGCCTGCACGCTCCGGTCGTCCGCCGAGGTCACCGCACCCCAGCGCATCGCGTCAACGAACCCGGCGAGGGTGTTCGGATCGTCGAAGGCATCCGGGTTGACCTGCGTCGGGAGTCCTTGAGCAGGTGTGACGGTCTGTCCGACCTCCAGCTCCCAGACGACCGTCAGCTCCTCACCCAGCCGGTCCTCGTCGAGCGCCTGCAGGGTCACGGCGTGGTTCAGCGAGGCCACCGCCTCGTCCGCCGGGCTGCGCGGCAGACCCTGCGGCTTGACCTGCGCCACCGCCCAAGTCGACCCGCGTACCTCCACGACCTGACCCGGCTCGGGAATGGCAAGTAAGGCGACCCCTGACGTGGCGGTCGCCTTGGTGGGCGAGAGTGTCACCGAAGCACCCTAACCTGCGCGCTTTCACGGCCTCACCCCCTCGCAGGGTGGCGTTGCCTGGCTGTTAGTACGTCGGCGTGGTCCGCGCGGTCTGTTGATCAGGAGTTAACTCGTTCGTTTACAGTCCCTCGCATGGAAGGGACCATTGGCGTCCAGCCGGGCATCGTTGGCGTGAGCGTGCGCGAGTACAAGAACCTGCGTGACGTGTGGCTGGCGTGGAGCCAAGGGCTCGCCATCTTCGGCGCAAACGGCTCGGGCAAGACGAACTTGCTGGAGTGCCTGGCCCTCTTGCTCGGCACGGTCGAGACCGTGTCGCTCGCGCGTCCGCGGCTGCACACGCCCGCGGCGGGTGCCCTGGCCGTGGTGGTGCGCACCCTCTCGACCGAGCTACCCGCTCAACCGAGCGCCGCTGTTCGGTGGGCCGAGAACCCCGAGTTAGCGGAGGTCGTTCGGAATGTCGGGGACGTTCAACCCGCCTTTGTTCGCTGGGCCGGCGACGGACGTTGGTGGCGTTCACTGGGGGTCACCGAAGGCGCGGACTTTCACGAGGGCATCAAGCGGGCTGGCCTGCCACATCAGCTGACGGCATTCCTTACTGACGTATCCGCAACGCCGGTGATCATGTATGGCTTGGAGAGCATCGACCTCGATCCCGAGGTGGATGCGAATGTCCGGACGGTGCCCCGACGGGTTGCCCGCCGGTTCAGCCGCACCCTGGTGGTCGAGGAGGTGCCCGACTCGGTCGCCGTGTTGGCCGACACGCTGCCGGACGTTTTCGCGCCCTTGCGTCGGGCACTCGCGGAGCCGGACGGCCGTATCGGTGGGTGGATTCCGCTGTTGGAGCTCCCGCCCACCGACCACGCGCCCGCCGAGCTGCAGTGGTTACCCCGGCCGAGAACTGACCGCGAGATCGACGAAGATGTGAACCAGGCCTTGGGGATCGCGTTCCAGCCGGCCCTCGATCTGTTGAATGTCATGGAGCGGCGGCTGCCCGTTGCTACCGCTCCTGATGTGTTGGATTGTTACTGGTGGCTGCACGGAACCGGCCAGGAGCACGCGATGGCCGAATTGAACGCCACCGCTCCAGGTGTCTCCATCGTCGCAGCCCAGCCCGAAGGCACCCGCGTGACGATGATCAAGGATCTGGCCAACTTCCGCATCGAGGTCGCCGGCGCGGGCACAGTCGGCCGTATCGGGATGGACGAAGGCCGCGTCCTCGACCAGCTCTCCGCAGGTCAACGACGGTGGGCCGACGAGGCATTGGCAGCAATGGCCCTGCAGTACGACACCCTCGTGATGAGGATGAGTCTGTGGGCCCACGTCGTCGAGATGCTCGACGAGGACGCGCTCATGAGCGCTGCCCTATCGGCCGCGAAGACTTTCGAGGCAGAGGTCACGAAGAAAGGTTTCTGGACCAGCAAGGCTATCAACGCGATCCTCCAGGCCCTGAACCCGTGGCAGGCCGCTCTAACCCTGGCAGGACGGCCTCGGCAGGTCTCGCCAACCGGGGAGTACACGCGGGAGGACGTGGAGGTGATCTCGGCGAACGTCCGGCTGTCGTTCCTGCTCTACGAAGCGCGGCCCCGCCGTACTGTGCGGGTCTTCGATGAACCGGAGGCACATCTGCATCCGGCGGCTCAGCGCGCCGCAGCCGCGGCCCTTCAGAGCCTGAACCACCAGGGCTCCGACATCGTGATCGCATCACACAGCCCCATCTTCCTGGATCTGCCCGGCTGGACGCGGGTGCACGTGTCAGCTATCAACGGCCATGCACGCGTAGAGGTCCTCGGCCCACGCGCCATTACGGCCCAGGGCGCACTCGCCAAGCAGCTCGGCGTGAACCGCGGTGAGCTGCTCGCCGGCATCAGCGGCCTGCTCATCGTCGAAGGCGACCACGACCGGCTGGTACTAGAACGCCTGTACGATGACGAGCTTCGGGCCGCTGGTCTCGCGCTGATCCGAATGTTCGGCACCAACAACCTGTTGGCCACCGCTGACCTCGACTTCCTGGACCGCTACCTCGATGTGCCGGTCTTCGTTCTCGTTGACAACGCGAAGATCCAACGGGTGAACACCGGGCGCATGGAGACCGACGAGGAGCGAAAGCTCCAGGCACTCTCGCGGAGCTCTCGCCAGCGCAGACGCAAGCACAAGGCCATTGGTCTGGACCGTCCTGACATTACGGCGTATCTCAATGAGACCGCTGTCCGCGCCGTTCATCCGGACTTCGCCGGGTGGCGGACGGTGCTGGACTCGTTCCGCAGGCGAAAGTCGCGTCCGTCGTTCAAGCCGTGGTTGCACGAGAACTACGGGGTGGACCTCCGCACGAAGAACGCGATCGACGAAGTCCTTCGGATGATGACCCGCGACGGTCTGCCGCCCGCCGGCGAGCTCGCGCTCAAGGTGAAGACCATCATCGCGGAGACCATGGGTACGACCTCCGCCCGACCGTGACGGTGGCTAGCTGGCGGTAGGTCGTGTCAAAGAGTGAGCGGTCCACACCGGCGAACTGCCGCCGTCCCTGTCGTCCTCATGCGCGCAAGGTACGGCCGTGCTACGACATTGCCTGCGCGGGCACCAGCAGGTGTAGACGAGGTCGGTCATGGCATTGCTCGATCTGGTAGTGGTTCAGCCCGACCCGGCGCCCCGGCGATAATCTCGGGCGGCGACAGGCGCTGGTGAGCGCGCCTCGCAGACGCCGATCGAATGGGCACCTGGTCGTTGGTCGGCTGTCGCGCGAATGGCGGGCGCAGCCTAATGTGGGCTGTTGGGAGGGCTGGGTGGCGGGTTCCTGGATGGTGCGAGTCGGTGATGCGTGTCAAACAGTGTGCCAACGCCCCCGCTTGCCGCTGGCGATGACGTCGCCGCCGCCGTTCGGGCTGATGACGGCAGCGTTCTTCGTCATTGGTTGGTCCACCACCGCGATGACCCTGCGGTGTGCTGGGCCGTCAGGGTCGAGCTTGAGCTGAGTCCGACATGGCTACGGCGGGTGGTCCGAGTGCCGCGCCCAGGCGAGCTTAGCGGAGAGTGAAGGCGACGTCTGCCACCAGCGTGTGATGCAGTCCGACAAGGAAGAGTGGTTGGGCGCTCAATCGCCCAAGAGTGGCAAATCCCCTGTTGGCCCCTGTAGTTGCCGGGGCCAGGAGTTCGGTCGTCCTCGCCGGCCCCATGAGCCGGAAATCGCGTGGTTCAAATCCCGCTCCCGCCCCGGTAGCTCAGCGGGAGAGCCAGAGCGAAGGTCCGAGGTTCAACTCCTCGTCGGGCCACGGAGCCGTCGGCTTACTGGCCAGGTCCCGGGCATTCAATCCGGGTGTGCGGGTTCGAACCCCGTCGGCTCTACTCGAACCCGCTCGGGCCATTGCCAGGTGCAGCCGGCCTTGCCGGACCCTTCCGTTGCGGCGGCTCTGCCGCCCTAGCGGACTTTCCAGGTGAGGGGCAGGCCGCCGGACGGTGCGAACTCCACCGATACGATCCGCGTCTTCGGTGGCAGCTCGAAGGTCAGCCACCCCCGCTTGCAGGCACCCGCCCGTGGTGTGGCGAGAGCGCTGAGGCTGTCAACGAGGTTGGGTGAACGCGCGCCGACCTGGACGTTCCAGAAAGTGTAGGTCCGAGAGTCCGTGTCGACGAGCTGGAAGTCGCTGATGCTGAACCCGTAGCCGTCGCCGTCCGTGGTGCCGTTCGAGCAGGCCTTGATGTCGGCGACCGCGAACTGCATGCCCTTCGTTCGGATCCTGCTGGCGACGTCGTCCTGCGCCTGCACCGGAAACTTGACGCTGTAGACGGTCACGTCGCCCAGGTCCGTCGTCTGCTTCTGGCCGAGCTTTGGCTCGGCCGGCGCCGGCGTGCTGGTGCTCGCGGCGGGCGACGGGGACAGTGAAACGGTCGGTGAGGGCGATGGGCTTGGCGAGGCGCTGACAGAGGGTGTCGTCGAAGCGCCGGCGCTTTGTGGTTCGCCATCCGACCCGCAGCCAGCCACGGCGAACAAGCCGAGTGCAGCGGCCAGCGCGGTGAGGCGGGGGTTCGTGTGTCTGATCATCACCGTCGGTTTCGTCTCGTGGTGGAGCTCCGGCCTCTGCCGCCTCGGCTTGTCAGGCCGGATGGTGGGGGGCCAGTTCGCTAGGTGAACGTAGTCGACAGCGACGCCGATGTCGTGTCGGGATCCCGACCGTTGATACAGTTGCGCGGCGCCGCGCTGCAGCCATCAACCACGGAGGCAACCAGATCCTGCTGGCCGCCGTGGCGACCGGCTGCCTGCTCGCCGCCGTAGGCATGCTCGCCGTAGGGAAGGCCCTGTCTGTCAGGCTGAGATGAGACAGCCTTCCCGGGCGAGCTAGGCTCGACGGGAGACAGGAAGAGGATCATCGTGACACTACCCAGCACGCC
>NZ_JBIAHQ010000032.1:0-54101 GCF_042870725.1 Micromonospora sp. NPDC006431
CAAAGGCACAAAGCCAGTCAGACGAAGAGTCACGCCCACTGCTGCCGACCATCAGCCCATCACCTGCAGACCGACCAAGCCAGCCTCACAGTCAGTCGAGGGTGCGGGCGTCCCGGTCGAGTTCGTGCTCGGCCTCGGCGAGCGCGTCGGCGTCGATGTGCTCGGCAAACTCGGCGGCCTCGGCGCTCTGCGCGGCCAGGGCCTCCTTCACCGCCCGGATCGCCACGCCCGGCGGGTACCCCTTGCGGGCCAGCATGCCCACGAGGCGGCGGAACACCGCGTCCGGCTCGCCCCGGGCGGTCCGCAGCTTCCGCTCGACCAAGGCGCGGGCGGTCTCCGCCTCGGTCTCCTCGTCCAGCTCGCCAAGCGCCTCGCTGGCCACCTCGCCGTCGACGCCGCGCTGGCGCAGCTCGTTGGCGAGCGCCCGCCGGGCCAGCCCACGGCCGGCATGCCTGCTGGTGACCCAGGCGCGGGCGAAGGCGGCGTCGTCGATGATGCCGACCTCGTCGTACCGGTCGAGGACCTGGGCGGCGACCTCCTCGGAGATGCCCCGCTTGGCGAGGGCGCCGGCCAGCTCGGCCCGGGTACGCGGCCGGACCGCGAGCTGCCGCAGGCAGATCTCCCGGGCCGCCTCGGCCTCGTCGCGGGGCGGGGCCGGCGCGGCCTCCGGATCGGCCTCCTCGGCGCGGCCCCGGCGGCCCCGGCGAGGGCGGGGTGTGGTGGCGTCACCCGTGCGGGGCGGGCTGGCGTCCCAGCCTCGCCCCGTACGGGCGCGTCGTCCTGCCACGGGGCAGGTCAGAAGTCGACCGGCGGCAGCTCCGGGCCACCGGCGGCGTCGCCCACGCCGACCCCGACGCCGAGCTTCTCCAGGATCTTCTTCTCGATCTCGGCGGCCACATCCGGGTTCTCGCGGAGGAACTCGCGGGCCTTTTCCTTGCCCTGGCCGAGCTGGTCGCCGTCGTAGGTGTACCAGGCGCCGGACTTGCGGATGATCGCCTGCTCCACGCCGACGTCGATCAGCGACCCCTCGCGGGAGATGCCCTTGCCGTACATGATGTCGAACTCGGCCTGCTTGAACGGTGCGGCGACCTTGTTCTTCACGACCTTGACCCGGGTGCGGTTGCCGACCACGTCGGTGCCGTCCTTGAGGCTCTCGATGCGGCGCACGTCGAGCCGGACCGAGGCGTAGAACTTCAGCGCCCGACCACCGGTGGTGGTCTCCGGGCTGCCGAACATCACGCCGATCTTCTCGCGGAGCTGGTTGATGAAGATCGCCGTGGTGCCGGTGTTGTTGAGCACACCGGTGATCTTGCGCAGCGCCTGGCTCATCAGCCGGGCCTGGAGACCCACGTGGCTGTCGCCCATCTCGCCCTCGATCTCGGCGCGCGGCACCAGGGCGGCAACCGAGTCGATCACGATGATGTCGAGCGCGCCGGAGCGGACCAGCATGTCCGCGATCTCCAGCGCCTGCTCGCCGGTGTCCGGCTGGGAGACCAGCAGGGCGTCGGTGTCGACGCCGAGGGCCTTCGCGTACTCCGGGTCGAGCGCGTGCTCGGCGTCGATGAACGCGGCGATGCCGCCCGCCCGCTGGGCGTTGGCCACCGCGTGCAGGGCGACCGTGGTCTTACCGCTGGACTCCGGGCCGTAGATCTCGATGACCCGGCCACGGGGCAGACCGCCCACGCCGAGCGCGACGTCGAGCGCGATGGAGCTGGTCGGGATCACGGCGGTCTGCACGACCGGCCGCTCCCCCAGCCGCATCACCGAACCCTTGCCGAACTGCTTGTCGATCTGAGCGAGAGCAAGGTCGAGTGCCTTCTCCCGGTCCGGCCCTGCCGCCATCGTTGCCACCCCTGCCTTCGCCGGCGTCTTACCTGAGCTTCGCGTCACGCGGGACACGCTAGGCGCTGGGTCCGACAGAAAACCAGCCGACGGGCCGCGAGCTGTGGACGAGCACCCCGCTGTGGACAATAGCCGAACAGGTGTACGACTCGGCAAGCGACACGCGGACTCGGAAAAAAGGCTGCTCAGCGTAGTCGCGCGGGGACCCGGTCGGGATAGGCGGCGACCACCGCCCGCCACACCACGTGCGTCTCCTCACCCGCGGCGAGGGCCTGCTCGATGGTCCGCCCGCCGAGCTGGGACAACACCTGGTCGCTGGCGATGCTGGCCGCGTAGCCCGGCCCGAACGCCTCCTCCAGCCGCGCCCAGAAGTCGGTCAGCCGCACGTGTCACTCCTCCTCGTCGGGCGCCCCCGCTGGCACCGGACGCAACGCTAGCGCCACCAGGGGCACCGCCGCGATCGCCGCGAGCAGGGTGAGGGTCGGATAACCGGCCACCCGTACGACAAACCCACTCAGCGCCGCAGCGCCGGCCCCGGCCAGTCCCATGGTCAGGTCCGACAACCCCTGAACGCTCGGCCGCACGTCCGTGGGCACCGACTCGGACAGCAGCGTGGAGCCGGCAACCATGGTGCCCGACCAGCCCAGTCCGAGCAGCGCCAGACCGAGCGAGAGTTCCGGCGTGTGGTGTCCGGCCGTGCCGGCGACCGCGCAGGCGGCGAGCAGCACCCCGATCCCGCCGAGGATCACCGCGCGCCGGCCGAGCCGGTCGGTGAGCCAGCCGACCACCGGGGAGAGCGCGTACATGCCGGCGATGTGCAGGCTCAGCACGATGCCGACCACCCGCAGCACGTCGGCGTCGTCGTGGAACTCGCCGAGCCGAACCGGGGTCATCGACATCACCGCGACCATCACCAGGTGCCCCATCGCCACGGCCGCGATGCCGAGCCGGGCGGCGGGCCGCTCGCGTACCACCCGCCACGCGGCGCGCATGCCCTCAGCGCGCCGGGCTGGCGACAACTCCGGCTCGGCGCGTCTGACGCCGCGCTGCGACCCGGAGCCGTCGGCCGGCGCCGCGACCACCTCGGCCACCGGGTCGTCGGCGGCCGCCAGCCGGCGGGCGGTGAGCAGCGGGTCGGGCCGCAGCAGAGCCGTCAGTACGCCGGCGGCGAGCACGAACGCCGCGGCGCTGAACGCGAACGGGCCGGCCAGCGGCGGCAGTCCCCACCCGCCGGTGGTCCGGTCGGCGAGCGCGGCGAAGTTGGGCGCCGCCACCGCGCCGATGGTGGTGGCCCAGACGATCAACGAGAGCTGGCGCCCCCGGCGGGCCGGCTCGGCGAGGTCCACCGCCGTGTAGCGCGCCTGAAGGTTGGCCGCGGTGCCGCCGCCGAAGAGCAGCATGCCGAGGAAGAGCAGTGGCACCCAGCGGGTGACCGCGGCGAGCACCACCAGCACACCGCCGGCCGCCCCGGCCAGGTACGCCACCACCAGGCCCGGCCGGCGGCCGTGCCCGGTCATGATCCGGGTCACCGGGACGGCGAGCAGGGCCCCACCGACCACGGCCGCGCTCTGCGCCAGGCCCGCCACGGCGGTGCCGGCGATCCGGGCGGCGAGCAGCGCGCCGACCGCGACGCCGATGGTGACGCCGATCCCGCCGATGATCTGGGTGACGAAGAGCAGCCGGAGGGTCCGGCGCTGGATCGCGGCGACATCGAGCCGGGGTGGGGCCGGCGCGGTCAGGTCGGTGGCCATCAGGGCTCCTAGGTAAGGGGTGCCAAGCCCGCCCATCCTTGCGCAGCCAGCCGGCCACCGGCATCCAGGTTCTGCTAGAGGCCGAGGCCGCGGCCGATGATCTCCTTCATGATCTCGGTGGTGCCGCCGTAGATCGTCTGCACCCGGCCGTCCAGCCAGGCCCTGGCCACCGGGTACTCCAGCATGAAGCCGTAGCCGCCGTGCAGCTGCAGGCAGCGGTCGGCCACCCGGTTCTGCAGCTCGGTGGTCCACCACTTGGCCTTCGCCGCGTCGGTCACCGAGAGCCGGCCGGCGTTGAACTCGGCGACGCAGTGGTTGACGAAGGTCCGTGCGATGGTGACCTCGGTGTCCAACTCGGCCAGGAGGAACCGGTTGTGCTGGAACTTCCCGATCGGCCGGCCGAACGCCTCCCGTGAGCGGGCGTAGTCGAGGGTGAGCGCGAGCAGTTTCTCCGCCGCCGCCACCGCCGCCACGGCGATGCTCAGCCGCTCCCGGGGCAGGTTGGCCATCAGGTGGTAGAAGCCGTGGTTCTCGGTGCCGATCAGGTTCTCCGCCGGCACCCGGCAGTCGTCGAAGAACAGTTCGGCGGTGTCGTTGGCCTTCAGGCCCACCTTGGCCAGCCGCCGGCCCCGGCTGAACCCGGGTGTGCCGGTCTCCACCGCGAGCAGGCTCACCCCGTGCGCGCCCTGGTCGGGCGCCGTCTTGGCGACCACCACCACGAGGTCGGCCAACTCGCCGTTGGTGATGAACGTCTTCTGGCCGTTGAGGACGTAGGTGTCGCCGTCGCGGACCGCGCTGGTGCGGACGCCCGCCAGGTCGGAACCCGCCCCCGGCTCGCTCATCGCGATCGCGGTGACCAGGTCGCCGGAGCAGAAGCCCGGCAGCCAGCGCTTGCGCTGGTCGGCGGTGGTCAGCTCGGTGAGGTACGGGGCCACCACGTCGTTGTGCAGGCCGAACCCGACGCCGGAGCAGCCGGCCGCGATGATCTCCTCGTCGAGGACCGCGTTGAACCGGAAGTCGTGCTGCCCGCCGCCACCGTGCGCCTCGTCGACATCCATGCCGAGCAGCCCGGCGGCGCCGGCCTTGCGCCACACCTCCCGGTCCACGATCCCGTCGGCCTCCCAGCGCTCGTGGTAGGGCACGGCTTCCCGGGCGAGGAACTCGCGGCACAGGTCGCGGAACTCCTCGTGCACCGGCTCGTAGAGATGCTGCTCCATGGCGATGAGTCTGCCCGCCACCCGGGCGGGCGGGAAGGGCCCGGGGGCCGGGCGCCACCGCGATCGCGGGTGCCGGCAAGGGCCCCGCCGTGGTCTTTTCCGGGCCCGGCCGGTACGCCAGGATGGACGGATGAGCACGCTCACCGGGCAGCAGATCGTCGACGAGGGACTGGCCGGGTGGACGTACCTGCTCGGCGGCCTGCAGACCCGGATCACCACGGGGAGCTTCGCCGCCGGGCTGGCGGTCGTCGACGCCATCGGTGCGGCGGCCGAGCGGATGGACCACCATCCCGATCTCGACCTCCGTTACACGCACGTCGACGTGCGGCTCTGGTCCCACGACGTGGGCGGGGTCACCGCCCGGGACGTCCGGCTGGCCCGGGCCATCGCCGCGATCGCCGCCGACGCCGGCGTGCCGCTGGGTCACACCGGCTTGTCCCGGCTCGAACTCGCCCTGGACACCCCGGACTTCGCCGCCGTGCTGCCGTTCTGGCGGGAGGTGCTCGCGACCGAGCACCTCGCGGGACCGGGCTTCGGCGACGAGCTGCGCGACCGGGCCGGCACGCTGCCCACCGTGTGGTTCCAGGAGTCCGGTAGTGCGGAACCCCGGCAGCGTTGGCACCCGGACGTGTGGGTGGACCCGGCGGAGGTGGCACCGCGCATCGAGGCCGCGCTGGCCGCCGGCGGCACGCTCGTCAGCGACGAGAACGCGCCGCGGTTCTGGGTGCTCGCCGACCCGGACGGCAACCGCGTCTGCCTGTGCACCTGGCAGGAACGCGACTGAGGGACCCCTCAGGCGGCCAGGGCGCGGGCGGCCACCGTCAGGTCCGCGACCAGACCCTCGTACGCCACGTCCTGGTTGTCCGCGCGCAGCACGGCGGACGGGTGGATGGTGGCCAGCAACTGGGCCTCCGGGGCGTCGGCCACCTTGCCGGCCTGGTCGACCGGCACCCGCTTGAAGTCCTGCGGGCGCTGCGCGGCGTCCGGCCAGGGCAGCAGTTCCCCGCGCTGCTTCGTCACCCGGAACGCCGGCCCGAGCAGCGCCTTGGCGGCGGTGGCGCCGAGCACCACGACGACCTCCGGGCGGAGCCGGGCGAACTCGGCGACCAGCCAGGGCCGGCAGGCGGTGATGTGCACCCGGTCCGGCGTCTGGTGGATCCGCCGCTTCCCGCGCAACTCGAATCGGAAGTGCTTCACGGCGTTGGTCAGGTAGATGTGGCCGGGGTCGATGCCGGCGTCGTCCACGGCGCGGCGCAGCACCCGCCCGGCGGGGCCGACGAAGGGCAGGCCCTTCTGGTCCTCCATGTCGCCGGGCTGCTCGCCGACGAAGACCACCCGGGCGCTCTCGTCACCCCGGCCGAACACCGTCTGGGACGCGTTCCGGTAGAGCTCGCAGCCCTGGCAGCCGGCCGCGGCGGCGCGCAGCTGGTCGATCGTGTCCGCCTGCGGCGGGATGAACTCCTGCGCTCCGGGCGCGCTCTCGGTCTCGGCCATGCCCGACTTTATATACCGGTTTCGTCATCGACGCCGGGTGCCGCCCACATCAGTAACCACCACCCCCGCCGCCGCCACCGCGCGAGGCCAGCGCGATCGCGATGATCACCAGGATGATCACCACCACCGCCACCCCGATCCAGATGCCCTTGCGGGACCTGTTCGCCACGGTCACCCACCTCCCGGCCGGTCTTACCCGTCGCCGACCGGGCCATGCCGCCGGGATTGCCGGGGCAGATCGGCCGGGCCGGGATCACGCGGTGAACGGGGCCGGCCCGACGGGACGCACCGCCCGCGCCACCGCGTCGGCCAGGGGCACGAGGTCGGCCTCGTCGAGCGGGCTGACCGTGATCCGGACGCCGGGGGCGGCGGCGATCCGGTTCAACGCGCCGGGGGCGACCGACCAGCCGGCGTCGCGCAGCGCGGTGACCATCACCGTCTCGTCGGGCACGGGCACCCAGACGTTGATCCCGGTCCGCCCGTGGGCGGCCAGCCCCCGGGCGGCCAGCGCGTCGACCAGCCCGTCCCGCCGCCGCTCGTAGCTCTCCCCCGCCCGCCGCACCAGGTCCGTCGTGCCCGGGTCGCGCCAGAGCGCCAGGACCAGGCGTTGCAGCACGGTGGAGACCCAGCCGGCGCCCACCCGGGCGCGGCCGGCCACCCGGGCCACGGTGGCCTCGTCGCCGGCGAGCACCGCGAGTCGCAGGTCCGGACCGTAGGGCTTGCTCACCGACCGGACGAAGGCCCACGCCGGGGTCGCCCCGGCGAGCGGGTGCAGGGGTACGCGGGCCAGCTCGGCGGCGTGGTCGTCCTCGATCAGCAGCAGGTCGGCGCGGCCGGCGAGCAGCGTACGCAGGGCCGCGGCGCGGTCGGCGGAGACGGCGGCGCCGGTCGGGTTCTGGGCGCGGCTGGTCACGATCAGCGCGCGGGCCCCGGAGGTGAGGGCGGCCCGGACGCCCGGCTCGGTGGGGCCGTCGTCATCGACGGGCACCCCGATGGCGCGTAGCCCGAGCGCGGCGAGCAGGTCGAGCAGGTTGGCCCAGCCCGGGTCCTCGACCGCGACCGCGTCGCCGGGACGCAGGTGGGCGGCGAGCAGGCGCTCGATGCCGTCCAGCGCGCCTCCGGTCACGGTGATCTCCTCGGCCGGTACACCGTCGGCGGCGAACCGCTCCCGGGCAGCGGCGGCCAGCTCGGGCAGGACGGCGGTGACCGCGTACCCGCCGGGCGGGCCGAGCTCGGTGGCGAGCGCGGCCAGGTGCGGGCCGAGCGGCGGCAGCAGCCGGCTGTCGGGCTGACCGGCGGAGAGGTTGCGGGCGCCGGGCAGCGGGGCCGGCATCAGCGCGGCGCGGCGGGTGGCGACGGGTGGGCGGGGTCGGACCCGGGTGCCGTGCCGGCCGGCGGTGACCACCAGGCCCCGCTGGCGCAGCTCCTGGTACGCCTTGGCCACGGTGGCCGGGCTGACCGCCAGCTCGGTGGCCAGGGCGCGGACGGCCGGCAGGGTGACGCCCGGGGCGAGGCCGCCGCTGCGGATGCCGCTTTCCACGCTCGCCGAAATGGCCGCCGACGACGAGCCGACGATCTGATAATGTGCTGCCACAGTTCAGAGATTGTACTAGAACAAAGGTGGGACTGCCGCATGTACCCCCGGACCGAACGGACCACCGCCACCCGCATGCGGGACCGGATGAGCTACGACGAGGCCGCCGCGCACGCCGTGCTGGACGAGGCGTACCACTGCACCCTGGGGTTCACCGTGGACGGCGAGCCGCGCGTGCTGCCCACCCTGCACGTCCGCATCGGCGACACCCTCTACCTGCACGGCTCCACCGGGAGCCGGCCGCTGCTCGCCGCCCGGGGCGACGGACTTCCGGTCTGCGTCGCGGTGACCCTGCTCGACGGGCTGGTCTACGCCCGGTCCCAGTTCAACCACAGCGCCAACTACCGGTCGGTGGTCGTCCACGGCACCGCCCGCCCGGTGACCGACGAGCGGGAGAAGGCCGAGGTGCTCACCGCGCTGGTGGAGAAGGTGGCGGCCGGGCGCAGCACCGACAGCCGCCCGCCGAGCCGGCGCGAACTGGCCGAGACGGCCGTGCTGGCCCTGCCGCTGCGCGAGGTGTCGGTCCGCGCCCGGGCCGCCGGAGCCAACGACGACCCGGCCGACCTCGACCTGCCGTACTGGGCGGGGGTGCTGCCGCTGCGGCTCACCGCCGGCGTGCCCGAGCCGGCCGCCGGGGTGGCCGCGCCGGTGCCGGCGTACCTGCGGCCCGCCCGGTCGGCCTGGCTGGAGCCCGTCGTGCTGCGCGGCGAGCACGTGGTGCTGGAACCGCTCGATGAGTCCCACGCCGAGGAGCTGTACGCCGCCCTCGACGACCCGGAGGTCTGGCGGTACGTCGGCAGCCCCCGGCCGCAGAACGCGGCCGAGACGGCCGGCCAGATCCGCGCCGCGCTGGACGCGAACCTACGGGGAGTCCGGACGCCCTGGGTGCAGCGATGCGCCGCCACCGGCGCGGTCGTCGGCACCACCTCGTACTACCAGCCCGACCCGGGCCTACGGACCCTGGAGATCGGCTTCACCCAGCTCGGCCGGGCGTGGTGGCGCACCGGGATCAACACCGAGGCGAAGCTGCTGCTGCTCACCCGGGCCTTCGAGGAGCTGGACGCGATCCGGGTCACCTGGCAGACCAGCACCCTCAACGAGCGCTCGCAGCGGGCCATCGAGCGGCTCGGCGCCACCCGGGAGGGGACGCTGCGGTCCAACCGCCGCCGCGCCGACGGCACCTGGCGGGACTCCGCGCTCTACTCCATGCTCGCCACCGAGTGGCCCAACGCACAGGTCACGCTGCGGGAAAGGCTTCGCCCGGCGGCACCGGTGGCGTCATGATGTCCGGCGTGCTGGGCATCACCGACATCTGGACGTACGTGCTGGGGACCGTGGCCATCGTGCTGCTCCCCGGGCCGAACTCGCTCTTCGTGCTCTCCACCGCCGCCAAGCGCGGGGTACGGGCCGGCTACCGGGCCGCCGGCGGGGTGTTCGTCGGCGACTCGGTGCTGATGTTCCTCTCCGCCGCCGGGGTGGCGTCGCTGCTCAAGGCGTACCCGCCGCTCTTCCTGGTGGTCAAGTACGCCGGCGCCGCGTACCTGGGTTACGTAGGGCTGACCATGCTGCGCGGCGCCTGGCGGCGCTGGCGCGACCGCAACAACCCGGCGACGCCGCGCCTGATCGACGCGGCGGAGCCGGCCGCGATGCGCAGTCCGTTCCGGAAGGCACTGGTGATCAGCCTGCTCAACCCGAAGGCGATCCTCTTCTTCATCTCGTTCTTCATCCAGTTCGTCGACCCCGGGTACGCCTGGCCGGCGCTGTCGTTCGTGCTGCTCGGGTTGATCGCCCAGGTGACCAGCGCGCTCTACCTGACCGCGCTGATCTTCGCGGGCACCTTCCTGGCCGCCCAGTTCCGCCGTCGCCAGCGCCTGGCCGCCGGCGGCACCACCGCCGTCGCCGCCCTGTTCCTCGGCTTCAGCATCAAGCTCGCCACCGCGTCGATGTAAGGAACGGGCCCCGGTCAACGCCTGCGATATAGCAGGCGTCCCCGGTTGACGTGTGGACTGCGGCGGCACCGGCCCGACACGGGGGCGGGTCAGGTGCCGTCGCCACCGCCGCCGCCCCCGATGCCGCCACCCCCGCCGGCGGTGCCCTGAAGGCCGAAGCCCGGCTGGACGGGCTCGTCCGGGTGGCGGCTGACGTGCGCCGACTCCCGGATCATGGCGGACCAGTCGGCGTGCGCGGCGGCTGCCGCATGCCGGTCGATCGCGTGCCGCAGCCAGCCGTCCACGGTGGCCACCCAGTCCCGCTGCACGGCCCCGGCGTGCCAGACCCGGAACCGGCTGATGCTCTGGTGGGTGACTCCGGCCAGGGAGAGCCGCCGGTCCATCCAAAGCAGCACCTCCAGCCCCGCCGCGTTGGTCACGAAGATCACCTCCAGCTCGGTGATCGGGCCGGCGTACAGCGGCGCCACCCAGTAGCCGAGCTGCTCGTAGAACGGCAGCGTCTGCTCCACGCCGGGCAGCCGGCCGTGCTGGAGGCCCGCCTGCCGCATCACGAAGCCGAGGATGTCCAGCGCCGCGAGGATGCCCTGCTGGGCGGGGAGCGGGTGGATGAAGATCGGCACCATCGCGCCCTGATCCAGGTCCGGGTCGACCGACACCTCGGTACGCAGCCCGTGGCGCAGGCTCATCAGCGGGACCCCGCCGAACATGTTCACTGGGGTCTCCCAGGGCAGCGGGAAGGCGAAGTCGACCGCCTGCCGGCGCCCGGCCGGCACCACGAACCGGCCGGCGACCGGCACCTGGTGGTACTGCACCAACCGGCGCGGCGCGTCCGGATCCTCCGGCTCGAGCTGGGCGACCAGTCCGAGCCGGAGGTGCCGGACCGGCACGTCCTCGCCCCCGGCGGTGAGCGTCACCCGGCCGGGCAGCCGCAGGCCCGGTCGGGTGCTGGCGTTGGTCACGGTGGTGCTCACCGAGAGCCCGGTCCAGACGGACTCCGACGACAGCCCGGTCAGCCGCATGCCACCGGCATTCCCGCTCGCCGGGCGGGCACTCCTGCCCCGCGCACCGGCCCGGCCTGCCTCGCCGGCTTGGCTCCCCTCGCCCGCTCGGCTTCCCTTGCCCGCTCGGCTTCCCTTGCCGGCTCGGCGATGTGGCGGGGTCCGGCCGCTCCGGACCCCGCCACATCGGCGATGCGGGTGCCGGAGCGGCGTGCCGACGGGCCGGCCGCCGGGCCCGGGGGCGTGGGGACGGGCCGGCCGCCGGGCCCGAGGGACCCGACGGCCGGACGGGTGGGACGGGACCGTCAGCGCAGGCGGCGGCCCCGGGGCACCGGGTCGGTCTCGTCGTCGAACTCGCCGATGACCTCCTCCAGCAGGTCCTCCAGCGCCACGAAGCCGATCGGCCGGGTCGGGCCGCCACCGTTGCGGACCAACGCCAGCTGGGCCTGCCGGCCCCGCATGGCCGCCACCGCCTCGGTGACCGACGCCCCGGCGGGCAGCGTGAACGCCGGGGTCATCAGCTCACCCGCGGTCGCCGGCCGGCCCGTGGTGACCGCCCGGACCGCCTCGCGGACGTGCACGAGGCCGCACACCTCGCCGCCGGCGTCGAGCACGGCCAACCGGGACCGGCCGCTGTCCCGCGAGACGTGCTCGATCCGCTCGGCGGTGTCCTCCCGGCATACCGTGACGATCCGGTCGAACGGCTCCATCACCTGCGCCACCGTGGTGCCCTGCAGCTCCAGCATGCTGGTCAGCATCTGGTGCTGCTCGGCGCCGAGCAGCCCGTGCTCGCGGGACTGCTCCAGCAGGATGCGCAGCTCGTCCGGGCCGTGCACCTGGGCGAGCTGGTCCTGCTGGCGTACGCCGACCAGCCGCAGGATCGCGTTGGCCAGCGCGTTCAGCGCGGACAGCACCGGGCGGGACACCCGGGCGAAGGCACGGAACGGCAGCGCCAGCAGCGTGGCCGAGCGCTCCGCGTCGGTGATCGCCCACGACTTCGGGGCCATCTCGCCGACCACCAGGTGCAGGAAGGTCACCAGGGCGAGCGCGAACACCAGCGCCACCACATGGCTGGCCGCCACCGGCAGACCCACCGCGTGCAGCAGCGGGCTGATCAGGTGCTCGATCGCGGGCTCGGCGAGGGCACCGAGGCCCAGGGTGCAGAGCGTGATGCCGAGCTGGGCACCGGCCAGCATCAGGCTCAACTCGCGGACCCCGTCCAGCGCCGCCCGGGCCGCCCGGCCGCCGCCGGCCGCCATCTGCTCCAGGCGGTACCGCTTGGACGCCACCAGGGCGAACTCGGCGGCCACGAAGAAGCCGTTGAGCGCCAGCAGCACCACGGAGAAGAACAGCGCAAACCCGGGGGTCATGCCGCCACCTCGCTGCGCTCGGCGTCGTCATGACGCGAAACGCTGAACCCGACGACTCGCTCACTCCGCTCGCTCATGCCGCCTCCTCCCCGCGCTCGGCGACGGTCGTCCGGAGCCGGACGGAGTCGGCGACGTGCCGATCCACGGCCAGCACCTCGACCAGGGCGCGCGGTTCGACGTCGGCCAGCTCGCCGTCGACGGCGAGGCTGATCTCCAGCCGGTCGCCGACCTCGGGCACCCGGCCCAGCTCCCGCATCACCAGCCCGGAGAGGGTGTCGTACTCGGGTGCCTCGGGCAGCGCGATGCCGGTGCTGTCGGCGACCTCGTCGATTCGCCAGCGGGCCGGCACCACCCAGGAGCCGTCGTCCTGCCGCGCCGCGGCCCGCTCCGGCGGATCGTCCTCGTCGCGGATCGGCCCGACCAGCTCCTCGGCGATGTCCTCCAGCGTGATCACGCCGGCGAAACCGCCGTACTCGTCGACCACGCAGGCGAGCTGCCGGTGCCCGACCCGGAGCCGGTCCAGCACCGTCGGCAGCGGCAGCGTCTCCGGCACCAGCAGCGGGGGTACGGCCACCGCCTCGACCCGGGTGGTGGCCCGCTCGGCCGGTGGCACCCCCAGCACGTCGGCGATGCCGACTACGCCGACCAAGTCGTCGACGCCCTCGGCGCCCCGGACCGGGAACCGGGAATGCCCGGTGTCAAGCAGCTCGACGACCCGGCTGACCGGCTCGTCGGCCCGCACCGTGTGCACGTCGACCCGGGGAACCATGGCCTCCCCGGCGGTCAGTTCCCGGAAGTCGAGACCCCGGTCGAGCAGATCGGACATCGCGGCGTCGAGGTGCCCCTCCTCCCGGGACTCGGCGATGATCTGTTCCAGGTCCTCCGGGGTGGCGCCGCTGGGCAGCTCCTCGATCGGCTCGATGCCGACCCGGCGGAGCAGCCGCACGGCGGCCCGGTCGAAGAGGGTGATCACCGGTCCGGCGATCTTCAGGTAGATCAGGGTGGACCGGGCCAGCGCCCGGGCCAGGGTTTCGGCACGGGCGATGGCGAGGTTCTTCGGGGCCAGCTCACCGAGGACCATCTGCACCACGGTGGCGATGATCAGGGCCAGCGCCACCGACAGCGGCAGCGCGACCCCGGTGGAGACCCCGGCGACGCCGAGCAGGTCGGCCAGCCCGCCGCCCAGGTACGGCTCGGCGGCGTAACCGACCAGCAGGGCGGTGACGGTGATGCCGAGCTGGGCGCCGGAGAGCATGAACGACAGCCGTCCGGTCACCTCCAGGGCCCGGGCGGCGGCCTGGTCGCCCCCGTCGGCGAGCTGCTTGAGCTTGCCCCGGTCCACGGCGACGTAGCCGAACTCCTGGGCCACGAAGTAACCGGTGGCGGCGGTGAGCACGATGATGAGAACGAGTCCCACGAGGATCAACACGGGACGCTCAGGGCTCCCGGGGCCGTCGGGACTGGGGATTGCCGGGCATGACCCGGCTGGCTACTGCTGCCCTCCTGGGCAGAGGAGTCGATCATGCGGCCATTTTATCGGCGCTGGCTGTGCGTCCGCTGAGGGTGCCGGGAAGCTCCTCGACGTCCGGTTCGCCGGTCCGCCAGCTCCGCGCGTCCGGTTCACCGGCCGGCCAGTTCGTCGGCGTCGAGCAGGGCGGCGTCGACCCGGCCCGACCGGTACGCCGCCCGCCCGATCATCTGCGCGGCGACCGGCGCGGTGGTCAGTTGGAAGACCGCGACCAGCCCGATCATCCCCAGGTCCGCCGGCGTACGCAGGCGCAGCGCCACCCCGACGAGCAGCAGCAGCACGCCGAGGACCTGCGGTTTGGTGGCGGCGTGCATCCGGTCCAGCACGTCCGGGAAGCGCAGCACGCCGATCCCGGCGGCGAGCCCGAGCAGCGCCCCGGCCAACAGGAAGGCCGCGCCGAACCAGTCGGCGACGGCGGCCATCAGGCGACCTCGCGGACGGCGAAGCGGACCAGGGAGACCGAACCGACGAAGCCGAGCAGCGAGAGCACCACGAGGATGGGCAGCGTGGTGGCGTGCCGGTTGACCGCCGCCTCCACGGCCACCGCGGCCAGCATGGTGGAGAGCAGCAGGTCGGCGGCGACGACCCGGTCGAGCAGCGACGGTCCGCGGTAGATGCGGGCCAGGGCGAGCAGCGCGGTGACCGAGATCAGCGCGGTCAGCGCGACGGCGAGAAGCGTGGTCACGGGTTGGTCCTCCGGTCGTCGGGTTCGGCGGTGAGCTGGCGTACTTCCTGCGGGGAGCCGACGGCGCGGACGATGCGCCGCTCGACGGCGAGGACCCGCTCCCGGCTGTCGGTCAGGTCCTCCGGGCTACGGACGTCGAGGACGTGCACGTAGAGGGCGCCGTGGTCACGGTCCACCTCGAGGATCAGGGTGCCCGGGACCAGGGAGATCAGCTCGGCGGTGAGCGCCAGGTTGAGGTCGGTGCGGATCCGCAGCGGCACCGCGATGATCGCACCGCGCGGCCGGTAGCCGGGGCGGACGGCGATGGCGGCGACGTGGACACTGGCGCTGACCAGCTCGCCGACGAAGGTGACCGCGAGGACCAGCAGCGCGCCGGGGCGGAGCCGGCCGCCGAAGGTGACCGGCGGGAGCGGGAAGAACAGCAGCACGGCCCCGCCGACGAGGATCCCGCCGAGCAGGTTTCCCCAGGACAGGTCCCCCCAGAGCAGCAGCCAGATCGCCACCAGCCAGCCGAGCGTGACGGCCTGGTCGCGGCGCCGCCCGCCGCGCCCGATGGCCGGCGCCGCCGGGCCGTCGTCGGCCGGCGGCGGTCCGTCCGCCGCGCGCCCGTCGTCGGCCGGCGGGCCCGGAGGCGGGGCGCCGGTCACCGGACGCCCGCCGGCAGCACGGCCCGGACGTACGGGGTGCGTTGCCGAAGGTCGCCGGCGGCGTCCGCGGTGACCCGGAACAGCGGCCCGGCGGCCAGGGTCAGCGCCACGCCGAGCGCCACCAGGGCGGCGGTCGCGCCGACCATCAGCGCGGGCAGCCGGACGGCCGGGGCGCTGGTGGCCAGCCGGGGCGCCCGCCAGAACGCGATGTTCCACACCCGGGAGGCGGCGTAGAGGGTGAGCAGGCTGGTCACCGTTCCCGCGGCGACCAGCACCCCGGGCAGCACCCCGCCGGCCGCCACCCCGGCCTGGAGCAGGCCGAGCTTGCCGAGGAAGCCGGAGAACGGCGGGATGCCGGCCAGGTTCATCGCCGGGACGAAGAAGAGCACGGCGAGCAGCGGGGCGATCCGGGCCAGTCCGCCCAGCCGGCGCAGGTCGGTGCTGCCGGCCCGCTCCTCGACCAGGCCGGCGACCAGGAAAAGGGTGGTCTGGATGGTGATGTGGTGCACCACGTAGAAGATCGCTCCGGAGAGCCCGGCAACGGTGCTCAGCGCCACCCCGTAGATCATGTAGCCGATGTGGCTGACCAGGGTGAAGGAGAAGAGCCGCTTCAGGTCGGACTGGGCGACCGCGCCGAGGACGCCGACCACCATGGTCAGCCCGGCCACGACCATGAGCAGGCCGGAGACCTGACCGCCGGGGAAGAGCAGGGTCTCGGTGCGGATGATCGCGTAGACGCCGACCTTGGTGAGCAGGCCGGCGAAGACCGCGGTGACCGGCGCCGGCGCCGTCGGGTAACTGTCCGGCAGCCAGGCCGAGACCGGGAAGACCGCCGCCTTGATGGCGAACGCGAGCAGCAGCATGAGCTGCAACACCAGGCGTACGCCGGCCGGCAGGTCGTCCAGCCGCCCGGCGAGCTGGGCCATGTTGAGAGTGCCGGTGGCGGCGTACACCAGTCCCACCGCGGCCAGGAAGATCATCGAAGAGAGGACGCTGACCACCACATACGTCGCGCCGGTCCGGATCCGGGTCTCGGTGCCACCGAGGGTGATCAGCACGAAGCTGGCGGCCAGCAGGATCTCGAAGCCGACGAAGAGGTTGAACAGGTCCCCGGCGAGGAACGCGTTGGTCACGCCGGCGGTGAGCACCAGGTAGGTCGGGTGGTAGATGTTCACCGGGGCCGCCTCCGTGGTCTCCCCGCGCCCCTGGCCGATCGAGTAGAGCAGCACGCAGAGGGTCACCGCCGAGGAGACCACCAGCATCAGTGCGGCCAACTGGTCGGCGACCAGCACGATGCCGACCGGCGGGGGCCAGCCGCCCACCCGGACCACCACCGGCCCGTGCCGGTACGCCTCGACGAGCAGCACCACCGCGACCGCCAGGGTGGTGACGAGGCCGAGCACGCTCACCGTCCGCTGCCAGCGGGGCCGGTTGGCCAGGATCAGGGTGAGCGCGGCACCGAGCAGCGGCACCACCACCGGCAGCGGGACCAGGGCCGGGGTCATGAATGTTCCCCCCGGCGGCGCAGCCGGCGCAGCGCCGGCCCCGGGTCCACCTGCTCCGGGTCGTTGTTCGGCCCCTCGCCGCCGAGATCCGCGGTGGACACCTCGTTACGTTCGGCGAGCCGGACGATCTGCCGGTCCTCCAGGTCGTCCTGCACCTCGTCGTCGCCGCTGAGGTACCAGCTCCGGTAGGCGACCGCGAGCAGGAACGCGGTCAGCCCGAACGTGATCACCACGGCGGTGAGCACCATGGCCTGCGCCAGGGCGTCGCTCATCTGCCCGGTCGGCCCGGTGCCGGCCAGGGGCGGGCCGCCGGACCGGCCACCGAGCAGGATCAGCAGGTTCACCCCGTTGCCGACCAGGATGACGCCGAGCAGGATCCGGGTCAGGCTCCGCTCCAGCAGCAGCGTGACGCCGGCCGCCACGAGCGCCCCGACGGCGATTACCAGGACCAGTGTCGGCCCCGCCCCGACATTCGTCATGGCCGGTCCCCCTCCCGCTGGACCACGAGCCCCGGGGCGGACTCGCCGGCCGCCTCGATGTGCCGGTCCACCTCGGCGCCGAGGCTGCGCAGGATGTCCAGCACCAGGCCGACCACGATCAGGTAGACGCCGATGTCGAAGAAGAGCGACGTGACCAGGTGGAGGTGGCCGACCACGGGGACCCAGAGGTTCACCTTGACGCTGTGCAGCACAGCGCCGGTGACCAGCAGCGAGAGCACGCCGCCGCCGACCGCGACGGCCAGCCCGGCGCCGAGCACGGTGCCGGCCCCCACCGGGGCGGCCTCGGCCAGCTCGTACCGGCCGCCGGCCAGGTAGCGAAGGGCCAGCGCGAGGCTGGCGACCAGCCCGCCGGCGAAGCCGCCGCCGGGGGCGTTGTGCCCGGAGAAGAGCAGGAACAGGGAGAACAGCACCACGGTGTGGAAGATCAGCCGGGTGACCACCTCGAAGACGATCGAGCGGCGGCGCTCGTGCAGGGTGGTCCCGCCGCGCAGCCAGACGGTGCGCCGGTCCCGACGGGGCGCGGACGGGCGGGGGCGGCGCGGTCGGGGCCCGGTGCGGGACCGCTCGAAGATCAGGCTGGCCACCCCGGTCGCGGTCACCACCAGCACCGAGATCTCGCCCATGGTGTCCCAGGCCCGGATGTCCACCAGGGTCACGTCGACCACGTTGCGGCCGTGGCCCTCGGTGACCGCCAGATGCGGGTAGGCCAGCGAGATCGACGGCGCCCGCCGGGCGCCGGCCGCGGCGAGGGCGAGGCCGGCCATCACCAGCCCCGCGGCCAGCCCGATGCCGCGGCGTACCCAGCGGCTGCGGCGCAGCGGGCGGGCCGAGAAGTGGGGCGGCAGGCGCCGCAGGACCAGCACGAAGACCGCGATGG
This sequence comes from Micromonospora sp. NPDC006431, assembly GCF_042870725.1. NCBI lineage: Bacteria > Bacillati > Actinomycetota > Actinomycetes > Micromonosporales > Micromonosporaceae > Micromonospora > Micromonospora sp. NPDC006431. Next base: position 17,958 of record NZ_JBIAHQ010000032.1, read on the forward strand.
TGGCGGTCTCCACCAGGAACTGGGTGAGCGCCAGGTCGGGCGCGCCGTAGAGGACGAACATCATCGCCGTGCCGTAGCCGGTGACGCCGACCAGCAGCATCGCGGTGAGCCGGCGCCTGGCGCCGAGCGCGAGCACCGCCGCCACCGCGATCACCGCGCAGACCACGAGCTGGGCCGGGCTGGCCCAGCCGGCGATGTCGTTCCGCCAGGGCCGGGTGACCAGCATCGCCGTGCCGGGCACCAGCACCAGGGCGAGCAGCACGGTGCCGAGGTACTGCGGAAGGGAGCCGCGCTGGGTGACGCTGGTGACCTCGATGGCGATCCGGTCGAACCGGTGGGTGATCCACTCGTACCCCTGGTTGCCGCCGACCGGGAAGCGCAGCCGCCGCAGCGCGGGCGCCAACCGGCCGCGGACCAGGTGCAGCACCACGCCGCCGCCGATGGACGCGGCGGAGAGGCCCAGCGCGACGGTCGGTCCGTGCCAGAGCGCCAGGTGCTCCCCCACCGGGCCGAAGAGCGCCGCGTACGGATGGAGCAGACCACCGATCCAGCCGGCCGCCGGACCGGCGGCGAGCCCGGCCACGGCGAGCAGGGCCGGCGGTACGAGCATCGCGGCCGGGGGCCGCTCCAGTTCGGTGTCGGGCACGCCGGGCCGGGTGGCGAAGGCCCCCCACAGGAAGCGGATGCTGTACGCGACGGTCAACGCGATGCCCACGACCAGCACGGCGAGCACCAGCGGCCGGTCGGTGAACGCGGCGAGGACGGCCTCCTTGGCGACGAAGCCGAGCAGCGGCGGCACACCGGCCATCGAGGCGGCGGCCAGCCCGGCGATCCCGGCGAGCAGCGGCGCGCTGCGCCCCACCCCCGACAGTTCGCGCAGGTCCCGGCCGCCGGCGCTGTGGTCGAGGATGCCCACGACGAGGAACAGCCCCGCCTTGAACAGCGCGTGCGCCAGCAGCATCGCGGCGCCGGCCAGCGCCGCCTCGGGGGTGCCCGCGCCCAGCACCACGGTGAGCAGGCCGAGCTGGCTGACCGTCCCGTACGCCAGCAGCAGCTTGAGGTCGTCCTGCCGCAACGCCGCCCAGCCCCCGGCGACCAGGGTGATCAGCCCGGCGACCACGGTGACCGGCCGCCACGGACCGGCCGGGGCGAGCGCCGGGCCGAGCAACCCGATCAGGAACACCCCGGCCTTCACCATCGCCGCCGCGTGCAGGTACGCGCTGACCGGCGTGGGTGCCGCCATCGCCACCGGCAGCCAGGAGCTGAACGGGAACACGGCGGCCTTGGCGAGCGCCCCGGCGAGGACGAGCAGCACGGCCGTGACCAGGTACCCGCCGCCGGGCAGCGGCACGGACGTGATCAGTGACCAGCGGTAGCCGCCGGCGTGCCGGCCGAGCAGCAGGAAGCCGACCAGCATGGCCAGCCCGCCCAGCGTGGTGACGATCAGCGCCTGGGCGGCCGCCAGGCGGCTGGACCGCCGCTCGGTGCTGTGCCCGATCAGCAGGTAGGAGAAGACCGTGGTGAGTTCCCAGAAGACGTAGAGCAGCAACAGGTCGTCGGAGACGACCAGGCCGACCATCGCCCCGGCGAAGGCGACCATGACGGCCGCGAACCGGGCCAGGCCCGCCGAGCCGGCGTGGAAGTAGCGGGCGGAGTAGACCAGCACCAGTGCGCCGACGCCGCCGACCAGCAGCAGCATGAGCCAGGACAGGGTGGTGACCCGCAGCGCCACGTCGAGCTGGAGCTGCGCGATCCACGGGTACGTCTCGACCACCGCGCCGCCGTGGCGTACCGCCCCGGTGTGCGCGACGGCCCAGCCGAAGGCGGCGGCCGGGGTGAGGGCGAGGGCGTAGCACGCGCGTGGGCCCCACCACCGGACCAGCAGCGGCGCGAGCAGGGCCGCCGCCAGGTGCAGGATCAGCAGGACGAGCACGCGGACTCCCGGTCGAGTAACAGCGCACGCCGGCACGCTGCGGCCACGACCGATCAGACGTCACAGCGGCACCCACTCGGGCGGTTTTCCGAAAACCCACCCACCCCCGGCGGGGCCACCCGACCGCCCGTCTGGTTGATCAAGAGGTTTGCGTCCGGATCCGGGGGCGGGGGCGACGCAAACTTCTTGATCAACGGCCGCCCCCGTATGCGCGCTGCTCGCCGCCGGCTGGGCCCCGCCGCTGGGTGGGCCGGGGGGTGGGCGGGTTGGACGGGGCGGTCAGCGGAGGGCGGGGTCGCCGGCGGGAACCGCCGGTGACCGGGCGGGGCGGTCCCGGCGGGTCTCCACCAGCAGGTCCGGGCGGCCGAGCTGGCGGACCGCCTTGTTGACCACCCGCTGCGCGGCGGCCAGGGAGCGCACCGGCAGCAGCTTGCCGCGGCTCTCCCGGCGAAGGACGAAGTAGTGCACGGCGGCGCGGACCAGGGCCCGGTCGGCGGCGCTGGAGTGGGCGGTGGCGACGACCAGCTCACGCAGGCACCGGGCGAGCTCCTCGGCGAGCTCCAACTCGGGGCCGTGCAGCCCGGCGCGGAGCGCGGCGAGGTGGCCGTCGACCTTGCGGATCAGCACATCGGTCCCGGGCCCAGAGTCTCGCTCCTCGACGGTCATCCAAGCCCTCCACCCCACGCTGCGTTGCGAGTGAAGTTACTTTATGTTGCGCGGCGCGAGCAAGCAGTTAAGTAAGACTTAACGCATGCAACGCCGCATCCGCCGCGTAAGCGGCTGAGCCGGACAGAACAGCGCTCGCCGCGGGCCGAATGTCACATCGGCGAGGCAGGATGGGAGCGTGGCGGACGAGGTGACCGGCGGGGACGCGGCGGTGTTGGCGGATTTCGGCGCGGCGACCCGGGAGTGGTTCACCGCCGCCTTCGCGCGGCCCACCGCCGCCCAGGCCGGCGCCTGGCGGTCGGTCGCGGCCGGGCGCAACGCCCTGGTTGTCGCCCCGACCGGCTCCGGCAAGACCCTGGCCGCGTTCCTCTGGTCACTGGACCGGCTGGCCAAGGAACCGCTGCCGGCCGAGCCCCGGCAGCGCTGCCGGGTGCTCTACGTCAGCCCACTCAAGGCGCTCGCCGTCGACGTGGAACGCAACCTGCGCGCCCCGCTGGCCGGCATCCGGCAGGCCGCCACCCGGCTCGGTCTCGCCCCGCCGGAGATCACCGTCGGCATGCGCACCGGCGACACGCCGGCCGACGAGCGCCGGTCCTTCGCGCGTACCCCGCCGGACATCCTGATCACCACGCCGGAGTCGCTGTTCCTGCTGCTCACCTCCGCCGCCCGGGACTCGCTGCGCGGCGTACGGACGGTCATCGTCGACGAGGTGCACGCGGTCGCCGGCACCAAGCGCGGCGCCCACCTGGCGCTCTCCCTGGAACGCCTCGACGCGCTGCTGGAGGCGCCGGCACAGCGGATCGGCCTGTCCGCCACCGTCCGGCCGGTCGACGGCTGCGCCCACTTCCTCGGCGGGGCCCGCCCGGTCGACGTGGTGCAGCCGGCCAGCAGCAAGACCATCGAGGTCAGCGTGCAGGTGCCGGTGGAGGACCTGACCCGCCTCGACGAGCAGGAGCCGCCGGAGGACGATCTCGGCGGCCCCGGCCCGCGCCGGCCGTCGATCTGGCCGGCCGTCGAGGAGCGCGTCTTCTCGTTGGTCCGGTCGCACCGGTCGACCATCGTCTTCACCAACTCCCGGCGCAGCGCCGAACGGCTCTGTGCCCGGCTCAACGAGCTGGCCGCCGAGGAGCTGGAGGCGGCAAGCGCCCCGGGCGGCGGCCACGTGGCGCAGGGCGGCCGGCCGGTGGGCGTAGCCGATCGGCCGGGGTGGGACGACGGCCCGGCGGCCGCCGACGGCGGTCCGCGGCGCGGGCCGCTGCGCGCGCCCCGGCAGCCGGCCGAGGTGATGGCGCAGTCGGGGGCGGCGGCGGGCACGCCACCGGTGATCGCCCGGGCCCACCACGGCAGCGTCTCCCGCGAGGAGCGCAAGCAGATCGAGGAGGCGCTCAAGTCCGGGCAGCTCCCCGCCGTGGTCGCCACCTCCAGCCTGGAGCTCGGCATCGACATGGGCGCGGTCGATCTGGTGGTGCAGATCGAGGCCCCGCCGAGCGTCGCCGCCGGCCTGCAACGGGTCGGCCGGGCCGGGCACCAGGTGGGCGCGGTCTCCCGGGGCGTGGTCTTCCCGAAGCATCGCGGCGACCTGCTCTCGTGCACCGTGGTCGCCGAGCGGATGGCCGAGGGCGCGATCGAGGAACTGCACTACCCGCGCAACCCGCTGGACGTGCTGGCCCAGCAGATCGTGGCGATGGTGGCCCTGGAGCCGTGGCGGCTCGGCGACCTGGCCGTGCTGGTCCGCCGGGCGGCCCCCTTCGCCGAGCTGCCCGACTCGGCGCTGCACGCCGTGCTCGACATGCTCTCCGGGCGCTACCCGTCGACCGCCTTCGCCGAGCTGCGGCCCCGGCTGGTCTGGGACCGGGCCACCGACGTGCTCACCGGCCGGCCCGGCGCCCAGCGGCTCGCCGTGACCAGCGGCGGCACCATCCCCGACCGGGGGCTGTTCGGGGTCTTCCTGGCCGGCGCCGAACGGGCCGCCCGGGTCGGCGAGCTGGACGAGGAGATGGTCTACGAGTCCCGGGTCGGCGACGTCTTCCTGCTCGGCTCGTCGTCCTGGCGGATCGAGGAGATCACCCCCGACCGGGTGCTGGTCTCCCCCGCCCCCGGGCAGGCCGCCCGGATGCCGTTCTGGAAGGGCGACCAGCTCGGCCGCCCGGTCGAGCTGGGCCGGGCGATCGGCGCCCGGGTCCGGGCGCTGCTGCGGCAGAGCGACTCCGACGCCGTCGCCGCGCTGCGCGCGGGCGGGCTGGACGACTGGGCCGCCAGCAACCTGATGGCGTACCTGCGGGAGCAGAAGGAGGCCACCCGGGCGCTGCCCGACGACCGGACGGTGGTGGTCGAGCGGTTCCGCGACGAGCTCGGCGACTGGCGGCTGGCCGTGCACTCGGTGCTCGGCGCCCGGGTCAACGGCCCCTGGGCGCTCGCCATCGGCCGCCGGCTCGCCGAGCGGTACGGGGTGGACGCCCAGGTGATGCCCGCCGACGACGGCATCGTGGTGCGGCTGCCGGACACCGCCGACGAGCCGCCCGGCGCCGACGTGGTGGTCTTCGAGCCCGACGAGATCGCCCAGCTCGTCGAGGAGTCCGTCGGCACCTCGGCGCTCTTCGCCGCCCGCTTCCGCGAGTGCGCGGCCCGGTCGCTGCTGCTGCCCCGCCGCGACCCGCGCCGCCGGCAGCCGCTCTGGCAGCAGCGCCAGCGGGCCGCCCAGCTGCTCGACGTCGCCCGGGAGTACGCCGACTTCCCGGTCACCCTGGAGGCCGCCCGGGAGTGCCTGCAGGACGTCTTCGACCAGCCGGCGCTCGCCGAGCTGATGCGCGACCTGGCGGCCCGCAAGGTACGCCTGGTCGAGGTGGCGTCCGAGCGCCCGTCCCCGTTCGCCCGCTCGCTGCTCTTCGGGTACGTCGGCGCGTTCCTCTACGAGGGCGACGCGCCGCTCGCCGAACGCCGGGCCGCCGCCCTCGCCCTCGACTCCGGGCTCCTCGGCGAGCTGCTCGGCCGGGTCGACCTGCGGGAGCTGCTCGACCCGGCGGTGCTCGCCGAGACCGAGCGGCAGCTGCGCTGGCGCACCGAGCAGCGCCGCCCCCGCGACGCCGAGGACGTGGTGGAGCTGCTCCGGGTGGTCGGCGACCTGAGCGACGCCGAGCTGGCCGAGCGGGGCGTACCCGCCGGTTGGCTGGACGAGCTGGCGGCGGCCCGGCGGGTGCTGCGCGTCCGGATCGCCGGCGAGGAACGCTGGGTGGGCGTGGAGGACGCGGCCCGGCTGCGGGACGCGCTCGGCGTGGCACTGCCGGTCGGGGTGGCCGAGGCATACCTCGCGCCGGTGGCCGACCCGCTCGGTGACCTGGTCGCCCGGTACGCGAAGACCCACGGCCCGTTCGCGGCGGCCACCTGCGCCGCCCGGTTCGGGCTCGGGGTGTTCGTGGTCGAGCAGGCGCTGCGCCGGCTCGCCGCCACCGGGCGGGTGGTCTCCGGCGAGTTCGCCCCGGACAGCGTCGGCAGCCAGTGGTGCGACGCCGAGGTGCTGCGGCTGCTGCGCCGGCGCTCCCTCGCGGCGCTGCGGCGGGAGATCGAGCCGGTGCCGCCGCGCGCCCTCGCCGCGTTCCTGCCCCGCTGGCAGCAGGTCGGTTCGTCGGCCCGGGGCATGGAGGCGGTCGCCGCCACCGTGGAGCAGCTGCAGGGCGTCGCGGTGCCGGCGTCGGCGCTGGAACGGCTGGTGCTGCCCGCCCGGGTCGTCGACTACTCCCCCGCCCAGCTCGACGAGCTCTGCGCCAGCGGGGAGGTGGTGTGGGCCGGGTCCGGGGCGATCTCCGGCGGCGACGGCTGGATCACCCTGGCGTACGCGGACGCCGCGCCGCTGCTGCTCCCGCCGCCGGACGAGGCGCTGACCCGCACCCCACTGCACGAGGCGGTGCTGGGCGCGCTCGCCGACGGGCAGGCGCTCTTCTTCCGTTCCCTGTCCGACCGGATCGGCGCGACCGACGACGCCGCGCTGGCGGCAGCGATCTGGGATCTGGTCTGGGCCGGGCACCTCACCAACGACACGCTCGCCCCGCTGCGGGCGGTGCTCGGCGGGGGCGGCGCGCACCGGTCCCGGCCGTCCGCGCCGCGCACCCGCTACCGCCGGCCCGGCCGGGTGGCGCTGCCCAGCCGCGGCGGCCCGCCCACCGTCGCCGGCCGCTGGTCCCGGCTGCCTGATCGCGACCTCGACCCGACCCGGCGGGCCGCCGCCCTCGCCGACCTGCTGCTGGAACGGCACGGCGTGGTCACCCGGGGCGCGGTCATGGCCGAGCAGGTCACCGGCGGCTTCGCCGCGGTCTACCCGGTGCTGTCCGCGTTGGAGGAACGCGGCGCCGCGCGCCGGGGCTACTTCGTGGAAGGGCTGGGCGCGGCCCAGTTCGCGGTGCCCGGGGCGGTGGACCGGATCCGCGCCCTGGCCGACCCGGCCGACGGCGCCCGTGGCCCGGGCGGGCCGACCCTGGTGCTCGCCGCCACCGACCCGGCCAACCCGTACGGCGCGGCGCTGCCGTGGCCGGAACGGGTGGTCGACTCCGGCGACGGCACGACGCCGGCCACCGGGCACCGGGCCGGACGCAAGGCAGGCGCGCTGGTCGTGCTGGTCGGCGGGGAGCCGGTGCTCTACGTGGAGCGGGGCGGGCGGACCCTGCTGTCGTTCACCGACGACGTCGACCTGCTCGCTGCGGCGGGCAAGGCGCTCGCCGACGCGGTGCACTCCGGCGCCCTCGGCGCCATCTCGGTGGAGCGCGCCGACGGCGAGGCGGTGCACTCCTCGCCGCTGCGCGACGCGCTGACCGCCGCCGGTTTCCGAGCCACCCCGCGCGGCCTGCGCCTGCGCGGCTGACCCTCGCGCCTCCCGCCGAAGCCCGGCGGCCGGCGGCGAGCCGCACGGGCGCGCGAACGGCGCCGCGCCCCCGGGGTGGTCCCAGGGGCGCGGCAGCGGACAGCCGGCCGTCAGTTGGCCCGGATCAGCTGGCCCACCAGACCGTGCTGCTCGTCGTCCGGCCCCGAGCTGAACCAGAGGGTTCCCTCGCCGCCGGTCTGCTCGGTCCCCGGCAGCAGCGCCCAGAGACCGTCGATCGTGATGACGTCGCCGTCGTCGTCCCGCAGCAGGCCCTCGAACTCGTTCCCGTCGAACAGGTTGATCTTGCCGTCGCCGAAGTTGCCCACCAGCAGGTCACCGGCGAACCGGCCGAAGCTCTTCGGCGCGATGGCCATGCCCCACGGCGCGTTGAGCGTCCCCCTGCTGGCGACCCGGCACACGCGCCGACCGAAGTCGGTGAAGAGGTCCACGAAGCCGAGCCCCTCACCGGGCACGTCGTCGTGCGCCGCCGCGTCCTGCTTGGCGTAGCTGACGTAGACCGCCTCCCCGACCGCGAACACGTTGAACGGCGCGAAGCCCTCCGGCAGGTCCCGGTCCTGGAACCGGCGGTCCGAAAGGTCGACCTTGTCGAAGTCCTCGTCGAACACGTCGATCCGCGCGTTGTGGAAGTCGGCGGCGAGCAGGAAGTTGCCGGAGTCCGTATGCAGCAGGGTCGCTCCCTTGTAGACCGCACCCTCCTCCCCGTGCGCGACGACGACTCCATTGGCGCCCGCCTTCTGGTTCCACGCGATGACGTCGCCGCTCTCGGTGACGAAGATGAACCTGGCGGGCGCATTGCCACCCCCGTCCGGCACCGCGAAGCCGTCCGTGTCGTTGAACACCGCGCCGGTCGGCCCACCGGGCACGCTGACCGTGATGTTGACCTTGTTGACGGGCGCGCCGTCCACCCCGCCGCTGTAGACGGTGGCCGTGTCGGTGCCGTTGTTGGCCACCCACAACGGCGTGTCCGGCCCCAGGGCCAGGCCCCAGGTGTTGACCGCGTTCGGATCCACGAGCGGCGGTCTTCGGGAATCCTGCTTCAACGCCTGGTCCGAGACCTGGTTGATCACGTCGAACTCGGGCGTCCGGTGCCTCTCATGGCCGCCGTCATGGGCCCACGCCGGGCTGCCGACGGCGGTGGCCGCGGCCACCACCCCGACGGTCACCAGCCGCGCCATCCTCGTCGCCATGCTGCTCCTCTCGATCGAGTGACAGGGACCAGCGTCCGCGAGAAGGGTCGGGTGACGGCGCGGGCGCAGGCGTGGGCGTCAAATGGCTCGGCGCCGTGGGAAATTCGTGGAGCCCTCGGCGGTACCGAGTCTCGGACGCCCATAGCGACCCTTCCACGTCGATCGGGAGCTGATCGCCAGTTTGATGAAAGATTGTCACATTCCACCCGATAGGGGCGGCGTCAGCCGTTCGGCTGCCACCGGCCCGCCGGATAGCCTTCCCCGCATGTCCCGGCCCACCTGCATCTCGCTGACCACCGACTACGGTCTCGCCGACGGGTTCGTGGCGGCGTGCCACGGGGTCCTCGCCCGGCTCGCCCCGGCCGCCCGGGTGATCGACGTGACCCACCTGGTGCCACCGGCGGACGTCCGCCGGGGCGCGGTGGTGCTCGCGCAGACCGTGCCGTACCTGCCCGAGGGGGTGCACGTGGCGGTGGTCGACCCGGGCGTCGGCACCGCACGCCGGGCGATCGGCCTGGCCACCCCGAACGGGCTGCTCGTCGGGCCGGACAACGGCCTGCTGCTCGACGCCGCTGCGGCGCTCGGCGGAATCACCGCCGCGGTCGAACTGACCAACCCGACGTGGCTGGCTCCCGCGGTCTCCCGCACCTTTCACGGCCGGGACGTCTTCGCGCCGGTCGCCGCCCGTCTCGCGCTCGGCGCACCGCTCGCCGAGGCCGGCCCGGCGCTGGACCCGGCGACGCTGGTCCGGCTGCCCGCACCGGTGCTCCACCGCACCGCCGACGGGTTCGCCGCCGAGGTGCTCACCGTGGACCACTTCGGCAACGTCCAGCTCGCCGCCCCGGCCGACCTCCTCGACGGGCTGCCGGACCGGGTCCGGGTGACCGGCCGGGCCGACCGACCACGCCAGCTCGGCGCGCCTGACGCCGCGCCGCTACGACAGCCTCAGCTCGGCGCGTCTGACGCCGCGCCGCGACCTGAGGCCGTCGCCGAGGCCGTCACGGGAGCCCTCGCGATGCGCGGGCGCACCTTCGCCGACGCCCCGGTCGGGGAGCTGGTGGTGTACCCGGACTCCGCCGGCCTGCTCGCCGTCGCGGTCAACACGGGCCGGGCGGTGGACCGGCTCGGCGTACGCCCCGGGGACGTGGTGACGGTGACCCGCGGCTGAGCCCCTATTCGGGCCGGTGCGGTCCCGGGCGGGCGAGGGAGGATGGGGAGGTGCCCGAAGGTGACACCGTCTGGAACACCGCCCGCGTCCTCCAGCGCGCCCTGGCCGGCACCCGGCTCACCGGCTCCGACTTCCGGGTGCCGCAGCTCGCCGCAACCGACCTGACCGGCTGGACCGTCCGGGAGTCGGCCAGCCGGGGCAAGCACCTGCTGCTCCGGCTCACCGCTCCCGACGGGCACACCGACGGCGGGCGGGACTGGACCCTGCACTCGCACCTGCGGATGGACGGCGCCTGGCGGGCGTACGCCCCGGGCGAGCGGTGGGCGGCCCGGCCGGCACACCTGATCCGGGCGGTGCTCCGCTCCCCCGGCGCGGTCGCCGTCGGCTACCACCTGCACGAGCTGGCGCTCATCCCGACCGCGGCGGAGGAGTCGCTGGTCGGCCACCTGGGGCCGGACCTGCTCGGCCCGGACTGGGACCCCGATGAGGCGGTCCGCCGGCTGGTCGCCCACCCGGACGAGAGCATCGGCGAGGCGCTGCTGGACCAGCGCAACCTGGCCGGGGTGGGCAACCTCTACAAGTGTGAGGTGCTCTTCCTGCGCGGGGTCTCGCCGTGGACCCCGGTCGGGGCGGTGCCCGACCTGGCCGGCACGGTCGCCCTCGCGCAGCGGCTGCTCGCCGCGAACCGGGGTCGCTGGACGCAGAGCACCACCGGCGCGCTGCACCGGGGGCAGACCAGCTACGTGTACGGCCGGCGGGCCCAGCCCTGCCGGCGCTGCGGCACCGCCATCCGCAAGGCGGAGCAGGGCGAGCGGGTCACCTACTGGTGCCCGGCCTGCCAGCCGGACCGGCCCTGACCTCCGCGCCACGGCCCGGAGGGCCGGGCTCGGAACCGGCGGATGGAGATCCGCTTCGCTCGGTGACACCGGCGGCCGGCGCGTGGAACTTCCACGAACCGGCAAGATCGCCCGAGATTGGGACGATTGGGTACTTCCCTCACCGGCTTCGGCGTCGCATGCTGCGGTTGACTGCTCACCCATCGTCAGCAGCGCGTACGCCCCGCCACGCCGCGGTGGCGGCGGGCGCGCCCCGATCCCGGGGAGAGCCATGGCCCTGTTCCGCAGATTCCGGCCGGGCTGGGCGGACCGTGCCGTCCGGGCCGTCGAGGACAATACGCCGACCGTGCCCGCCGCCCGGCTCGCCGAGGAGGAGAGCGGGCCGGCGCCGGCCAGCCTCGACCCGGCCGCCGTGCCCCGCTGCTTCGGCCCGGTGCCGAACTTCGCCGGCAGCCCGCTGCCGACCCTCGACCAGGCCGGCCGGCCGGTACCCGGAACGGGCATCCGCAAGTTCGTCGACGCGCTGCCGGTGCCCGCGTTCGACAACTCCAGCTCGGCGCGTCTGACGCCGCGCCGCGATCTGAAGCCGTCGTTGGAGCCGTCGCCGGCCACCGCCGGGCTGGACGCCCGGCTGCCGGTGGCGGTGCCGGACACCATCAGCTGGCCCGGCTGCGACTACTACGAGATCGGGCTCCAGGAGTACGCGCAACGCCTGCACCGCGACCTGCCCGCCACCCGGCTGCGCGGCTACCGCCAGCTCAACCTGGGCACCGACCCGTCCGGGCACAACACGGTCAGCCCCCCGGACCGGCCCTGGCACCTCGGGCCGCTGATCCTGGCCCGCCGCGGCCGGCCGGTGCGGATCAAGTTCATCAACCAGCTCCCGACCGGGCGGGCCGGCGAGCTCTTCCTGCCGGTCGACGAGACCGTCGACGGGGCCGGGGCCGGGCCGCGGGACGGGCCGGCGCCATACCCGCAGAACCGGGCGGTGCCGCACTTGGCCGGCGCGCAGACCGCCTGGATCAGCGCGGGCAACCCGTGGCAGTGGGTCACCCCGGCCGGCGAGATCACCCCGTACCCGACCGGGGTGGGGGTCGTCCCGGTGCCGGACATGCCGCCGCCGGGCGCCGGGGCCACCACGCTCTACTTCCCGAACGAGCAGAGCGGGCGGCTGATGTGGCTGCACGACAACACGCTCGGCCTGGGCCGGCTCACCGTCTACTCCGGGCAGCTCGCCCCCTACCTGCTCACCGATCCGGCCGAGGAGCGGCTGGTCGACGAGGGGGTGCTCCCCGCCGAGCAGCTGCCGCTGGTGATCCAGGACAAGACGTTCGTGCCGGACGACGCGCAGCTCGCCGACCAGGACCCGACCTGGGACCGGGACCGTTGGGGCGCCAAGGGCAGCCTCTGGCACCCGCACGTCTACCAGCCACGGCAGAACCCCTATCGCCGCACCGGCAGCAACCCCACGGGCCGCTGGGACTACGGGCCGTGGACACACGACCCGGACGGCGGCGGCAGCCCGTGGGTCGCCCCGGTGCCGAACCCGCACCACGACCCGGTCGCCGAACCGGAGGAACCGCCGCTGGCACCGGGCGTGCCGCACCCGTCGGCCGTCCCCGAGGCGTACGGGGACACCCCGCTGGTGAACGGGGTGGCCTACCCGTACCTGGTGGTGGCGCCGCGGGCGTACCGGTTCCGGATCCTCAACGCCTGCGCGGACCGCAGCCTCCACCTCCAGCTCTACCGGGCGTGCTCGGACGAGCCGATGTGGACCCACGACGGCGACCTGGCCGAGCCGGAGGCCGGGGAGGTGCCGATGGTCGAGGCGGTCCACGCGGCCGGGCGGCCGGCGTACTGGCCGACCGACGGGCGCGACGGCGGGGTGCCGGACCCGCGCGCCGCCGGCCCGGACCTGATCCAGGTCGGCAACGAGTGCGGCCTACTGCCCGCCCCGGTGGTGCTGGTGAACCGGCCGATCGGCTACCGCTACGACCGCCAGGACCCGACCGTGCTCAACGTGGACGGGCACACCCTGCTGCTCGCCCCCGGCGAGCGGGCCGACGTGGTGGTGGACTTCTCCGCCGTCCCCCCGGGCAGCACCATGATCCTCTACAACGACTGCCCGGCCCCGCTGCCCCGGTTCGACCCCCGGTACGACCACCACACCGACGCCCCGGACCGCACCGCGATCGGCGGCCTCCCCGCCGCCCAGCCCGGCTACGGGCCGAACACCCGGACCCTGCTCCAGTTCCGGGTGGCGGGCACCCCGGCGCCACCGTACGACCTGGCCCGACTGGCCGCCCGCCTGCCCGGCGCGTACGCGGAGAGCCAGCAGCCGCCGATCGTGCCGCAGCCGGCGTACGACGCCGCCTTCGGCACGCTGACGCCTCGGGAGACGCTGGTGCCGGCACGCACCACCTCGGTGACCTTCACCCCGGTGGGCGCGGTCACCCCGGTGACCCTGCCGTTGGCGGCGAAGTCGGTCGGGCAGGTGTTCGAGCCCCGGCACGGCCGGGCGGTGGGGCGGCTCGGCGTGGGCCACCCGCACGCCGGCTCGCTGGCCCCGGCCACCCTGCCGCTCGGGCCGGTCGACCCGGCAACCGAGGTGCTGTACGCGACCGACCCCACCGTGCCGGTGGGCGCCCCGGCCGACGGCACCCAGTTGTGGCGGATCGTCGGGGACGCCCCGGGTACCCAGCCGGTGCACGTCGACGGCTGCGACCTGCAACTGGTCAACCGGGTCGGCTGGGACGGCACGCTGCGCCCGCCCGACCCCAACGAGCTGGGCTGGAAGGAGACCGTCCGGGTCAACCCCCGGGAGGACGTGATCGTGGCGTTGCGCCCGGTCCTGCCCGGCCTGCCGTTCAAGATCGGCGACAGCGTACGGCTGCTCGACCCCACCCGGCCGGCCGGCGTCCGGCTCGACGGCAGCCCGGTCAGTCCGATCGACGGGCGGCCCGCCACCGTGGTCAACCAGCTGGTCAACCTGGGCTGGGAGTATCGCTGGCAGACCCGGTTGGCGGGGCTGCGCGACCAGGGCATGAGCCGGCCCCTGGTGGTGCGGGTCGCCCCCAAGGCGCCGACCGGGCTGACCGCCACCCCGGCGCCCGGGTCGGCCACCGTGCTGCCGGCCATCGCGCTCGCCTGGACGGGCAACGGCAGCCGCCCGCCGGCCACCAGTCACCTGCTGCAGCGGGCCACCGACACCACGTTCACCGCCGGGCTCACCGAGATCACCGTGGCGGCCACCGCCACCCGGTACACCGACGCGACGGTGACGCCCGGGGTCACCTACCACTACCGGATCCGGGCGGAGAACGCGGTCAGCTGCTCGGCCTGGTCGAACAGCGTCCCGGCGTCGGTGCAGCTCACCTCGCCGGCGAAGCTGACCGCGGCGGTGCCGCCGGCCGCACCGCTACGGGTCGCGCTGCGCTGGGCCAACCGCTCCTTCGCCACCGGGGTGGACGTGCAGCGGGCCACCAACCCGACGTTCACCAGCGGGCCGGGCACCACCGCCATCGCGGTCGGCGACGCCCACCTCGACGCGGCGGTCGCCCCCGACACCACGTACTACTACCGGGTACGCACCACCTACCTGGGCGCCGCCTCACCCTGGTCCACGGTGGCGACGGTGACCACCCCGCCCCGGCCCGGAGTGCCGACCGGGGTGTGCGCCACCGCGACCGCACCCGCCCCGGACACCGCCACGGTGATCCTGAGCTGGTCCGCCAGCACGCCCACCGGGCCCGGGTCCGGCTTTGTGGTGCAGCGCGCGATCGACCCCGGATTCACCCGCGAACTGTCCGCCTTCAGCGTCACCGGCCGGGGGTTCACCAACACCGGGCTGGCCCGCGGCGTCACCTACCACTACCGGATCAGGTCGTTCAACGTCGTCGGCACGTCCGCCTGGACCGGCCCCATCCCCATCACCACCCCCGACTGACCACACCGCCGTGTTGATCAAGAGGTTTACGTCAGGAATTCGCGCGGTCCGGACGCAAACTTCTTGATCAACACAGGTCGGTCAGGGGGTGCGGAGTGGGGGGTGGGCGGTGCGGAGTTCGGCCAGGGCCGAGGCCACGCCGTGCAGCAGGTCGGTCGCCTCGGTGAGGCGGGCGGCGGCCGGGTGCTCGGTGCTGGGCCGGGCGTCCTCGGCGACGTAGCCGGCGGCGGCCACCACCAGCCGCTCGTACGCGGCGACCCCGCTCTCGAGCTGGGCGGCCAGGGTGCCGTGCGCTGCGGCGAGCGACCCGTGGGCTTCGGCCGGGGCGAGCTTGAGGGCCCGTTCCACGCTGGCCACCCGGTTGGCCAGGTCGCGCAGGGAGCGGTCGGCCTCGGCGGCCTCCTGGACCGCCGGCTCGGCCAGCCCGGTCAGCCGCCCGGTCATCCCGGCCAGGGTCAGTGCCGCCCGGTCCAGCCGGGCCCACGCCTTGGCCGCGGAGGTGCCGCGTAGCGCCAGGTGGGAGCGGACCCGGCGTACCTCGGACAGGACGCCCGGGCCGACGGGCAGCCGCTCGACGGCGGCGACCAGCCGGGCGCGGGAGCGGGCGGCGGCCTCGGCCGGGTCGAGGGCCGGCGGTGCCGGCGCGGCGGCCAGCGCGCGGAGGTCTGCCCAGCGCCAGGCGGCGACGGCGATGGCGCTTCCCGCGGCACCGGCCCAGACGGCGTCCGGCAGCCCGATCCCGGCGTACGGGGTCAGCACCGCCGCCGCGCCGCCGAGCCCGCCGGCCAGGACGCTCCACCGCCGGGCGGAGCGCCGCAACCGGCGCAGCTGGCGGAAGTGTCGGTTCCGCTCGTCGGCCATCGGTCTCCCCGCCTCTCAGCCGGTGGTGCTCTCCCCGGCGCCGTGCTCGCGGCTCATGCTGGCCCGGATCTGGTCCAGCCGGGCGGCGGCGGCCGGGTCGGCGGCGGGCGCGGCCGCCGGCTGCCCCACCGCAGGGGACTCCTGCCGGCCGGTGAGCCGCTCGCCGGCCATGCTCGACCGGATCTGCTCCAGTCTCGCCGTCCCGGCGGAGTCGAGCGTGGCCTTCTGGATCTCCAGCATCCGGCCCTCGACGGAGTTGCCGGCCAGCTCGGCCCGGCCCATCGCGGTGGCGTACCGGCGCTCGATCCGGTCGCGGACCTCGTCCAGGGAGGGGGTGGTGCCGGGCGCGGTGAGCGCGGACATGGACTCCAGCGAGCGGGCCACGCTCTCCTGCATCTTGGCCTGCTCGAGCTGGCTGAGCAGCTTGGTCCGCTCGGCCAGCTTCTGCTGGAGGATCATCGAGTTGTTCTCGACGGCCTTGCGGGCCTGCGCGGCCGCACCGAGCGCCTGGTCGTGCAGCGTCTTGAGGTCCTCGGCGGCCTGCTCGGCGGAGACCAGCTGGGTGGCGAGCAGCTGGGCGGACTGCTCGTACCGCCCCGCCTCGGCCTCGTCGCCGCGGGCCCGGGCCTGGTCGGCCAGGACCAGGGCCTGCCGGGCGTTGGCCTGGAACTGCTCGACCTCGGACATCTGCCGGGACAGCTTCATCTCGAGCTGGCGCTGGTTGCCGATCACCGCGGCCGCCTGCTGGACCAGCGCCTGGTGCTGCCGCTGGGCCTCCTCGATGGCCTGCTGGATCTGCACCTTCGGGTCGGCGTGCTCGTCGATCTTCGAGCCGAAGAGCGCCATCAGGTATTTCCAACCCTTGACGAACGGGTTCGCCATCTCCGCGTTGTCCCCTCAGTAGCGTCGCGCCGCCTCCCCGGCCGGGCGGGTCGACCAGCGGGCCGCGCGGTGAGCCTCCATCGTCCCAGCCCGACGCCAGCGCGGCACCCGTACGACCCTGATCAACAGTACGCGGCGTCCGCCACCGGCGGCCATGGCGCGACGGAGCGGATCAGGCGGCGCAGACCACGTCCCGGTCCGCGGGGCGGACCCGGGTGCTACGCAGCGTCGCCTTGAGCGGCGAGTCCTGGCGGACCTGGACAGCGACCGACCCGTCGGAGGCGACCTGGCGGACGCTCCGGTTGGTCGCCTTGCGGACGGCGGGCGGGGCGACCGGGGTCGAATCGACCGGCTCGCCGGCCACCGGCACCAGCACGCCCGGCAGCTGCTCGGCCAGGGCGACCGTGTCGCTGACCTCGCGGAGCAGCTCGGACAGGCGGGCACCGAGCGCGTCGCAGATCGCGGCCAACAGCTCGCTGGAGGCTTCCTTCTGGCCGCGTTCGATCTCAGAGAGGTAACCGAGGCTCACGTTGGCGGCGGAGGAGACCTCGCGGAGGGTGCGGTGCTGCCCCTGCCGGCGCGCCCGCAGTGCGTCACCGATCACCCGGCGTAGCAGGACCATCGCACCTCCCCCTGACGGGACCACCATCTCCGGCCGGTCGTGCCGCGCCGGACGCGGTGGACCGCCCCGGCGCCGACGTCGTCCGTCGGAGCCTTCCCGCAACCGTACCCGTTAGCCGCCCCGGCGACATCCCGCCCCGCCCCTTCAATCGCCGACCCCGCCGCGCGGGCCGGTCGGACGGCCCTCGGCCGGGCGGTGGGCGTCCGGCTCACCGACGACCCACCCCGGCCCGGTCGGCGGCATCCGTCGGACCGGCATCGGCGGCCTCGGCCTCCCGCTCGCTGGCGGCGTGCAGCCGGTCGGCGAGCAATCGCAGCGCCTCGATCACCGCGGCCGACCGGATGTGCGCACGGCCCCCGTCGAGGTCGAGCTGGCGTACCTGGGCGCCGCCGGGCCCGGCGACCGCGACGTACACCAGGCCGACCGGCTTGCCGTCCTGCGGTTCCGGCCCGGCCACCCCGGTGGTGGCCAGCCCCCAGTCGGCACCGCAGCGGCGCCGCCCGCCCTCGGCGAGCGCCACGGCCACGTCCGGGTCGACCGGTCCCCGCTCCGCCAGCAGGTCCTCGGGTACGCCCGCCAGCTGCGCCTTCAGCTCGGTGGCGTAGACCACCAGCCCGCCCCGGTACGTCCCGCTCACCCCGGCGATCTCCACGATCGAGGCGGAGAGCAGGCCGCCGGTGAGGGACTCGACGGTGGCCAACGTCTCGTGCCGCTCCGACAGGCTGTGCACCACCCCGGCCGCCGGACTGCCGACGGGGCGTTCCCCCCGCGCATCCCGATCATCCATGCCCCAGTCCCTTCCCCTCCCCACCTCGGCCTACTCATCCTCCCCACCGATCCGTCGATCACGGAGTCATCGCCATGACACGTCGGTCCCGGGGGGCAACGAACTCATGATCGCCGACGCCGGCGAGGGGTGGGACGGGCGCGGTCAGGGGATGGTGCGGCGGCGGAGGCGGAGGGCCTGGGCGATGTAGTCGAAGCCGGTCAGCACGGTGACGACGACCGCGGCACCCATGATCCACGGGCCGACGACGGCCAGCGGCTCCGGCATCGGCCAGAGGTACCAGGTGATGGCGAGGATCTGGAGCGCCGTCTTGATCTTGCCGCCCCGACTGGCCGCGATCACCCCGCGCCGGATCACCCAGAAGCGCAACGCGGTGATGCCCAACTCCCGGACCAGGATCACCACGGTGACCCACCAGGGCAGCCTGTCATACCAGGAGAGCAGCACCAGGGCGGCGCCGGTGAGCGCCTTGTCGGCGATCGGGTCGGCGACCTTGCCGAGCGAGGTCACCAGCGCGAACCGACGAGCGATCCAGCCGTCCACGAGGTCCGTCGCCGAGGCGACCACGAAGATCAGGCAGGCCGCCATCCGCCAACCCGCGTCCGTGAAGTCGGAGGCGACCACCGAGGCGGCGAAGACCGGCACCAGCATGAGCCGCACCGCGGTCAGCACGTTCGCCGCGTTGAGCAGGGGCACCCGACCCACGGTCGGATCCGCCCCGGTCATCGCCGTGCCCCGCTCCGCCCGCCGTGGCGTACCTGGCACCGCACCACGTGGCTCCCCCGCTCCGTCCGGGCCCGTCGTCACCGTGCCGCGCCGGGCGCCGCCGAGATCATCTCATCCGGTACGGCGACCAGGTCGACGCCCTCGGTCGCGGTGACCGTGGCCCGGACCAGGTCGCCGGGGCGCAGCGCGGCCAGGTCGACCCCGCCGCCCACCGGCGCGACCAGGGTGGTCGAGCCGTCCACCTCGGGCGCCTGGTGCGCCGCCCGCCCCTCGACCACACCGTCGGCGACCGAGTCGACCAGCACCTCGACCGTCGAGCCGAGCCGCTCCTCGGCCCGCTGCGAGCAGAGCTCGTCGGCGAGCGCGCTGAGCTTGTCGTACCGCCGCTTGACGGTGGCGGCGGAGACCTTGCCGGGCAGGCCGGCGGCCTCGGTGCCGTCCTCGTCGCTGTAGTCGAACACGCCGATCGCGTCGAGTCGCGCGTCGGTCAGGAACCGGACCAGCTCGGCCACGTCCTGCCGGGTCTCGCCCGGGAAACCGACGATGAAGTTGCTCCGGGCGCCCGCCTCGGGGGCGAGCGCGCGGGCCGAGGCCAGCAGTTCCAGGAAGCGGTCGGTGGACCCGAAACGGCGCATCCGGCGCAGCACCGGCTCGCTGGAGTGCTGGAACGACAGGTCGAAGTACGGCGCCACGCCGGGCGTGGTGGCGATCACCTCGACCAGGCCGGGCCGGGTCTCGGCGGGCTGGAGGTAGCTGGCCCGCACCCGGACGATCCCGTCGATCGCGGCGAGCTGCGGCAGCAGCTTCTCCAACGCCCGGGGGTCGCCCAGGTCCTTGCCATACGAGGTGGAGTTCTCGCTGACCAGCACCAGCTCCCGGACGCCGGTCTTGGCCAGCCACTCCGCCTCGGCGAGCAGCTCGTCCGGGGTACGCGAGACGAACGCGCCGCGGAACGCCGGGATGGCGCAGAACGCGCAGCGGCGGTCGCAGCCGCTGGCCAGCTTGAGCGAGGCGACCGGCCCGGTGTCGAGCCGGTGCCGCAGCACCTGCCGGAGGTGGGCCGGGGTGTGCTCGTCGGTCGCCACGAGAGCCCGGGTCGGGGTGCCGTGGCCGGGCAGCGACACCGCCGCGTCGCGCCGCTTGACCGGGGTGAGCGGCAGCAGCTCCCGCCGGTCGCGAGGGGTGTGCGCGTCCAGCGCCTCGCCGGCCACGACCGCGTTCAACCGGGCGGAGATCTCCGGGTAGTCGTCGAAGCTGAGCACCGCCTGCGCCTCGGGCAGGCTGTCGGCCAGCTCGCGGCCGTACCGCTCGGCCATGCACCCGGCGGCCACCACCTTGGCGCCGGTGTCGGCGGCGGCGAGCAGCGTCTGGATCGAGTCCTGCTTGGCCTTCTCCACGAAGCCACAGGTGTTGACGACCACCACGTCGGCGCCCTCGCCGTCGGTGGTCACCTGCCAGCCGTCGGCGTGCAGCCGCGCGGCCAACTCCTCCGAGTCGACCTCGTTACGGGCGCAGCCCAGGGTCAGCAGGGCGACGCGACGGCTGTTGGAAGGGGAGGTGGCAGACACCATCCGAGGGTACCGGGCCGGGTCGGGGGCCCCGCGACGGCGGGCCGTCGGGATCAGCCGCCTCTCCCCGGCCGCAGGACGTCAGCGGGCCGCCGCGCCGACCCGGGCCAGGCGGTCGAGCAGGAAGACCTCCGTGCCGGCCAGGCCGGTGGAGCAGAAGACCGAGATCTGGTCCGCGCCGGTGCGGCCCGGGACCGCCCCCGCCAGCACCGCGCCCAGGTCGCGCAGCCGGCCGGCGTACGGCTCGACGGCGGTGAGCATCGGCGGGACGTACGCGGCGGCCTGCGCCGGCGAGTCGGTGATCAGCAGGTCGGCGGCGTCCAGCAGGTCGGTGCCGAACTCGTGCCGGTTGACCTGCTTGAAGCCGACCGTGTTGACGTGGGTGCCCGGGGCGAGGTCGCGGGCGTCGAGCACCGGCGTGGTGCTGGTGGTGGCGAGCACCACCACGTCCCGGTCGCGGACCGCTTCGGCGGCGGAGGCGACCGCGTGGGCCGGCACGCCCAGCTCGGCCCGGACCCGGGCGGCGAACGCCTCGCGCCGGGCCGCCGAGCGGCTGTGCACGGTCACCTCGCGCAGCGGACGAACCGCGGCGGTGGCCCAGACCTGGGTCCACGCCTGGCGGCCGGAGCCGATCACCCCGATCGTGGCCGCGTCGGGGCGGGCCAGGGCGGCCACGGCCACCCCGCCCAGCCCACCCGTGCGCCGGGAGCCCAGTTCGTCGCCGACGGCGATCGCCCGCACCGCCCCGGTCCGCGCGTCGTGCAGCACGACCAACTGCCCGCTCTCCGCGTGCCCGAAGGTGTCGTACGAGCGGAAGCCGTACCACTCGCCGGTGAGGTGACCTGCGGTGAGCACCATCCGGCCGCCGCCCAGCGGGGCGGACGCCCGGGGCGGGGCGATCAGCCGGCCCTCGTACGCGGCCAGCAGGGCGTCCCGCATGGCGGCGACGGTGAGCGGCGCGTCCACCGCGGCGGCGACGTCCTCGTCGGAGAAGAGCAGGGCCATGCGAACATAGTGCAACCTGAAGTTAACTTGAGATCCACCGACGGTGGGCTTTGTCACCACATCGGCCGGTGGCCGGCGCCGGTGCTACGGTCGGCTGCGGCGGCCCCGCGCCGCCCCGGACGAGTGGTGGCGTACCCGGTCAGGCCAAGACGCCCCGTGACCGCCCCCGTCCCGGTCCCGGTGGCCGGGCTCGCTCGTCAGAGGTGATCTCATGGCTTGGATCGTGCTGGTGCTCTCCGGAATCCTGGAGACCGTCTGGGCGATCGCCCTCGACCGCAGTGCCGGCTTCAGCCGCCCCCTCCCGTCGTTCGTCTTCGGCGTCTCGCTGGTGGCGAGCATGGCCGGCCTGGCGTACGCCCTGCGCGACATCCCGGTCGGCACCGGCTACGCGGTCTGGGTGGGGATCGGGGCGGTGGGCACCGCACTGGTCGGCATGCTGGCGCTGCACGAGCCGGCCACCCTGCCCCGGATCGGCTGCCTGCTGCTGGTGGTCGCCGGCGTGGTGGGCCTCAAGCTCTTCCACTGAGCGGCCCGGAAACGGTGCCGGCGTCCGGTTTGGTGGCCGGCCGATAGGGGGTAGTCATCCGTCACCTCACCCGAGGGACCGATCTGACGGAGGACACCATGGCTGACATGCCCGCCACCGCCCGCCCGCGCAGCAGTGCGGCGCGCGTCTGCACCATTCTCGCGTTCGTCTTCGCGGTCATCGCGATCTTCTTCCTGCCGCCGCTGTTCGGCCTGGTCGGGCTGATCCTCGGCATCGTCGGCGCGGTCCTGGGCGACAAGCCGCTCGGCTGGTACGCCGCCGCTGCCAGTGTGGTCGGCGCGGTCCTCGGCATGATCATCGGCTACGCGATCCTGAACTCCTGACCCTTCGTAGACGCTGAGGGCCCGCCGGTTGGCCGGCGGGCCCTCGCGCGTGCCGGCTGCCGCGTGCAGACGAGCCGCCGGCAGCGGCGCCGGCGCCATGGCGGAAAGTCAGGCTGGGACCTGCCCGCTCCTCACCCTGTGCAACATCGCCTCCCGTCACCCATGGTGACGGTCGTTCGGGAACTCGGCACTGCCGAAGCGCCGCCTTTGCTCTGCAGCCAAATCCACAGCACCCGCTTGAACTGGTTCTTTCCGCCAGCAGCCCGCACCACACTCACGCCGGCGCAGCTACGAACCGTTACCGTTGCGCCGATGGCTGCAGAGCAAAGGCAGCAGATGACACGGTCGGAGCGGCTGGCTCGGACACCGGGAGTGACGACGGTTCGGTCCAGCACAGACGCTCAGCGAAGGCCGCATGCCAAGCTCGGCATGGGAGGTCAGCGGCGGTCGGCGAGCATGACCCGGTTGCCGTCCGGATCGAGGACGACCGCCATGCGCTCCCCCCACGGCTGGTCCACCGGCGCGGCGAGAACCGTCACCCCGGCGTCGCGCAGTCGGTCGTGGGCGGCGTCGCAGTCCGGTACGTACGCCCACAGCCGGACCCGGTTGTTGGTCAGTTCCTCCGGCCCGTCTGGAACGCCGAGGCCGAGGGAACTCGCGCCGACCTGGAGCGCGACGAACTCCACCTCGCCGGACGCCGGATAGCGGTATGTCTCCACGCCGCCGAGCAGGTCCCCGTAGAAGCGCAGGGCGGCCGGCAGATCGGCGGTGACGAGGATCGGGAAGAGTTCCCGCGCACCCGGCGGCTCAGTCATCGCCACCGCGCAGGCCGACCAGGACCTCCTCCAGTTCGTCCGGCTTGACCAGCACGTCGCGGGCCTTGGAGCCCTCGGACGGCCCGACCACGCCCCGGGTCTCCATCAGGTCCATCAGCCGGCCCGCCTTGGCGAAACCGACCCGCAGCTTGCGCTGCAGCATCGAGGTGGACCCGAACTGCGAGGTGACCACCAGCTCCACCGCCTGCACCAGCAGGTCCAGGTCGTCGCCGATGTCCTCGTCGATCTTCTTCTTGCTGTCCTGCGCGGCGGTCAGCACGTCCGCGCGGAACTCCGGCTCGCGCTGGTTCTTGCAGAACTTCACCACGTCGTGGATCTCGCGCTCGGTCACCCAGGCGCCCTGGATCCGGACCGGCTTCGACGCGCCCATCGGCAGGAAGAGGCCGTCGCCCCGGCCGAGCAGCTTCTCCGCGCCCGGCTGGTCCAGGATGACCCGCGAGTCGGCGAGCGACGAGGTGGCGAAGGCCAGCCGGGACGGCACGTTGGCCTTGATCAGGCCGGTGACCACGTCGACCGAGGGCCGCTGGGTGGCCAGCACCAGGTGGATGCCGGCGGCCCGGGCGAGCTGGGTGATCCGGACGATCGAGTCCTCGACGTCGCGCGGCGCCACCATCATCAGGTCCGCCAGCTCGTCCACGATCACCAGCAGGTACGGGTACGGCCGCAGCTCCCGCTCGCTGCCCGGCGGGGCCTTGATCTCGCCGTTGCGCACCTTGCGGTTGAAGTCGTCGATGTGCCGGACCCCGTTGGCGGCGAGGTCGTCGTAGCGCATGTCCATCTCGCGGACGACCCACTCCAGCGACTCGGCCGCCTTCTTCGGGTTGGTCACGATCGGCGTCACCAGGTGCGGGATGCCCTCGTAGCCGGTCAGCTCGACCCGCTTCGGGTCGACCAGCAGCAGCCGCACCTCGTCCGGGGTGGCCCGGGTCAAGATGGACACCAGCAGAGTGTTCAGGCAGCTGGACTTGCCGGCGCCGGTGGCCCCGGCGATGAGGATGTGCGGCATCTTCGCGAGGTTGGCCACCACGTAGCCGCCCTCGATGTCCTTGCCGAGCGCCACCACCATCGGGTGGTGGTCGCTCTTGGCGGCCCGGGAGCGGAGCACGTCCCCGAGCGCGACGTTCTCCGGGTCGGTGTTGGGGATCTCCACGCCCACCGCGCTCTTGCCCGGGATCGGGCTGAGGATCCGCACGTCCGGCGACTTCACCGCGTACGCGATGTTGCGGGAGAGCTGGGTGATCCGCTCCACCTTGACGCCCGGGCCCAGCTCGACCTCGTAGCGGGTGACCGTCGGGCCGCGGGTGAAACCGGTGACCGCGGCGTCCACGTCGAACTGCTCGAAGACGCCGGTCAGCGCGGCGATCACCTCGTCGTTGGCCTTGCTCCGGCTCTTCGGCGCGGCGCCGCTGCCGAGCATGTTGGCCGGCGGCAGGGTGTAGTCGCCGGCCAGCCCGGTGAGGGCGAGCTGCTCGGCCCGGGTGGGCAGCGGCGAGTGCTCTGGCGGCTCGGCCGGCTTGCGGCTCGCCGGCACCTTCGCCGGCGGCTTGCGCGGCAGCACCAGGGTGTCCTGCAGGTCGACCCCGTCGAGGTCGGCGTCCAGGTCCGCCGGATCCAGCGGCGGCGGGAGGCGCTTGGCCGGCCGCTTGCGGGCCGGCTTGGCCGGCGTCTCGGCCTCGGCGTCCGCCGCCTCGGGCGGCGCGACCAGGGAGCCGGCCAGCAGCCCGAGCCGTTCCGGAATCTTGTTGATCGGGGTC
Organism: Micromonospora sp. NPDC006431; assembly: GCF_042870725.1. Taxonomy (NCBI): domain Bacteria; kingdom Bacillati; phylum Actinomycetota; class Actinomycetes; order Micromonosporales; family Micromonosporaceae; genus Micromonospora; species Micromonospora sp. NPDC006431. The sequence goes on from NZ_JBIAHQ010000032.1 coordinate 42,478, forward strand.
GCGGTGACCACCAGCAGGCCGAAGACCAGCAGCAGGATGAGCAGCGGCACCGCCACCCAGGGGGTGATCGCGGCCGCCAGCAGGTCGCCGAGGCCGGCGCCGATCAGCCCGCCCGCGTAGTCGCGCTGCACCGCGTCGACCGGGTCCTGTCCGATGTGCAGCATCGCCGCGGTGGCGAGCAGCATGGAACCCCACCCGACCAGGCCGCGCCCGCGGTGGGCCGGGTCGGCGGGCGTCCGCATCAACCGCCAGGCGCCGATCATCAGCAGCACCGGCACGACGATCGCGATCGCGCCGAGGAAGAGCCGGACGGTGTCGGCGAGGCGCGCGCCGACCGGGCCGGCGCCGCCGAACCAGATGGCCACCGCGCTGAGGATGGCCAGGCCGAACAGGAGCAGCCCGGCGCCGTCGCGGCGGTGCTCCGGGTCGAGTTCGCGGGCCGAGGCGGCCTGCCGGCCGGCGGCGCGGACCGCCCAGCCCACGCCGTGCGCCACGCCCATCCACATCGCACCGACCGCCCGGCCCAGGTAGGCGGCCGGGCTCGGCCGCCGCGCCGGTCGCCGCCGCGGGTTGGCCCGGGTAGCCTTCTTCGCCGGCTGGCGGGCACGGCTGTTCGTGGTACCGCGCGGCGACGCGCCGCGCCGCCGGCTCGCCTGAGAGGTACGGCCCGCCATACAGTCACGGTAACGGCGGGACCCGGCAGATCGCCGCTTTTCCGGGTCGTGTCCGCGCGTCGCAGCACGGACCGCGCCGTCCGATGTGTTATTCGCCTCAGAAGGGATGCCCTGATGGCGTCGCCGGAGATCGAGGACGGTCCGGACGGCCCCCTGGCCGGACACCCGCAGGCGCTGCGGCCGCTGACCCGCGAGCTGATCGCTGCCGTGCTGGCCAACCGGGGGTACGCGGTGGCCGAGGACACCGACGGCGACCTGGTGGGGCGCTGGGAGGAGAGCCTGATCTGGTTCTACCGGCGGGGTGCCGCCGGGGAGGTGCTCCAGGTCCGCACCGTCGCCGGGCACCGTTTCGGCATCGAACGGGTCCCCGACCTGTACGGGTTCTGCAACTCCTGGAACCACGACCGGCTCTGGCCCAAGGCCTTCGTGCACGTGGCCGACGACGGGCTGGCCCAGGTCTGCGGCGAGGTGACCACCGATCTGGAACGCGGCGTCACCCCGCACCAGCTCGACCAGCTCATCGACTGCGGCATCGTCACCGGCTGCCAGCTCGCCGGCGAGGTGGGCCGGCTGCCCGGCGGGTCGCTGCGGTGACCACCTTCCGCGACCGGGGCCTGGCCCAGGCGCTCGTCGACGCCCGGGACCTGCCCGACGGCGAGGCCCGCTGCGCCGAGCTGGACCGGATCGCCGCGCGGGCCGACGCGACCGGCGATCCGCGTACCGCGCTGGCGGCCCGGTTCGCGCTGATCGAGGCGTACCTGCTGCTCGGCGAGCGGTGGCGGCTGGTGGAGCCGCTGCGCCGGTGCCTGGCCGCGCTCGACCGGACGCCCGGGCTGCTGGCCGGCCGGCCAGGGGAAGCCGAGCGGCTGCACCGGCACCAACGGCAGGCGGTGGAGGCGCTGTTCGCCACCCCCCGGGTCGGTCTGGACCAGGCCCGGTCCCTGTTGGACGATCTCGCCGACCGGCTGGGACCGGACGCCGAGGCGGTGGCCGAGCTGCGCTGCCGGCTCGCCGACCACCTCGGCGACGAGCCGACCGCCCGCCGCGAGTACGCCCGCTGGCCCGACGACCATCCCGGCTCGGCGGGTCGGGCGCGGCACCGCGAGCCGGAACGGTCGGCCGGGCCCGACCCGGTCGCCGGCTGCCCCGGGTGCGCCCCGGCCCGCCGGGCCGAGTTGCTGGCCGGCTGGGGCGAGCCGGCGGCGGCCCTGGCGGCGCTACGTCCCGTGCTCGACGGCGAGGTGGGCTGCACCGACCAGCCGGAACGGGCCCTCGCGGTGGCGCTGCTGCCGTGGCTGCGCACCGGCGAGGCGGCCCGCGCCGCCCGGGCGCACGTGCGCGCGTACCGCCGGCACCGCCGGGAGCGGGAGGCGTTCCCGCTGCTCGCCGCACACCTGCGGTTCTGCGCGCTGGGTGGGCACCTGGCCCGCGGGCTGGACATCCTGGCCGAGCAACTGCCCCGGCTGGACCGGACCGCCGACGACCTGGCCGCGATGGAGTTCGCGGCGGCGGGCGCGCTGCTCTGCGGGCTGGCCGTCGAGGCCGGTTTCCGCGGGCGGCGGATCCACCGCCCCGGGCACGGCCCGCGGCCGGCCGCCGAGGTGGACCTGGCCACGCTCGGCGGGCAGCTCCAGATGCTCGCCACCACGCTGGCCGGCAGCTTCGACGCCCGCAACGGCACCGGGCACCAGTCCGGCCGGATCGCCTCCTGGCTGGCGGATCGCCCGCTCGCCGAGCCGGTGCCGCTGCCCGCCGAGGACGCCGCCGACGAGTGGCCGGACGACGAGCCAGCCGAGCCCGGCCCACCGGGCGAGGAGGAGCTGGCTCCGCTGACCCTGGCGCTGCTCACCGCCGCCCTCGACGGACGCGGGGACGGGTACGCGGTGGAGCCGGACGGCACGGTGGTGGGGCGCTGGGGCGAGGCGGTGATCCAGTTCCGCCGGCTCGGGCGGGGCGGGGAGATCCTGCACGCCCGGGTGGTGGCGACCCGGCGGCTGCCGGCCGCCCGGCGCGCCGAGGCGTACGCGTTCTGCAACGCGTGGAACCACGACCGGCTGCTGCCGGCGGCGTACCTGCACGACCCCGGCGACGGGACGGTGGAAATGGCCGCCACCGTCACCACCGACCTGGCGCACGGGGTGGCCCCGGCCCAGCTCGTGGTGCTGGTGACCGCGGCGGTCAGCACCGGCGCCGCGTACGCCGAGGCGGTCGCCGCGCTGCCCTGACCGGGGACGTGGCGCGCCCCGGTCACCGGGCGGACGTACCCGCGCAACGGCGACGCCGGCCCACCGCGGCGGGTGGACCGGCGTGGGGAGCCGGTGGGATCAGACCTCGACGACCGTCGGGACGATCATCGGCCGGCGTCGGTACGCGTCGTTGACCCAGCGCCCGACGGTGCGCCGGACGATCTGCTGGAGCTGGTGCGGGTCGGTGATGCCGTCCGCGGCGGCCCGGTTCAGCGCCTCGGTGACCAGCGGGATCACCGGACTGAACGCCTCCGGGTCCTCGGAGAAACCCTTCGCCGAGACGGTCGGCCCGCCGACCACCTTGCCGGTGACCGAGTCAACCACCACGGTGGTGGCGATGAAGCCGCCGTCGCCGAGGATCCGCCGCTCCGTGAGCAGCGACTCGCTGACGTCGCCGACGGCGAGGCCGTCGACGTAGACGTAGCGGCTCTTCACGTGGCCGACCAGGCTGGCCCGCCCCTCGACCAGGTCGACCACGTCGCCGTCCTCGCAGAGCACCACCCGGTCCGGCGCGACGCCGGACTCGATGCCGAGCCGGGCGTGCGCCCGCAGGTGCCGCCACTCGCCGTGCACCGGCATCAGGTTGCTCGGGCGGGTGACGTTGAGCAGGTAGAGCAGCTCGCCGGCCGGGGCGTGGCCGGAGACGTGCACCTTGGCCACGTCCTTGTGCACCACCACGGCGCCGGCCCGGGCCAGCCGGTTGATCACCCGGTAGACCGAGGTCTCGTTGCCCGGCACCAGCGACGAGGCGAGCACCACGGTGTCGCCGGGGGCGATGGTGATGTGCCGGTGGTCGCCGCTCGCCATCCGGCCCAGCGCGCTCATCGGCTCGCCCTGCGAGCCGGTGGACATCAGCACGATCTGCTCGGGCGGCAGGCTGGTGGCCTCCTCCAGGCCGACGACCAGGCCCGGCGGGATGTTGAGCAGGCCGAGGTCGCGGGCGATGCCCATGTTGCGGACCATCGACCGGCCGATCAGCGCCACCTTGCGGCCGTGCTCGACGGCCGAGTCGAAGACCTGCTGCACCCGGTGCACGTGCGAGGCGAACGAGGCGACGATGATCCGACCCCGGGCCTTCGCGAAGATCGAGTCCAGCACCGGCCCGATCTCCCGCTCGGGGGTGACGAAGCCGGGGATCTCCGCGTTCGTGGAGTCCGAGAGCAGCAGGTCCACGCCCTCCGCGCCGAGCCGGGCGAAACCGGCCAGGTCGGTGATCCGGCCGTCCAGCGGGAGCTGGTCCATCTTGAAGTCGCCGGTGTGCAGCACCAGGCCGGCGCCGGTCCGGATGGCCACCGCGAGCGCGTCCGGGATCGAGTGGTTGACCGCGAAGAACTCGCACTCGAACGGGCCGAGCCGCTCCCGCTGCCCCTCCCGCACGGTCAGCGTGTACGGCTGGATCCGCCGCTCGGCCAGCTTCGCCTCGACCAGGGCCAGGGTGAACTGCGAGCCCACCAGCGGGATGTCCGCCTTGTGGGCGAGCAGGTACGGCACCGCCCCGATGTGGTCCTCGTGGCCGTGGGTGAGCACGATCGCCTGGATGTCGTCGAGCCGGTCCAGGATCGGGCCGAAGTCGGGCAGGATGAGATCCACACCCGGCTGTTCGACGTCGGGGAAGAGCACCCCGCAGTCGACGATCAGCAGCTTGCCGTCGTACTCGAAGACGGTCATGTTCCGGCCGATGGCGCCGAGTCCGCCGAGCGGCATGATCCGCAGGCCGCCTTCCGGCAGTGGCGGGGGCAGTTCGCCCTCGATGTGCGCCTCGGTCACGCGTCCACCTCATTCTGCGACGCCGGCACCCGGCGTCCGTCGTGTCGTTCGATCATTCGGGAAGGGGCAGCCCGGCCGCCGCGCAGTCGGCGCGCAGCTGGGCCAGTTCGGCCGCGGTGGCGTCCACCAGCGGCGGGCGTACCGGGCCGGCCGGCAGGCCCCTGGCCGCCAGACCCGCCTTCACCAGGATCACGCCCTGGGTACGGAAGATACCGGTGAACAGGGGCAGCAGCCGGCGGTGCAGCGTCCGGGCGGTGGCGACGTCCCCCGCCTCGTACGCCTCGATCAGCTGCTTGGTCGGCACGCCGGTGAAGTGCGTCGAGGTGCCCACCACGCCGACCGCGCCGACCGCGAGGGCGGGCAGGGTCAGCGAGTCCTCGCCACTGTAGTAGGCGAGGTCGCTGCGGCTCAGCACCTCGGAGGTGGCGGCGAGGTCGCCCTTGGCGTCCTTGACCGCGACGATCCGGCCGTGCTCGGCCAGCTTCACCAGGGTGTCGGTGGCGATCGCGGTGCCGGCCCGGTGCGGGATGTCGTACAGCATGATCGGCAGCCCGGTGGCGTCGGCGACCGCGGTGAAGTGCCGCAGCAGGCCGCTCTGCGGCGGCTTGTTGTAGTACGGCGTGACCACCAGCAGGCCGTGCGCGCCGGCCTTCTCCGCCTGCGCGGCCAGCTCGATGGTGTGCCGGGTGTCGTTGGTGCCGACCCCGGCCACGATCCGGGCCCGGTCGCCGACCGCCTCCACGACGACACGGATCAGGCCCTCCTTCTCCGCGTCGGTGGTGGTCGGCGACTCGCCCGTGGTGCCGTTGAGCACCAGCGCGTCGTTGCCCTGCTCGTCGACGAGGTGCTGGGCGAGCCGTCCGGCACCGTCCAGGTCGAGCGACCCGTCGGCGGTGAACGGCGTCACCATCGCCGTGATCAGTCGCCCGAACGGGCGCGATGCGCCCCGGTCCGGGGCGGCAGGGTGGTCGTGCGTCATGTTCACAACCTAGCGGACGACCACCGGAGCCCCGGTGGGGAAGGGCCCAGGAGTCACTCGGCGTGCGGGCTGGCCGCCACCTCGGTGCCGTCGGGCTGGGTGGAGATCACGAAGTCGGCGAAGACATTCGGCGCCACGCCCTGGAGCTGTCGCAGGCACTCCACGGCCAGCTCGCGGATCTCCACGTCGGCGTGCTCGGTCGCGCGCATCTTGATGAAGTGCCGCCAGGCCCGGTAGTTGCCGGTGACCACGATCCGGGTCTCGGTGGCGTTGGGCAGCACCGCCCGGGCCGCCTGCCGGGCCTGCTTGCGGCGCAGCGTCGGGTTGGGCTCGTCGGTGAAGCGCGCCTCCAGGCCCTCGAGGAGCTCGGTGTACGCCCGCACGCTCGCCTCGGCCGCCTCGACGAACTTCTTGTGCAGCTCCGGGTCCTCGGCGATCACCGCCGGCTCGACCATCGCGGCGTCCCGCTCCGGGACGTAGCGCTGGGAGAGCTGGGAGTACGAGAAGTGCCGGTGCCGGATCAGCTCGTGGGTGAAGGACCGGGAGACGCCGCTGAAGTAGAAGCTCACCGAGCCGTGCTCCAGCACGGACAGGTGCCCGACCTCGAGGATGTGCGCCAGGTAGCCGGCGTTGGTGGCGGTGGCCGGGTTCGGCTTCTTCCAGCTCTGGTAGCACGCCCGACCGGCGAACTCGGCGAGCGCCTGGCCCCCCTCGGCGTCGGTCGACCACGGCACGTCGTCGGGGGCCTGGAACTGGGTCCACGCGATGAGCTTGACCTGGGGCTGCACCATCTCCGGCATTCCTGCGACTGTAGTGGCCGGTGGGCCGGTGGGGAAACTTGGGCGCGCGGACGTGAAGCGGCGCACTCGCGCCGGACCGCGGGTCAGACGTAGAGCGCGGTGAACGGGGCCCAGGGCAGGTTGCGGACCACCGAGAAGACGAGCCAGAAGGCCAGGAAGCCGCCGAGGACCTTCGGGTTGAGCCGCAGCTCCGGCAGCCGCCAACCGAACGCCCGGTTCCCGGCCCAGGTGACGAAGAGGTACGCCAGGAAGGGCACCGAGAAGACGAAGAGGAAGTGGTGCCGGGCGGCGGCCGGCAGGTCGCCGTGCAGCAGGTACCAGAGGGCGCGGGTGCCGCCGCAGCCCGGGCAGTCCAGCCCGGTGGTGAGCTTGAGCAGGCAGCTGGGCCGGGCGTCCGGGTCACTGTGGGTGGGATCGCTGAGCAGGGCGTACGCCATGCCGAGCCCGACGCAGCCGACCGCGGCCAGGGGCACCGCCCAGCGCGGGGCGCGGGCGTGCAGCCGGAGCACCAGGCGGGTGAACCGGTCCGGCTCGACCGGCGCGTACGCCATCCCGGCGGGCCAGTTCGCCGAGCCGGGATCGGGGGCTCCGGCGACGGCGTGCACCCCGTCCGGGGCCGGGCCGGCGGGGGCGGTCGGCGGGACGGGGACCGTCTGCGGGTCGGGCGTGGCGGCCGGCCGGTCAACGCTCGTCACGCGCTCACCGTACACCGGCCACGCCCACCAGCGCGGCGGCCAGCGGGACGGCCAGGTCGCCGGCCGCCGGCGGGGCGACCGCGTCCAGGCCGAGCCAGCCGGCGAGCCGGTAGAGCTCGGCGGCGAGGGCCACCGCCGTCTCCCCCGGGTCCACCCCCGGCTCGACCCACGCGGCCGGCACCAGCAGCACCCCAGCCTTCCGGTCGGCCTTGAGGTCGACCCGGGCGGTGAACCGCTCGCCCTGCAGGAAGGGCAGCACGTAGTAGCCGTGGACCCGCTGCGGGGCGGGCACGTAGATCTCGATCCGGTAGGAGAAGCCGAAGAGCCGCTCGGCCCGGGCCCGCTCCCAGACCAGCGGGTCGAACGGGCTGACCAGGGTGTTGCCCCGGACCCAGCGGAGCAGCCGCGCCTGCCCGTGCAGGTAGGCCGGCTGCCGCCAGCCCGGCACCGTGACCGGGTTCAGCTCGCCCGCCTCGACCAACTCCGCGATCGCCCGGCGCGCCCCGGCCACCGGCAGCCGGAAGTAGTCGCGCAGCTCCGGCTCGGCCGCCACGCCCAACGACCGGGCGGCGACCGCCACCAGCGTGCGGTGGGCGTCGGCGTCGCTCGGGGTGGGGGCGTCGAGCACCTCGGCCGGCAGCACCCGCTCGGGCAGGTCGTAGCGGCGGGCGAAGGAGGTGGTGCGTTCGGCGGCGGTCACCTCGCCGGACCAGAACAGGAACTCCAGCGCCCGCTTGACGGCCGACCAGTTCCAGCCCCAGTTGCCGGTCTCCCGGGGTGCGTCGTGCTCGATCTCGGCGGCGGTGAGCGGCCCCCGGGCGGCCACCTCGTCGCGTACCCAGGAGACCAGCTCGGGCTGCTCCTGGGCGATCCGGCGCATCCCGCCCCAGGCCTCGTCACGGGCCTTGGCCATCCGCCAACGAAGCGCCGGATGCAGGCCGACCGGGATCAGCGACGCCTCGTGCCCCCAGTATTCGAACAGCTCCCTGGGGCGCCGGTAGGCGGCGTTGTCGAGCAGCGTGGTCGGGTAGGGTCCGAGCCGGCTGTAGAGCGGCAGATAGTGGGCCCGTTGCAGGACGTTGACCGAGTCCATCTGGATCAGCCCGACCCGGTCCAGCACCCGGCGCAGATGCCGGCGGGTCGGCACCCCGGCGGGCGCCGGGTCGGCGAAGCCCTGGGCGGCGAGAGCCACGCGGCGGGCCTGGGCGAGCGAGAGCGATTCCGGTGCGGCCATCGTCCGGGGACCCTAGTCCACCGGTATGACACGACGACTCCAGGTCGTGCCGCGGCGTGAGCCGCGCCGAGCTGGAGTGTCGGACGACGGCTCCAGGTCGTGGCGCGGCGTCAGACGCGCCGAGCTGGAGTTGTCGAACGGAGCGGTCGCTGGACCGACCGCCCCTCGGGGCATAGAACGGACGGATGCTGACCATCCGCCGGGAGGACCCGGACGACGCGGCGGCGATCGCCGCGGTGCACATCCGCAGCTGGCAGGCCGGGTACGCCGGGATCATGCCGGACGAGGTACTGCACCGGCTGAACCCGGCCGCCTGGGCGCAGCGCCGCCGGGACCTCGGCACCGCCGACCCGGCGCACCCGTTCACCACTCTGCTCGCCGAGGTCGACGGGGCGGTCGCCGGATTCGCCACCTTCGGGCCGTACCGGAACAATCAGGACCGCGGCGACCTCGACCCGGCGCACGGGGAGATCCTGGCGATGTACGTCGAGCCCGCGCGGTGGGGCACCGGGACCGGGCGGGCCTTGCTGGCGGCGGCCCGGGCCGGCCTGGCCGAGCGGGGCTGGACGGAGTACCGGCTCTGGGTGCTCACCGACAACGTCCGGGCGCGGCGCTTCTACGAGCGGGCCGGGCTGTCACTGGACGGCGTCGAGTCCGTCTACCGGCTGCCGCTCTCCGGCGGGCGTGACCCGGCCCTGCTTCGGGAGGCGCGCTACACCGCCCGACTCGATCAGTGACCCGGGCGGCCCGCCCCGGTCGGCGGGCCCACCGCCGGTCGACGCGGCCCCGCGCCGGATCGGCAGGCCGAGCAGCAGCGCCAGGCTGATCCAGACGTACGTGTTGCTGCCGAGGAAGCCGGTCACGCCGCTGAAGTCCTCCTCGAACCGCCACACGATCCGGCTGATCAGGAAGGCGTACCCGATGGCCGCGGCGGCTAGCAGGAGGCGGCGCCAGTGGCTGCGCGCGGGCGCCGCCATGCCGTTGTCGACCAGCAGGATCAGCGCCGGCAGCAGCCAGACCAGGTGGTGCACCCAGGTGACCGGGCTGACCAGGCACATCACCGCGCCGGTCAGGGCCAGGCCGGTGGCCTCGTCGCCGGCGGTCACCGCGGCCCGGGAGCGCCAGCCCCAGACCGCGAGGGTGGCGAGCACCAGCACCAGCCAGGCGAGAGTGCTCGGGTGCTCCGGGTTCAGCCGGGCCACCACCCCGCGCAGCGACTGGTTCGAGACGAAGGCCAGTTCGCCCACCCGGTCGGTGTTCCACAGCGCCTCGGTCCAGAACTCGCGGGAGGCGTCCGGGAAGAGCGCGCCGGCCAGCAGGGTGGCGCCGGTCGCCGCGCCCATCGCGGTGAACGCGGCCCGCCAGCGCCCGGTGATCAGCAGGTAGACGATGAAGATGCCCGGGGTCAGCTTGATCGCGGTGGCCAGGCCGATGCCCGCCCCGGCCCACCGGCTGCCGGCCGGGAGCAGCCGCAGCAGGTCCACCGCCACCAGGAAAAGCAGCAGCATGTTGACCTGGCCGAAGTTGACCGTCTCGCGCATCGGCTCGAACGCGGCGGCCAGGCAGAGCGCGACCGCGAGCGCGAACCAGCGGGTCCACCCGGCGCGGCGGGCGATCGGGTCGACCAGCCACCAGACGACCACGGTGCTGACCACCACGGTGGCGGCCACGCTGACCGTGATCGCCGCGTGCCACGGCAGGTACGCCATCGGCAGCATCACCAGGGCGGCGAACGGCGGATAGGTGAAGCCGTACTGGGTCTTGGCCCGGAGGAAGTCATAGATCTGCCCGCCGTCGTGCACCCAGTAGTTCAGCGCACCCCAGTAGACGTTGAGGTCGAAGAAGCCGTGTCGCACGGCCGCCTCCCTCAGGAAGGCGGTCACCGCGACGGCGAGCACCACCACGGCGACGACCTGCACGATCGTCCGCCTGGCACCCTGCGCCACCGTCGCCTCCCTCGCCCTGCGTAGGCTCACGTGCCATGGCTCTCGGGTACGTCCGCCCCGCGCGTCCAGAGGACGCCGGCGAGATCGCACGCATCCAGCTCGCGACCTGGCGGGTCGCGTACCGCCGGATCCTGCCCCGGCACGTGCTCGACAACCTGGACGAGGCGTACCTCGCCCGGCGGTGGAGCGCGGCGGTGCAGGAGCCGCCCTCGGGCGCGCATCGCGTGCTGGTCGCCGTCGAACAGGCCGAGCAATCGTATCTGGTGGGGTTCGCCGCTTCCGGTCCGGCCGACACCGAGGCGCTCGCCCCGGGCGAGCCGGCCGAGGCGCTCGGCGACGGCGTGGCGGCGGTGACCGACCTGCTGGTCGAGCCGCGCTGGGGCCGGCGCGGGCACGGCAGCCGGCTGCTCGCCGCCACCGTCGACGGGTGGCGGTCTGACGGCTTCACCCGGGCGGTGGCCTGGACCTTCGACGGGGACGCGGCGACCCGGAAGTTCCTCGCCTCCACCGGCTGGGAGCCGGACGGCGCGGCCCGCGCCCTGGACGTGGACGACATGCTCGTCCCCCAACTGCGGCTGCACGTCGCGATCCCGACCGAGCCGGTCGCGGCGGACTGAGCGGAACCACGGTCCCGGTCGTTCCGCGCCCCACGGCCCGCCGTGTCACCGGCGCACGTCGGACGGCGGGCCTACTGTGACGCAGTGACGGGCTTCGCCGCTCCGGCACCGCCTTGCAGACGGAGCACGACCGGAAGAGGGAGACGATCATGTTCAGGGACACGAGGGCCTTCAGCGGCTTCTCGGTGGACGACACCGATCGGGCGATGGCGTTCTACGCCGACACGCTCGGCCTGCGGGTGTCGCGGGACGACGCGATGGGCGGACTGCTGACGCTGCACCTCGCCGGGGACCGGGACATCCTGGTCTACCCCAAGGACGACCACACCCCGGCCACCTACACCGTGCTCAACTTCCCAGTGGACGACATCGATCGGGCCGTCGCCGAGTTGACCGCCCGCGGGGTGCAATTCGCGCGCTACCCCGGGATGCCCCAGGACGAGCAGGGGATCGTCCGGGGGAACGGGCCCGCGATCGCCTGGTTCACCGACCCCGCCGGCAACGTCATGTCCGTACTGGAACTGAAGTGACCGGTGGCGGGGGGGCCCCCCCCCCGGGCCCCCCCCCCCCCCCCCCCCTCCCCCCCCCCCCCCCCCCAAAGGGGGCCCCCCCCCCGCCCCCCCCCCCCGGCCCGCGGGCCCAGAACAACAACACCCCCCCCCCCCC
>NZ_JBIAHQ010000033.1:0-52325 GCF_042870725.1 Micromonospora sp. NPDC006431
ACATCGACCGCCGCACCTACAAGGCCACCACCAGAATCGACGTCATCACCGACGACCCTTGACGAACCAGCCACCGCCCTAACTGAACGGCGTTGGGCCTAGCCCGCGATCGGCTGGTCGCGGGCCCAGCGCCGTTCGGCGGTCGCGCCCATGGGCCGTCTCCTGCTCAGGGATGGGGCCGGACGCGCTGGTCGCGATAGGTTGCACAGTGATGGCCACGATCGACGACGTCCGTCACGACCTTGCCAGCCTCGCCGACCCGGATCGGGTCGAGGGAGTGAGCCGGTATCTGCAGATGGTTCCGGGCGGCTATGGCGAGGGCGACCGGGCCATCGGCGTCTCCGTGCCGGAACAGCGCAAGGTGGCTGGCCGCTATTGGCGGGACCTCTCTCTGGCCGAAACGGCGGTGCTGCTGACGAGCGGCGTGCATGAGGAGAGGCTGACGTCGCTCCTCATCCTGGTGCGCAAGTTCGCCAGGGGGGACGAGGCCGAACGGGGCGAGATCTTCAGCATCGTCCTGGCCAACACCGGCCGCATCAACAACTGGGACCTGGTGGACTCGTCCGCGCCGTACATCGTCGGCCCCTGGCTGATCGACAAGGACCGGAGCGTGCTGGATCGGCTGGCCGAGTCGCGCCTGGTGTGGGATCGGCGGATCGCCATCATGGCAACTCTCGCCTTCATCAAAGCCGGCGACTTCCACTGGACCTTCCGGCTCTGCGACCGGCTCCTGCGCGACCCACACGACCTCGTCCACAAGGCGGTGGGCTGGATGCTGCGCGAGGTGGGCAACCGGGACCGGGCGGCGGAGGAGGAGTTCCTGGCCCGCCGTTACCGGGGCATGCCACGGGTCATGCTGCGGTACGCGATCGAAAAGTTCGAACCGCAGCGACGGAGGGAGTACCTGTCCGGCCTGGTGTAGCTGATCGATGCCGGAACGGGCGCGGGCTATGCCGTGGCGCGTTTCCGCACGAGTGGCAGGTATACCTCGTCGACGATGTCGATGAGGACCTCGTCGGGTGCGGTGGGCACGCCTCGCGTGACGAACTCGTTCCGGAGCAGGACGATCGCCACGGTGGCGACCCGGGGGTGGAGGGATTCAGGGGAGGCTTCCCCGCGGGCGACGGCGCGTCCCAGGATCGTCAGCCACATGGCGGTCATCCCGTCGGTGGATTGCTCCGGTAGTTGCGCCGCGAGGTTCTTCGCGCTGCCGGCCGCCGCCAGCAGTTCCCGCAGGATGGTGCCGAGCGGCGAGCTCCAGTGCCGATTGGCTCGGCGCAGCAGTTCCAGGGCATCCTCGCGCAGCTCACCGGTGTCGGGGGCTTGGATCGTCGTGGCCAACTGCTTGTAGGCGGCGATGCCGAGAGTGAGGCGGTCTGGCCAGCGGCGGTAGATCGCGTTCTTGTTGGTGCCTGCCCGCTTGGCGACCCGGTCCATGGACAGCCCCGCGTACCCGGACTCGGTGAGTTCATCGGCCGCGGCGCGCAGGATCGCCTCCTCCAGTGCCGCGCCCCGTCGTCGGGTCTGTCCAGCACGGGTCTGCGTCATCGGGTCGTCCGGCATGATCTTCCTTGCGATCGGTACTTCTCGTTCCTTCCAAGCATCCACTTGACGTGCGACCTCAGTCAAAATACGGTACTGCCAGTACCTTACAAAGACGCGGAAGGGACCCACGCGTGCGTGCCAGAGGCATCACCTACGACACCGGATTCGTCCGCCATGGCGTGAACTCCCGCCAACGCTTCGAGCCGGAGCTGGTCGAACGCGAACTACGCATCATCCGGGACGATCTGCACTGCACTGCCGTCCGCGTGACCGGCGGCGATCCCGAGCGGATCGAGACCGCCGCGACCTTCGCCGTCGACCTGGGCCTGGAGGTCTGGTTCTCGCCGTATCCGCTCGAGATGACTGCCGACGAGATGCTGTCGCTGTTCGCCGACTGCGCCGAGCGGGCGGAGCGGCTGCGGCGGCGCGGCGCTGAGGTCGTGTTCGTCACCGGCGCCGAGCTGAGCCTGATGAACCCGGGATTCCTGCCCGGCGACACCACCGAGGAACGGATCGGGCTGCTGAGCCAGCCGCACCGCGTGCGCGACCTGATTGCCGAGGCCGGCGCCCGGGTCAACGACTTCCTCGGCAAAGCCGTAGCCCTGGTCCGCGAGCGGTTCGGTGGCAAACTCACCTACGCCTCGGTGCCAATTGACCGCGTCGACTGGACGCCCTTCGACATCGTGTCCATGGACGTCTACCGGTCGGCCGCGACCGCCGACACGTTCGCCGAGATGGTCGCCGAGGGCATGCGCAGCCCGGCACTTCAAGGAAAGCCGGTCGCGATCACCGAATTCGGCTCGGCCACCTACCAGGGCGCGGGCGACCGGGGCGCGCAAGGACTGGAGATCGTCGAGTACGACCAGGACACCGGCCCGGTCCGACTCAACGGGAAGTACGTCCGCGACGAGGCCGGCCAGGCGGCCTACCTACGCGAGCTGCTGGAGGTCTTCGACGCCGAGGGCGTCGACACCGCCTTCGTGTTCCTCTTCGCGCTCTACGACCACCCGCACCGCCCCGACGGCGATCCCCGCGACGACCTGGACCTGGCCAGCTACGGCATCGTCAAGGTCTTCGACGACCGCCACGGAGACACCTACCCGGACCTGCCGTGGGAACCCAAAGCCGCGTTCACCACCATCGCCGAGCACTACGGAAGGCGATGAGAGCGTCGCGCTGCCGCGGGCGGCCGCGGCGATTCGCCGTCTCCTCGTCATCGGTGGTGGCCGGGCGCGCTGCGCCGGCCACCACCGACCCGCCAGCGTCCTACGCCGGCGGGGCTGCCTCGTCGGTCTCCGGCGACACCAGCGGCAGGTAGCTCTCCGGACGCCAACCGGCGATCACCTTGGTGAAGAGCCCCTGGCGCCGAGCCGACCGCCGAGCGGGTGGTCGTCGACGGCAAGTACGTCACCGCGGCCGGCGTCTCGGCCGGCGTCGACATGGCGCTCACCCTGGCCGGCCGGATCGCCGGCGACGAGGTCGCCCAGGCCCTCCAGCTCGGCATCGAGTACGACCCGCAGCCCCCGTACGCCGCCGGGTCGCCGAAAACCGCGCCGGCCCCCGTGGTCGCCGCGCTGCGGGCGAACCCCGCGCTGGTGCTCGCCTGAGATCCCCCACCGCGGACGGCTTCCGGCGTGCCGGGAGCTGCCCGCACGACCGGGGGCCGGTCAGTGCCGGGCCACGTAGACGGTGTTCGCGGACTCCCGACGCTGCAGCGGGTTGGGGAAACGGACGACGTGCGCCACCGAGGTCGGAAACACCGCGGTGAGCACCCGCTGGAACGCCGGGTCCGGCGGGTCGTTCGACCACAGCGCGAAGACCCCGTCGCGGTGCAGCAGCGCGGCGAGCCGGCGCAGCCCGTCCACCGTATAGAAGCCGGCGTGACTGGGGTGCAGCACCTGACGCGGCGAGTGGTCCACGTCGAGCAGCACCGCGTGGAACCGCCGACCCGGCGACTCCGGGTCGAAGCCGACCCCGCTGGCCACCGCCGCGAAAAAGTCCGCCCGGACGAACCGGGTACGCGGATCGGCGGCCAGCCCGGCGGCGAACGGCAGCAGGTCCTGCCGATGCCAGTCGATCACGTCCTCGATCGCCTCGACCACCAGCAGCGACCGGACCCGCGGGTCCTCCAGCGCGGTCCGCGCGGTGTAGCCGAGCCCGAGGCCGCCCACCACCACGTCCAGAGCGTCCCCGGCCAGCGTGGCCAGCCCGAGCCGGGCGAGTTCGATCTCCGCGACCGGAAACAGGCTGGACATCAGGTACTCGTCGTCGAGTTTCACCTCGTACACGTCGACGTCGAGCGACGGCTCGCGGCGCCGGCGCAGGCTCAACTCACCGATCGGCGTCTCCCGCCAGGCCAGTTCTTCGAATCGCGCGCCCACGGGGGTGGTCCTCTCCGCCGGTTCCGTGAGGCGGATGTTACCGGCCCGTCCGGGCCCGGCCCGGCCGTCCACCGGGCTCGGACCCCCTTTTTCCGCCGCCGGGGGCATCGCCCGGGCCACCCCGGGTACGCCCACGACGACTCCAGCTCGGCTGGCGGCCAGGACGCGGCCTCCGCGCCGCCAGACGGCGCTCCGGACCGGATACCGGTCCGCTGCCGCGCAGCGACCTGGAGCCGTCGGGAGCGAGGACGGCGGAGGAAGGAGCGAGCGTGGCGGACATGCTGGCCGGACGGCTGCACCTGACTGAGCGGGCGCTGCGGATGGAGCGGGTCCCGGTGCCCGAGCCGGGACGCGGCGAGGTCCGGATCCGGGTCGCCGCCGCCGGGGTGTGCCTGTCGGACGTGCACCTGATCGACGGCACCCTCAGCCCGCTGGACCTGCCCGGCGACGTGGTGACCCTCGGCCACGAGGTCGCGGGCACCGTGGACGCGCTCGGTGAGGGGGTGCGGGGCTGGGAGCCGGGCCAGCGGGTGCTGCTCCAGGCGGGGGAGCGGGACCGCTTCGGCCTGGTGCTCACCCGCGGCGTGGACTACGACGGAGGCTGGGCCGAGTACGCCCTGGCCCGCGAGGACACCCTGGTCCCCGTCCCGGACCTGCTCCCGTTCGAGCAGGCCTGCATCATCCCGGACGCGGTATCCACGCCCTGGGCCGCGATCACCGACACCGGGCGGGTCCGACCGGCGGAAGCGACCGCGGTGTGGGGCGTCGGTGGTCTCGGCGCGCACGCGGTGCAGCTGCTGCTGCTGGTCGGCGCGGCCCCGGTGATCGCCGTGGACCCGCTGCCGGCGGCCCGGGACCGGGCGCTCGCCCTCGGCGCGGACCTGGCCCTCGACCCGAAGGACGGCGGCTTCAAGGACGCCATGCTGGAGCTGGTCGGCACCCGGGGGCTCGACGTCGCCTTCGACTTCGCCGGCGTCCCCGCGGTCCGCGAACAGGCCCTGACCGTGCTCGGCCGGCACGGCCGGCTCGTGCTCGCCGGCATCGCCAACCAGCCGATCAGCATCCCGTCGGACAGCCGGTTCACCTACAACCGGCAGGCGGTGCTCGGCCACTACGGCTCCGAGGCCGAGCACGTCGGGCAGTTGGTGACCCTCACCGGGCTGGGCCGGCTCGACCTGTCCGCGTCGGTCAGCGACGTGCTGTCCCTGGCCGACGCGCCGCAGGCGGTCCGCCGGGTCCAGGAGAAGCAGGGCAACCCGATCCGCCTGATCCTGCGCCCGTGAACCCGGAGAACGCCGCCCTCACGCCGTCAACCGAAGGAGGAAGAGCCCGACCACGCCGGCGATCGCGAGCGCGCCGAGGGCGGTCGCGACACGGTTCGACCCGCGCGCGTACAGGCCGACCGCCGTGACGGTGGTGGCCCCCACGGCCACCATGCCGGAGAGCATGAGCATGACGTACGCGGCCAGCCCGGCCATGCCCTCGGGGCTGTTCCGCGCGTCCACGGCCATCCAGCCACCGCAGGCGACGCCGATCAAGCCCAGCCCGTCGAACACGGCCGCCAGCAGCGCCACCGCGTCCACGACGAGACGTGGTCGCCGCCAGGACGCCGGTCGGGCGTCGCCCGGCCGGGCCTCCGAGGGGGCACCGGTCGTGCCGGCTTCCGTCGGCGCCGGGCCGCCCGGCACGGGCCGTCGGTCGTCCCAGCCTCGGCCGGGGCGCCGCCCGCCGGGCGGACCTGATCGGGTAGGGCGGGCCGGATCGGCGGCCGGTCGGCGTCCATGACCCGACGCTAGTCCCCGGGGCTGGCGGTGCGGATCAGGCGTCGGGTCGGGTCGCCACGACGACCGTGTCGAGGGCGTCGACGCTGCCGCCGTCGCCGGTGGGCACCGGACGGCGGGCGGTCTCGGCCCGCTGGATCCGCAGCCCGGCCAGCCCGTCGACCACCGCCTCCGGGGTGAGCAGGATGGCCGGGTCCTGTGGGCCGCCTGTGCCGCCGCTGAGGTTGGCCCGGTCATGGCCGATCACGACCAGAGTGCCGCCGGGACACAGCGACTGTCGCGCCGCGTCGAGCACCCGCGCCAGGTCCTCGGCGGGCAGGTGCAGGTAGCTGATCAGGACTAGGTCGTAGCTGCCGGGCACCGGCCGGTACGCGGTCACGTCCGCGACCCGCCACTCCACCGGTACGCCCCGGCGGGCGGCCAGCTCGCGACCCCGCTCGACGCCCACCGGGGAGAAGTCCACCGCGGTTACCCGCCAGCCGCGCTCGGCCAGCCAGGCCGCGTTGCGTCCCTCGCCGGCCGCCAGGTCGAGCGCGCTGCCGGGGGTGAGCCCGTCGACCGACTCGACGACGAACCGGTTCGGTTCAACGCCCCACACCAGATCCGGACTGCTCGCGTAGCGCGCATCCCAGCCGTTGCTGTCCACTGGGTTTCCTCCTTCGGCGGCGTCGCCCCGCCGCCACGGTGACCGTACCGGCCAGTGCGAGCGCCCCGATCGCGGCCACCGCCGGTCCCAGCTTCGCCGGGAGCTGCTGGGCGAGCACGAAGACGCCCATCACCACAACGAACCAGCCGAACGACTTGCGGAGCAGGTCGGCCGGGACGCGCCCGGCGAGCCGGCCGCCGAGGAAGCTGCCAATCACGGCCGCGGCGGTCACCGCGAGCGCCAGACCCCAGTTGATGTGCACGCTGGAGAGGTAGCCGGCGAGGCCGGCGAAGGACTTCATGGCAATGACCACCAGCGAGGTGCCGACCGCCGCCGGCATCGGCAGCCCGCCGAGAAGGGCCAGGGCGGGCACCACCAGGAAGCCGCCGCCGGCGCCGACCAGGCCGGTGACCAGCCCGACCACGATCCCGTCGAGGACGACGCGGAGCGCCGGCAGCCGGGGTGCGTACGTCGAGCAGGCGGGGGGACCGCCCAGAGTCGATCAGCTCGCGCAGCGCGGCGGCGTCCAGGGTGGCCGGGCGGGTGGGCTCGGAAGCGCTCATCTCTCCTCGTTCTGGGGCGAATCGTCCTGGTTTGGCGGCAGCGTGGGGCACCGGCCGGCGCCAGGACGCGCCGGCCGGATTCGGGTACGGATCAGGCGTTGCCGGCCATGGCCACGCCGGCCTCAGCGGCCCGGTCGAACCTGTCGTCGATCACGACGACCTCGCGGCCGGCGTTCGCCAGCAGCGACGCCGCGGCGGTGGCGCGGTAGCCGGAGCCGCAGTGCACCCAGACGACGCCGGCCGGTATGTCGGTGAGCCGCCGGGGCAGGTCGGGCAGCGGGATGTGCACCGCGCCGTCGACGTGGCCGGCGCGCCACTCGTAGGTCATCCGCACGTCGAGGACCACGTCCGGCGCGGGCAGGCCGGCGGGCGCGTTGCCCGCGTGGGCCGCGGCCAACGCCGAGAAGTCGGCCATCCGCAGCTCCCGGAGCTGGTCGGGCGTGGCCGCCCACTGCTCGGCCGTGCCGGTGGCCTGGGCGGCGGGCCGGTCGATGCCGATCCGGACCAACTCGCGCTGGGCGTCGGCGACCTGCTCCGGCGTCTCCGCGAGCAGCGTGATCGGCACTCCCCAGTCGATCAGCCAGCCGAGCCAGGTCGACATCGGCCCGTCCAGCCCGAGGCTGACCGTGCCGGCCAGGTGCGAGGCGGCGTACGCCTTGCGGTGCCGCAGGTCCACCACCCACTGGCCGGCGGCGATCCGCTCGCGCAACTGCGCCGGGTCGGCCCGGGTCACCGGGGTGAGGTCCACCGGGGCCGGCCCGGCGAGGTTGGCCACCCCCATGTGGGCGTAGTACGCCGGGTAGGCATCGAGCCCGGCCAGGGTCTCGGTCACGAACTGGTCCGCGGCGAGCCGCAGCACCGGGTTCGCCTGCTTCTCCCGGCCAATGGTCGAGTCGGGGGCGTCGGCCTGGGCGGCCGAGCAGAAGCTGCCGAAGCCGTGCGTGGGCCACACCTGGGCGCCGTCGGGCAGCAGGTCGGCCAGCCGCTTCGCCGAGGTGTGCTGGTGGTGGGCCAGCTCGTGGGCGTGCTCCGGGCCGAGCAGGTCGGTGCGCCCGGTCGTGCCGAACAGCAGGGAACCACCGGTGAAAACTCCCGCCGGCTGCCAACCGCCGTCGGTGACCTCGTCGAGAACGTACGACAGGTGGTGGAAGGTGTGACCCGGGGTGGCCACCACCCGGAGGCGCAGGGCGTCCGAGATGGGCACCACGTCGCCGTCGGAGACCGGCACCCGGTCGAAGCCGACCTCGTCGGCCGCGGCCACCAGATAGCGGGCGCCGGTCAACCGGGCCAGTTCGAGCCCGCCGGAGACGTAGTCGTTGTGGATGTGCGTTTCCACCACGTGAGTGATCCGCACCCCCTTCGCCCCGGCCAGGTACAGGATCCGGTCAATGTCCCGTTGCGGGTCGACCGCGATCGCGACCCGTCCGTCGGAGGCCAGGTAGCTGCGGTCGCCGAGCGAGGACGTCGCCACGACGGACACCTCGACTGCCATTTGCCGTTCTCCTTCCCTGTTCTTCTATACCCGGGGGGGTATATGGGAGACAGACTTCGGCCCGGGTTACGGGCGCAATTACCCGCCCACGCCGCGCTCAGGCGGTGTGGGCGTCGAATTCTTTTGTCAGGCCAGGGCGAGGAAGAGCTTCTCCAGCTCCTCCTCGGTCATCTCCGGCTGCTCGCCCCGGTCGCGGGCGGTGCTGCAGTGCCGCATCCCGGAGGCGATGATCTTGAAGCCGGCCCGGTCGATCGCCTTGGACACGGCGGCGAGCTGGGTCAACGCCGCCCGGCAGTCCTCGCCGTTCTCCATCATCTCGATGACGGCGTTGAGTTGGCCCCGGGCCCGCTTGAGCCGGGTCAGCGCCTCACTGGTCATCTCGGGCTGAAGCTTCATGGCGTTACCTCCCGTACCCCAACATACCCCGGGGGGTACCCGTGTGCCACTGATCGGGGTCTCGGCCAGATCCGCACCGGCCCGCTCTCGGACCGGCCGCGGGCCGCTGACACGGAGGGTCAACGATAGATCGACGCAGCGCTTATCCTGTGGCCCCGACGATCCACCGGAAGGGACCCGATGCCGTCGCGGCAGGACCAGCTCCACTCGTACCAGTTCACCGTCCAGCGGGCGGTCGCCGCACTGGTGATGCGGGAGACCGACCCGGCGCAGTCGCCGTTCCGGCGGTTGGCCGGCGCCGGCCTGGCCAGCGTGCTGGTCGCCGTGATCGCGCTCGGCGGCGTCGCCCTGTACGGCCTCTTCGCCGGCGGCGGCAGTTCCTGGCGCGACCCGACTGCGGTGATCGTGGAGAAGGAGTCCGGCGCGCGGTTCGTCTACCGCGAGGAGAAGCTCCACCCGGTGCTCAACTACGCCTCCGCGCTGCTGATCATCGGGGCGGAGCGGCCGAAGACCGTGCTGGTCTCCCGCCGCACCATCGACGGGGTGCCGCGCGGCCTGCCGCTCGGCATCGCCGACGCCCCGGACTCGCTGCCCGCCCCGGGGCGGCTCGTCACCGGAGCGTGGACCGTCTGCTCGGTCAGCGCGACCGAGGCGGGGCGTACCGGGGCGCGGTCGGCGCTGCTGGTCGGGCGGGACGCCACCGGCGGCCGGCCCCTCGGCGAGCAGGGGCTGCTGCTGCGCCACCCGGACGGCACCCTGCACCTGCTCTGGCACGACCGGCGCTACCTGCTCCGCGACACCGACCGGGTGCTGGCCGCGCTGGCCGCGACCCGGGAACGGGCCGTGCCGGTGGCCCCGGCGCTGCTGCACGCCGTGCCGGCCGGCGCCGACCTGGCCCCGCCCCCGGTACCCGGCCTCGGTGCGCCCTCCGACCGGGTCGCCGGCGCCACCGTCGGTGACGTCTACCTGGTCCGCAACTCCGGCGGCGGCCGGCAGTACGCGGTGGCCGAGCGGGACGGGCTGGCCGGGGTCACCGAGCTCCAGGCCGCCCTGCTGCTCGCCCGCACCGGTCAGGGCGACCCGAAGCCGATCACTCTCGGCCGCTTCGCCGCCCTGCCCAAGCTCCGCGACCGGGTGCCCGCCGGGCCCACCGCCCCGCCGGCCGTGCCGCCCCGGCTGGCCACCGCGGACGGCGGGGCGCTCTGCGCCCGGGTCGGCGACGACACCGGCGTACGCGACGTCCGGGTGGGCGCCACCCCGCCGGACCTCTCCGCCGCCCCGGGTACGCCGACCGGGCGTGGCGGCCTCGTCGACCACCTGGTGGTCGAACCGGGGCGGGGTGCCGTGGTCGAGTCCGTCGCCGGGCCCGGTGCCACCGGCGGCGCGGTCAACGTGGTCACCGACCTCGGCCGGCGGTACGCGCTCACCGGCGCGGACGTGCTCGGCATGCTCGGCTACGCCGGCGTCCGCCCGGTCCGGCTGCCCGCCAGCCTGGTCAGCCTGGTGCCGGCCGGCAGCCCGCTCGACCCGGCCGCCGCCCGCACGGTCGCCGCCCCGGCCTGAGCGGCCTTTCGCCCGCGCTGCGGCACCCGCCTCCAAGATCCACACCGGCTCGGTGAGCTTGCGGCATCATGGCAGGCCGGAAGCCGCAAGGTCGCCGAAGTCGCGTCGCTCTCGCGAGTCGCGCGTGCCGGTGGCGAGGTCGGCCGCCGCGGGTCAGGCGGCCGGTTTGCGCAGGACGGTGACCGCGAAGTCGGCGTCCTCCTGCCACCGGCGCAGGTCCCAGGTGGCGAAGCGGTGCTCCAGCCGGAGCCCGGCCGCCACCGCGTCGTCGTCGAAGTCGGCGAGCGGATAGCCGCGGTCGGTGCCGAAGCCGACCACCACGAGCCCGTCCGGGTGGACGTGCGCCGCGATCCGGCTCAGCACCGCCCGCTCGGTGCCGGGCGCGACGAACGTCATCACGTTGCCCGCACATAGGGCGGCGTCGAACGGCTCCGGCTCGCCCTGCGCGGCCAGGTCCAGCTCGGCGAGGTCGCCGACCAGCCAGCGCGGCCCGGGGTAGTCGGCCTGTGCCGCCTCGATCAGCGCCGGGTCGGCGTCCACCCCGACGACGCGGTGGCCGCGGGCGGCGAGTGCGGCGCCGACCCGGCCGGTGCCGCTGCCGGCGTCCAGGATGCGGGCGTGCGGCGGGACCAGCGCGTCCAGCAGCCGCGCCTCACCGGCCAGGTCCGCTCCTTCGGCCGTGAGCCGGCGGAACCGGTCGATGTACCACTGCGAGTGTCCGGGCTGGGTGTCGGTCACCCAGCGGGTCGGCTTGCCCATGCCGCCACGGTAACTGATCTCGTGAGCGGCCCCGGCAGGGCACAGGTTCACCGAGAGCGTGGCCACTATCGCCCGGCTGGCCAGCGCTTTCCGGGAACAGGCCGAGAATCGGATGATCCGGGCGGGAAGGGCGGTGCCGCCAGGCGCGGGGGTGAAATCCGGGCGCCCGGCGGCGGGGCGGTCAGCCCTTCTCGGCGCCGCTGGTGAGCCCCTCGGTGAGCAGCCGCTCGCTGGCGAAGAAGAGCACCACGATGGGCAGGGTGAGGATCACCGACCCGGCCATCAGCACGGTCTTCGGGACCTCGACCCCGTCGGAGAGCAGCGACAGGCCCAGCGACACGGTCCACCGGTTCGGCCGGTCGACGAGGAACAGCAGCGCGAACAGGAACTCGTTCCAGGCGATCATGAAGTCGTACAGGGCGACCGCCATGACCGACGGCGCGGCCAGGGGGAGGCTGACCCGGCGGATGACGCCGAGCCGACCGGCGCCGTCGATCGCGGCGGACTCCTCCAGGCTGACCGGGATGGTCTCGAAGTAGTTTTTGAGCATGTAGACCGAGACCGGCAGCGTCTGGGAGAGGTAGACCAGCACCAGCCCGACCAGCGACCCGCGCAGCCCGGCCCGGGTGAAGACCACGAAGAGCGGGATCGCGATGACGATCGACGGGAACAGGTACACCGCGAGGAAGAGCGCGTGGACCTGCCGCCGGCCGAAGAACCGCAGCCGGGCCACCGCGTACGCGCCGGGGATGGCGACCAGCAGGGTGAGCGCCGTGGCGGCCAGCGCGACGAGGCCGCTGTTGCGGATGAAGGTGAGGAAGCCCTGCCCGCCGTCCTCGGTGGCCTTGAGCACCTCGACGTACGTGGCGACGGTCAGCTCGCCGGCCGGCACCAGCAGCGAGCCCGGGTCGAGCAGCAGGCGCTCGATGGGGCGTACCGAGAGCACCAGCATGTACCAGAACGGCAGCAGGGTGACCAGCAGGAAGCCGGCGATCACCAGCCGGCGCAGCCAGCGCAGGCTGACCGTCTCGATCCGGTCCCGGTCCATCACGGCTCCCCTCGCCGGGCGAAGAAGCGCAGGTAGATCGCGACGAAGACGATCAGCACCACGGCCAGCACGACGGCCTGCGCCGCCGCCGCGCCGATGTCGGTACGTGCGGTGAGGAACTGGTAGACCCGAACGCTGACCACCTCGGTGCCGGCCGAGCCGCCGGTGAGCAGGTAGACGTCGTCGAACTTGTTGAACGTCATGATGAACCGCAGCACCCCCAGCAGCGCGATCACCGGCATCAGCTGCGGCAGCAGGATGTGCCGGAACCGCTGGGTCGGGGTGGCCCCGTCGACCCGGGCCGCCTCCTCCAGCTCACCGGGTACGGCCTGCAGCCGGGCCAGCAGGAACAGGAAGGCGAACGGGAAGTACCGCCACGCCTCGAACGCGATGACCGTCCAGAGCGCGGTGGAGTCCTGGGAGAGGAACGGGATCGGCGTGTCCCAGCCGAGGAACCGCCGTCCCCAGTCGTTGACGATGCCGAGCTGTGGGTCGAGCATCACCTGCCAGACGAAGGTCATCGCGACCACCGGCGCCACGTACGGCAGCAGCATGGACGCCCGGACCACGGTGCGGCCCCGGAACGGGCGGCGGACCACCAGGGCCGCGACGAGCCCGACCAGGATCGACCCGGCGGTGCCGCCGACGCTGTAGACCAGCGTGGTCCAGAGCGTCCCGGCGAAGCCGGGGGTGTGCAGCACCCGGTCGAAGTTGTTCAGCGTCAGCTCGCCGAACAGGCCGGTCTTGCGCAGGGTGGCGAGGCGTACCCGCTGGAAGGCCAGGACGATCGTCCAGACGATGGGGATGCCGATCACCGCCACCACGACGAGCAGCGTCGGGGTGACCAGCGCGAGCCCGGCGCGGGACTCGCGGCGGCGCAGGGTGAGCGGGCGTCGGCCGGGGCGGGGCCGGTCCCGGGTGGGGGAGCGGCCGGCCTGCGGTGCGGTGGTGGTCAATTGACGCCCGCCTTGATCGCCTCGACGTCCTTCTTCGCCCGCCTGGCGGCGCCGGCCGGGTCGGACTTCCCGGCGATCACGTCGGCGAGGGCCTTCGGCACGGGTAGCTCACCGAGGATCGCCCCGACCAGCTTGCCCTGGCCCTGGGTGAGCCCCCAGCGCTGGAAGGTGTCCGGGCTGCGGCGCAGGGTGGCCAGCACGTCCTCGCCGTACACCTGCGCCAGTGGCTGCTTGGTGTCCACGCCGGCCTGGCTGGTGTTCCAGGCGGTGAGGAACTTCTCCTTGTCGTCGCCGGTGCCCTTGCGGACGGGGAAGCGGCCCTCGGGGGACATCCCGAACCAGCGCGGGTAGCCGTCGGAGAGCATGTACTCCACGAAGGACTTCGCGGGGTCGGCCGCGCCGTCGAGCACGGCCCACGAGCTGATCTCGCCGTATTGGGCCGGCTCCGTGCCGTTCGGGCCCTTGATCGCGGTGACGAAGCCGCTGTTCTTCGCCAGGAACGCCGGGTCCCGCTGGCACTGCGGGCAGGTCGGCTTGGCGTCGTTGCGCAGCCCGGCCAGCTCGTCGAGGATGAACGGCGACCAGATCAGCATGGCCGCCTTGCCGGCGAAGTAGGTGGCCCGGGTGGTGTCCACGTCCTGCGCGCCCTTGACCGAGTGGTCGCGCATCAGCTCGCCGTAGAAGCGGAACGCCTCGACGCATTCCGGGGAGTCCAGCTTCACCGCGCCCGAGTCGTCGGTGAGCTGGCAGTTGTTGGCCAGGGCCAGGTGCTCGAAGGTCTGCTGGGTGAACACGTCACCGGGGGCGGTGGCCGCGGTGATGCCGGCGACGCCGCCGGTGTTCAGCTTCGCCGCCGCGGCGGCGATCTTCTCGTACGTGTCGGGGGTGGGCAGGCCGGCGGCGGCGAACAGGTCCTTGCGGTAGATCAGCAGCTGCCCCCAGCCGTCGCTGGGGACGGCGAGCTGTTTGCCGTCCTCGGCGGTCAGCTCCAGTGCGCGCGGCGAGAAGGTGTCCCGACCCAGCTTGTCGACGATCGCCGCGTTGGCGTCCGGGTGCAGCAGTTCGTTGCCGGCGAGGGTCCGGACGCCGGCCAGCGGGAGCGACCCGACCACGTCGGGCAGGTCGCCGGCGGCGGCGCTGGAGGCGATGAGGGAGGGGAACTGGTCCTCGTTGACGGTGACCAGGTCCACCTTGACCCCGGTCTTCGCGGTGTAGTCGGCGATGATCGCCTTGGTCGCGTTGACCCGGTCGGCCACGTCCTCCAGGCTCCACACAGTGAGCCGGGAACTGTCGTCTTTCTGCTGGTCGTCGCTGCAGGCCAGCAGCCCGGTCCCGGCAAGTGCCAGGATCAGACTGGTGGCGAGCAGCCGCCTCGAGGGTGATGACATCGGTGGCACTCCTCTCGAAAGAGTACGGCGTGCCTTCAATACCCATCGATTGATCAATCTAACCACATATGCCGATTTTTTCGGTTAGAATCGGGGCCGGCACTTCCCTCGGAGCGACGCCATGGCCAACTGGGTTGTCTCTCTGGCCGGGCCCCGACGCGTCAGCCTGGAGCCCTGCCCCCCGGACCCGCTCGGCCCCGGCCAGGTCCGCGTCCGCACCCGCTACTCCGGCATCTCCGCCGGCACCGAGCTGACCCTCTACCGGGGCAGCAACCCCCGGCTCAGCAAGGACTGGGACGACGCCACCCGCATGTTCGTGCCCCGGCAGGCCGCGCCCCCGTACCCGGTGGTCGGCTTCGGCTACGAGGAGGTCGGCGAGGTGGTCGAGGTGGCCCCGGACGTCGCCGACCGCCGGCCCGGCCAGCTCGTCTGGGGCATCTGGGGGCACCGGGCCGAAGCCGTGGTGCCCGCCGCCACGGTCACCCCGCTCGCCCCCGGCCTCGACCCGCTCGCCGCCGTCTTCGCCCGCCCGGGCGCCATCGCGCTGACCGCCGTGCTCGCCGGCGACCTGCACCTCGGCGACTGGGTCGGCGTCTTCGGGCAGGGGGTGATCGGGCTGCTCGGCACCCGGCTCGCCGTCCTGTCCGGGGCCCGGGTCGTCGCGGTCGACCGGGTGCCAGCCCGGCTGGCGCACGCCACCGCGTTCGGCGCCCGCCGGGTGGTCGACGTCGCCGTCGACTCGGCCGCCGCCGTGCTGCACGCGGCCACCGACGGCCGCGGCGCGGACGTCTGCCTCGAGCTGTCCGGGTCGTACCCGGCGCTGCACGAGGCCATCCGCGCCACCACCCACGCCGGCCGCGTCGTGGCCGCCGGCTTCTACCAGGGGTACGCCCACGGGCTGGGGCTCGGCGAGGAGTTCCACCACAACCGGATCCAGCTGGTGGCGGCCCAGGTCTCCGGGCCCACCCCGGCGCCCGGCACGGCCGGCCGCTGGACCGGGCCCAGGATCGCCCACACCTTCATGGACCTGGTGGCCGAGGGCAGCGTCGACCCGCTGCCGCTGGTGAGCCACGTCGTCGACGCGGGCGCGGTGGCCGACGCGCTGGCGTTGCTCGACCGCGGTGACGATGCCGTCCTCCAAGTCGTGCTGAGGTTCTGATGGCAATTCCACTCGCCTGCCAGGAGCAGCTGCTCCCCGGCGCCAGCCTGTCCGACAAGTACGCCCTCGCCGTCTCGCTCGGCTACCAGGGCATCGAGCTGCGCGGCCGCGGCGAGCTGGCGTTCGCCCGGCGGCTGCCCGAGCTGCGCCGGGCCCGCGCCGACGGCGTGGTGCTGCCCACCGTCTGCGTCGAGATGGACCACTTCATCGGTGACTTCGACCCGGAGCGGGCCGGGGACGCGGTGCGCAACCTCCGCTCCCAGCTCTCGGTGATCGCCGAGATCGGCGGGATCGGCGCGATGACCCCCGCCGCCTGGGGGATGTTCTCCCGCCGGCTGCCGCCGTTCGAGCCGCCCCGCTCGCCCGACGGCGACCGGCAGGTGCTCGTCGACGCCCTGGGCGAGCTGGGCGAGCACGCCCGCGCCGAGGGGGTCACCCTCTTCCTGGAACCCCTCAACCGGTACGAGGACCACATGGTCAACCGCCTCGACGAGGCGGTCGCCCTGTGCCGGGCCGTCGGCCTGCCCTCAGTGCGCGTGGTCGCCGACACCTTCCACATGAACATCGAGGAGGACGACGTGCCCGCGGCGCTGCGCGCGGCCGCGCCATACCTGGGGCACGTGCAGGTCAGCGACTCCAACCGGTACCAGCCCGGCGCCGGCCACCTGGACTGGCCGGCGCTGCTGCGTACCCTCGACGACCTCGGCTACGCCGGCTGGCTGGCCGTCGAGTGCCGGCTGCGCGGCGAGCCCGTCGCCGCCCTGCGCCAGGCGGCCGCCGTGCTCGCCCAGGCCCGCCCCCGGCAGGCCGCCGCATGAGCGAGCGCAGTGAGCGAATCATCGGGCACAGTGCCGGGGAGTCTCATGGGGCTGCCGAGCGGAGCGAGGTGGCCGCATGAGCGAGCGCAGTGAGCGAATCATCGGGCACAGTGCCGGGGAGTCTCATGGGGCTGCCGAGCGGAGCGAGGTGGCCACATGAGCGCCGGCACACCCGCCGAGTTGCGTGCGGGGGATCCGTCGGCTCGGGTGGCCGGTGCGGAACGCGCCGCCGCGCTGCGCCGGCTGGCGATCACCACCCTCGACGCCAACTGGGAACACGACCACACGGTGCCGTCGCGCACCCTCTACCCGCACCAGTGGAGCTGGGACTCGGCGTTCATCGCGGTCGGGCTGGCCCACTTCCGCCCGGACCGGGCCTGGCGGGAGCTGCGCACCCTGTTCGCCGCGCAGTGGGCCGACGGGCGGGTGCCGCACATCGTCTTCAACCCCGCGCTGCGGGCCGGCTCGTACTTCCCCGGACCGGAGTTCTGGGACTCCACCCGCGTCGACGGCGCCCCCGCCGCGGCCACCTCCGGGATCGTCCAGCCGCCGGTGCACGCCCCGGCCGCCTGGCTGGTGCACCGCCGTGCCCCCTCCGAGGCGTCGGTGCGGGCGCTGCGTGAGCTCTACCCGCGGCTGGTCGCCCAGCAGCGCTACCTGACCGGGCGGCGCGACGTCGGTGGCGCCGGGCTGGCCGCCGTGGTCCACCCGTGGGAGTCCGGGCTGGACAACAGTCCCGCCTGGGACGCCCCGCTGGCCGCGGTGCCCGCCGAGGCCGACATCATGCGGGCGTACCGCCGGCACGACACCGCGCACGCCGACGCGGCGCACCGCCCCACGGACCTCGACTACGCGCGCTACGTGGCGCTCGTCGACGCCTACCGGGAGGGCCGCTACCGGGACGACGGGCTGCTCGGCCGGCACCCGTTCCTGGTGGAGTGCCCGCTGGTCAACGCGGCGCTCGGGCTGGCCGAGCACGCGCTGGCCCGGATCGCCACCGTGGTCGGCGCCGACCCGGGGCCGCACGGGGAACGAGCGGCCCGGATCACCGAGGCCCTGGTCGACCGGCTGTACGACCCGGCCACCGGCACCTTCCATCCCCGGGACGTACGCGCCGACCGGCTGATCCCGGCCCGTACGGTGCTCGGGCTGATGCCGCTCGTCCTGCCCGACCTGCCGGCCCGCCAGGTGCAGGCGGTGCTCGCCGAGGCGGGCTCGCCCCGGTTCGGCCTCGCCGCCCGGATGGATCGCCCGCTGCCCACCTACGACCGCACCGCGCCGGACTTCGAGCCGCTGCGCTACTGGCGCGGCCCGAGCTGGCTGAACACCAGCTGGCTGCTGTGGCGCGGGCTGCTCAGCCACCACCGCCCGGACCTGGCCGCCGGGCTGCGGGAGTCCATGCTGGCGCTGGTCGCCCGCAGCGGCTGTCACGAGTACTTCCACCCGGACACCGGGGCGGGGCTGGGCTCGCCGGCGTTCAGCTGGACCGCCGCCCTGCTGCTGGACGCCCTCGCCGAGGGGTGAGCCGCCCCGCTGGTATCCGGCGGGTCATGGCGGACGGAAGGGTCCGGGCCATGCGGCCCCGGGGACGCCGACCGGGTGCTGGCCGGCGTGAAGGACGGCGTACCCGCCGAGCGGAATCCGCCGCCTCATCCGGCCGGCACGGCCTCCGGCGATCGTGACGCGGGCCCGGCCGGACTACGGGGCGGCGGCGTGGCCTCGTCGTCCTGGGGCGGCTGCGCCGTGAGCAGCTCGGCCGGCACCGGCTCGACCTCCACGCGGCAGTCGTGGAAGGTCGGCGCGCCGCCCAGGTCGGCGTCGCGGACCGCGGTGACCGCGTTGACGGTGGCCCGCCCCGGGCTCAGCCGCGCCCAGTACGCCTTGTAGGTGAAGGCCAGCCCGGGCCGCGTCGCGTCGTCCACGGCGACCGCCGCCAGGAACGCCCCCCGGTCGTTGTGCACCCGCACCGCGTCCCCGTCGGCGAGGCCGCGCGCCGCCGCGTCGTCGGGGTGCAGATGCACCCGGGGCGGCCCGGTCCGCCGGGCGTGCCAGGGCAGCGAGGCGAAGGTGGAGTTCATCAGGTACCGGCCGGCCGGGGCGATGAGCACCAGCGGGAACCGGCGGGCCAGCGCCAGGTCGGCGGCCTCGATCGGCGGGGTGTAGCCGACGACCGGATCCACCCCGTGCCGGGCCAGCGCCGGGTCGTGCAGCCGGGCCCGCCCGTCCGGGGTGGGGAAGCCGCCGTCGGCGTACGGGGCGGACCCGACCGCCACCCCGCTGGTCCGGGCGTACGTCCGCGCGCGCAGCTCCTCGAAGCTGACCGGCGTGCCGCGCAGGAGTTGCCGGGCCAGGTCCTCGTCGCTGTCCCGCAGCCGGGGATGGTCGATCCCGAGCGCGGCGGCGATCCGGCGGAAGATCTCGGTGTTCGGCAGCGCCTCGCCGGGCGCCCGGGTCACCGGCAGGTTGAGCGTCGTGTAGTGGTGCCCGTAGGAGGAGTGCAGGTCGAGGTGCTCGGGCTGCATGGTGGCCGGCAGCACCACGTCGGCGAAGTCGCAGGTGTCCGTCCAGCGTTGCTCCAGCACGACGGTGCACAGGTCGGCGCGGCGGAGGCCGGCGAGCAGCCGGGTCTGGTCGGGGGCGGTGGCGGCCGGGTTGGCGTTGAACACCACCAGGGACGTCACCGGCGGGTCGGCCTCGCCGGTGAGCACGGCGGCGAGCCGGCTCATGTTCACCGACCTGGCCCGCGGGGCGGGCATGTCCGGCGGCCGGATCACCGGTCCCTCGTCGATCGGGTGGTGCCCGCTGGTCGAGACGAGCGCACCCCCGCCCGGGTACCGGAAGTCGCCGGTGACCAGGGGCAGCGCGCAGATCGCCCGGATCGCCTGGCCCGCGCCGTGGTGCCGTTGCAGGCCCAGCCCGACCCGGACGGCGGTTGGCCGGGTGGTGGCGATCCGCTCGCCGAGGCGGCGTACCACCTCGACCGGCAGGCCGCACTCGGCGGCCGCCCGCTCCACCGGCCACTCGCCGAGCCGGGCCGCCAGCTCCGGCCAGCCGACGGTGTGCGCCGCCAGCCACTGCTGATCCGCCGCGCCGGCGTCGACGACGTGCCGCATCAGCCCCAACGCCAGGGCCGCGTCGGTGCCGGGCAGCGGCGCGACGTGCTCGTCGCTGCGTGCCGCGGTGTCGGTGCGCAGCGGGTCGACGGTCACCAGGTGTGCGCCGCGCTCCCGGGCCTGCTGCACGAACGGCCACAGGTGCAGGTTGGTGGCGAGCGGGTTGGCGCCCCAGAGCACGATCAGCCGGGCGTCCACGATGGATTCCGGCTCGAAGCCGACCGAGCCGCCGTAGATCGAGCGCTGCGCGGCCCGCGCGGCGCCGGTGCAGATGGTGGTGTCCAGCCGCGACGCGCCCAGGTACGCGAAGAGCCGGGGACCCATCGTCCAGCCCTGCACATGGCCCATGGTGCCGGCGAAGTAGTAGGGCAGGACCGATTCCGGGCCGTCCCGGTCGATGCTGGTGCGCAGCCCGGCGGCCACCCGCTCGACCGCCTCGTCCCAGCTCGCCGGGCGGTAGGCGACCCGCCCGACGCCCTTCGGCCCGGTCCGGACGTACGGGGTGGTCAGCCGGTCGGGCCCGTTGACCGCGTCGAGGTAGCGGTTGACCTTGCCGCAGAGGGCGCCCCGGGTGAACGGGTGGTCGCGGTCGCCGCGCAGCGCGACGGCGCGGCCGTCCTCGACGGTGAGCTGCCAGACGCAGGTGTCCGGGCAGTCCAGCGGGCAGGCGCCGGGGTGGGTGGTGCGGGCCATGCGGGCAGCCTACCTATCAGGTCCGATAACCTCGTGCGGCAGCCGAGCCGGGAGAGTGCCGTGCGTGAGATCGACAAGGTGGCCTGGATCCGGATCGAGGACGGCCGGGTGCTGTGCGCCCGGTCCCGGGGAAAGGACGTCTGGTACCTGCCGGGCGGGAAGCGGGAGCCGGGCGAGGCCGACCTGGCGACCCTGGCCCGGGAGATCGCCGAGGAGTTGGGTGTCGCGATCGTGCCGGAGTCGGCCGTGCCGGCCGGCACGTTCACCGCGCAGGCGCACGGGCGCGCCGCCGGGACGCTGGTGCGGATGACCTGTTACGCCGCCGACTACCGGGGCACGCTGCGGCCGGCGAGCGAGATCGAGGAGCTGGCCTGGCTCGGCTACGCCGACCGGCACCGGGTCTCCCCGGCCAACCAGCTCGTCTTCGAGCACCTGCGCTCGACCGGCACGCTGCGCTGAGCGGGCCCGCGGCGGCGACGGCCGGGTGGCTGCGCTGATCAGCCGGGTAGCAGCCCGGCCAGGGCGTGCAGCGCGGTGCGGACGTGTCCTCGTCGGCGCTGAGGCTGATCCACAGGCCGGGCCGGGCGGCGGCGAACTGGTGGGCGTGCCCTCTCAGCACGAGCTGGGTGGCGACCTCGGGCGCTGGGCATGGGCGGGCGGCGCTGGTCACCCGCTGCTCGCCGGTCTGGCGTACCCGGGACTTCCCGCGCCCAGAGGAGCTGACGGCCCCGGCGGACGCCGGCGCGGCGGTGCCTGTCGGGCGGTGACCGCGTTTGCCCGGCCGGGTCGCGGGTACCCACCGGCGGCTCCAGGTCGTCGCCGGTCGTCAGGCGGTTGAACTGGGGTCGTCGGCAACCCGGTGCCGGGCCGGCGACGACAGGAGGGCGGCGTGCGGTTTCCCCGATTCGTCGAGGCGGTGTCCCGCCGCGCCGAGCTGCCCACCGAGCAGGCGGCCACGATCTCCCGGGCGGTGCTGCAGACCCTCGCCGAGCGGGTGACCGGCAACGAGTCGGCGGAGTTGGCCGCGCAGTTGCCGGACGAGCTGGGCAGTTATCTCTCCGCGCCGGTCGGGCCCGCCGGGGGCGGGGGAGCGGTCGCCTTCGTGCAGCGGGTGGCCGAGCGGGCCGAGGTGGACCCCGCGGTCGCCGAGGTGGGCACCCGGGCGGTGCTCATCACGTTGCGCGAGGCGGTGACGGTCGGCGAGTTCCAGGATCTGCTGGCGCAGCTGCCGAGGGGTTTCGACGTCATGGTGGACCCGATCCCGCGTCCGCCGTACGATATGTGAGGACGCTCCCCAGTAGACCGGGTTGAGCTCCGGCAATTGCACCGCTTGACCGAAGATTCCACGGTTCGGAAGTACTTTCACCGGAAAATAACTTGCGAGTAGCTCTCTACGCTGAAAATCGTCTTCGCGCTAGAGGGATGATCGGACGAATTCCGCCGTCCGAGGTTCCAGCCCCCCGTCCCCCCTTCGGCTCGACCTTCATCGATCCGCTTCCCATCGAGAGATTGAGTTTTATTCTGCATCCATTGTGAAGTCCTGGGGGGGATCATGATCACAAGCGTGGAATCCTGCGCGCCTGCCATCTGTGGGGAAACGTCAACCCCCTGACATGGCAAATTCTATGATCATCAATCGCTTCGGCGACGTCGCGGCGCGGCACGGTGATCGTCCGGCCCTGCTCGGCGAGACCCACGAGGTCAGCTACGCCGAGCTGGCCGGCGCGGCCGGGGGCCACGCCGCCGCGCTCGCCGCCGCCGGCGTCCGACCCGGCGACCGGGTCGCCCTGCTCACCGCGCACGGGGCGCCGACCGTCGCGGCGCTCCTCGGCGCCCTCGCGGCCGGGTGCGCGTACGTGCCGCTGGACCCGGGGTTCCCGGTCGAGCGGCTGCGCCACATGCTCGCCGCCGCCGGGGTCGACGCGATCGCCTGCGCCGCCGAGCACCGGGAGCTGGCCAGCGGGCTCGCCGACGGCCGGACCGTGGTGCCGCTGGACGACGTGCCGCCCGCCCCGCTGCGACCGGTCCCGGTCGACCCGGACGCGCTCGCCTACGTGCTGTTCACCTCGGGCTCCACCGGGGTGCCCAAGGCGGTCGGGCAGACCCACCGCAACCTGGCGCACGTCGTCGACAACCAGATCGCCGCGCTGGCCATCGGCCCGACCGACCGGCTCAGCCTGCTCGCCTCGTTCAGCTTCGACGCCGCCATCCCGGACCTGTACCCGGCACTGCTCACCGGCGCCGCCGTGGTCCCGGTCGACCTGCGCCGGCAGGGCCTCGCGTACGCCGTCGAGCAGCTCGACCGGCACCGGGCGACCGTGCTGCACTGCACGCCCACGGTCTACCGATTCCTGCTCGACACCCTCGGCGACCGGCGGCTCGACGCGGTCCGGGTGGTCCTGCTCGGCGGCGAGCAGGCCACGTACGCCGACGCGGCCCGCGGCCGGGACCGGTTCGCGCCCGACTGCGAGCTGGTCAACGGCTACGGCGCCACCGAGATGACCTTCGTCGCCCGGTACGCGCTGCCGCTGTCCGAGGTGGACTCCGTCGCCACCGGTCCACTGCCGATCGGCGGCGCGTTCCCCGGCTACCAGGTGGATCTCGCCCCCGACACCGGCGAGATCGTGGTGCGCAGCCGGCACCTCGCCCGCGGTTACCTCAACCAGGACAGTGAGCGCTTCACGGTGGACGCCGACGGGGTGCGCGGGTACCGGACCGGTGACCTCGGCCGGCGGCTGCCCGGCGGCGAGCTGGTCTGCCTCGGCCGGCTCGACCGGCAGGTCAAGGTACGCGGGCACCGGGTCGAGCTGACCGAGATCGAGGCGGTGCTCGCCGCCCAGCCCGGCGTGGCCGGCGTACGGGCGATCGCCCGCGACGGCGAGCTGCTGGCGTACGCCCGACCGGCCGACGGGACCCGGCCGGACGCGACGGCGCTGCGGGCCGCCCTCGCCACGGCGCTGCCCGAGTACGCGCTGCCCCGCGCGGTGGTGGTGCTCGACGAGTTCCCGCTGACCGTGACCGGCAAGGTGGACGAGCGGGCCCTGCCCGACCCGGCCCGCGAGGTACCCGCCGACGCCGCCCCCACCAGCGACACCGAGCAGGTCGTGCACGACATCTGGTGCGCGGTGCTCGGCCGGGACGCGGTCGCCCGGACCGACAGCTTCTTCGACGTGGGCGGGCAGTCCCTGCTCCTCGGCCAGGTGCAGCAGCGGCTGGCCGAGCACTTCGGGGTGCGGCTGCCGCTGCTGCGCCTGTTCGACCACCCCACGGTGGCCGCTCAGGCAGCGCTGCTCGACGCCCCGCCCGAGGCGGTGCGCGCGCCGGTGCTGCCCGTGCCGGCCGCGCCGGCCGCCGCGGCCCGGGAGTACACCGGCGACGAGATCGCCGTGGTCGGGCTCGCCGGCCGGTTCCCCGGCGCCCCCGACGTGGCCACCTTCTGGTGGAACCTGTGCACCGGCGTCGACTCCGTCCACGACCACACCGACGAGGAGTTGGCCGCGCTCGGCATCGGGCCGGGGCTGCGCAACGACCCGCGGCACGTACGGGCGGTCGGTCGGCTCGACGGGGTGGCCGACTTCGACGCCGAGTTCTTCTCGTTCGGCGCCGACGAGGCCGCCCGGACCGACCCGCAGCACCGCCTCTTCCTAGAGACCGCCTGGGAGGCGCTGGAGGACGCCGGGCACGATCCGGCGCGGTTCCCCGGCCTGATCGGCGTCTACTCGGCCGCCTCCGCCAACCGGTACTTCCTCTTCCACCTGCTCGACAACCCCGCAGTGGCCGGCGACGTGGACCCGGACGACTGGGAGGCCCGGCTGATCGGCCGGCAGTTCACCGACCACCTGCCCGGGCAGGTCGCGTACCGGCTCGGGCTGACCGGGCCCGCCCTCGCCGCGCAGAGCGCCTGCTCCAGCTCGCTTGTCGCGGTCTGCCTCGCCGCGCAGAGCCTCGCCGACTACCAGTGCGACATCGCCCTCGCCGGCGGCGTCACCGTCACCTGGCCCCGGCACCGGCACACCCCGGGCGGGCTGGCCTCGCCGGACGGCCGGTGCCGCGCCTTCGACGAGGGCGCCAACGGGTCCGGCTTCGGCTCCGGAGTGGGCGTGGTCGCGCTGCGCCGGCTCGCCGACGCGCAGGCCGACGGCGACCGGATCTACGCCGTCCTGCCCGGCTGGGCGATCACCAACGACGGCGCGGAGCGGGCCGGCTTCGCCGTCCCCGGCCCGGCCGGGCAGGCCGCCGCCGTCGCTAACGCGCTCGCCACCGCCGAGGTCGCCCCCGGCGAGGTCCGCTTCGTCGAGGGCCACGGCAGCGGCACGCCCCTCGGCGACGCCATCGAGGTCGCCGCGCTGCACGAGGTGTACGCCGGCGCCGCGCCCGCCGACTCCTGCGCGCTGGGCTCGGTGAAGACCAACATCGGCCACCTGGACGCCGCCGCCGGCATCGCCGGGCTGATCAAGGCGGTGCTCGCCGTGCGGCACGGCGTGATCCCGCCGAACCTGCACTTCACCCGCCCGCATCCGGAGATCGACCTGGCCGCCGGCCCGTTCTACGTGCCCACCAAGGCGCGGGACTGGCCGCAGGGCCCGCGCCGGGTGGCCGGGGTCAGCGCCTTCGGGCTCGGCGGCACCAACGCGCACGTGGTGGTGGAGCAGCCCCCGCCGGACGAGCCGCTCGACGCCCCGGGCGACGGTCCCTGGCTGCTGCCGGTGTCCGCGCGTACCCCGGCGGCGCTGCGGGCCGCGCTGACCCGGCTGCGGGCCCACCTGGCCGGCGCCGCCCCGGCGCTGCCCGAGGTCGCCGCCACCCTGGCGCTCGGCCGGCGGGCGTTCGCCCACCGGGCCGCCGCGGTCGCCGCCGACCTGCCGGGCGCGCTCGCCGCGCTGGACGTGCTGCTCGACACCGAGGCCCGGATCGCCGGCGACGGTGGCCCGCTGCGCGAGTTGGCGGCCGACTGGGTCGCCGGGCGGGACGTCGACTGGGACGCCCTGCATCCCGAGGGCACGGTCCGGCGTACCGGGCTGCCCACCTATCCGTTCCAGCGCCAGCGGTACTGGATCGACCCCGTGCAGAAAGGTCCGCGGTGAACTGGTTCGTCTCCGCCGGAAGCCGACCCCAGGCGCCGGTGCGGTTGTTCTGCCTGCCCTACGCCGGTGCCGGCGCCAGCGCGTTCCGGCGGTGGCAGGAGGGCATCGGCCCGGACGTCGAGGTGCTGCCGGTGCAACTGCCCGGCCGGGAGAACCGGATCAGCGAGGATCCGCGCTTCGACGTCGCCGACGTGGCCGCCGCCATCGCGTCCCGGGCTGACCGCCCGTACGCCATCTACGGCCACTCGATGGGCGGCCGGGTCGGCTTCGAGGTGGTCCGGGAGCTGCGCCGGTCCGGTGGGCCGCTGCCGCTGCGCCTGTACGTCGGTGGCGCCCGGGCCCCGCACGTCGACGCGCCCAGCCTCTTCGACGGGCTGTCCCGGGTGGACGACGAGGAGCTGCTGCGCCGCCTCGGCGAGGGCGGTGGCCTCCCCGCCGAACTGCTGGACCATCCCGAGCTGGTGGAGCTGCTGCTGCCGCTGCTGCGGGCCGACTTCGGCCGGGTGGACAGCTACCGGTACGTGCCCGGCGAGCCGCTGCCGGTGCCGATCGTCGCGTTCAGCGGCGCCCACGACCGGGCGGTCACCCGCGAGCACAGTGCCGCCTGGGCGGAGCACACCGCCGCCGGGTTCACCCTCCGGGAGATCGACGGCGGGCACTTCTTCCTGCACGACCAGCTCCCCGAGGTGCTGGCCGCGATCCGCGCCGACCTGGCCGGCGCGCTGACCACCGACGTACCGGCGGGCGGCGGCGCAGCCGGCGCCGCCGCGGGCGCGCACCGGGTGCCGCTGGGGGACACCGGCTGGTCGGTCTGGCGCGACGCCATCCTGCGTACCACCGGCTTCCCGGCCACCGGCCTCGACCTGTTCTCCGCCCCCCGGGCCGTCACGGCGGCGGACGAGCTGCTCGCCACCGGGTCCGGCGAGGACCGCTACGACAAGGAGTTCGACGAGGCCGTCCGCGCCGCCGCCCACCGGCTCAGCGAACTGGCCGCCGACCCGCTGCTGCGCGAGGCGGTGACCTGGCAGAACCGGGGCGCGCTGGTGGCACTGGACGGGCTGGTCCGCGGCGGCGGCGACGCGTCCCGCAACGTGCGGCGCCGGGACCGGGAACGGGCGCTGCTCAAGTACTGGCAGCGCTACTGCGGCAAGAACGAGACGGTCGGCTTCTTCGGGCCCAGCTGCTGGGTCACCCTCGACCCAGCGCAGCCGGAGACCGTGCGGGTACGCCCCGGCGCGCAGCTCACCGGCCGCCGCTGGGTGTGGTTCGAGTCCTGGGCGCTGGCCGCGTACGCCGACCGGATCGGCGCGGACCTGTCGGTGCGCCGCTGGTGGCCCCCGATGCTGCTGCCGCAGCTCGCCGTCCACGACCGGACCGTGCTGCGCCCCGGGCGCCCGCCGCTACCGCTGTCCCCGGTGGAGGCCGCGCTGCTCGCCGCTGCCGACGGCCACCGATCCGCCGCCGACCTGGTGGCCGACCCGGCCGTCGGGCTGCGCCGGCCCGAGGACGGGTACGCGCTGCTCGACCGCCTGGTGGAACGGGAGCTGATCACCTGGGACGCCGCCCTGCCGGTCAGCCCCGACGCGGAGCAGGTGCTCGCCGACCGGATCGCGGCGATCGGCGAACCGGCCGCCCGCACGGCCGCCCAGGCCGGGTTCGACCGGCTGCGCGCCGCCCGGGACGCCGTCGCCGCCGCGGCCGGGGACCCGGACCGGCTGCGCGCCGCCCTCGACGCCCTCGACGCCACCTTCACCGAGCTGACCGGCGCCGCGGCCAACCGCCGGGCCGGGCAGATGTACGCCGGCCGGACGATCTGCTACGAGGACACCGCCCGCGACCTGGCCGTGGTGTTCGGCGCGCCGCTGCTGGCCGAGCTCGCCGCCCCGCTGGACGTGCTGCTGCGCGCCGCCCGCTGGATGGCCAACGCGCTGGCCGAGGCGTACGGGGAGGTGTTCCGGGGGCTCTACGAGGAGCTGCGCGCCGAGGCGGGCGACGGCCCGGTCGCCCTGGCGGACCTGTGGTTCCTGGCCCAGGGGCTGTTCTGGGGTGGCGGGGAACGGCCGGTGGACGACGTCGCCGCCGAGTTCGCCGCCCGCTGGGCCGGGCTGTTCGGGCTGGACACGCTGCCCCCCGGCACCACCGAGGTGCGGCTGCGGGTGGCCGACCTGGCCGACCGGATCGACGAGGTCTTCCCCGGCACCCGACCGGACTGGTCCAACGCCGTGATGCACAGCCCCGACCTGCAGATCTGCGCCACCGACGCGGAGGCGCTGCGCCGGGGCGAATACACCGTCGTCCTCGGTGAGCTGCACGCCGCCTGGTCGTCGTTCGACTGCGCGGTCTTCACCCCGTCCCACCCGGACGTCGAGCGGCTGCGCGCGGCGCTGGCCGAGGACCTGGGCCAGCGGCGGATCCGGCTGCTCTTCCCGACCGACTGGCCGCGCCGGACCAGCCGCACCTCAGAGTCGCTGACCGGCCCGACCGACCGGCACCTCGCCTTCCAGGCGGCCCCGGGCGGCGAGCCGGGCCGGGTGCTGCCCACCGTGGACCTCGCCGTCACCGACGTCGACGGGCAGCTCGTCGCCACCGCCTCCGACGGGCAGCGGTGGGCGCTCACCGAGATCTTCGCCGAGCTGCTCAGCGCGCACGCGGTGGACGGGTTCAAGCTGGTCGCGGCCGCCCCGTACACGCCCCGGATCACCCTCGACAACATGGTGGTGGCGCGGCAGACCTGGCGGACCACGGTGGAGGAGAGCGGCCTGGCCACGGCGACCGGCGAGCGGCAGCGGTTCCTCGCCGTCCGGGACTGGCGCCGCCGGCTCGGCCTGCCCGAGCAGGTGTACGTCAAGCTCGGCACCGAGACCAAGCCCTGCTTCGTGGACCTGGGCAGCCCCGCCTTCGCGAACATGTTCTGCGCCATGGTCCGGGCCGCCCGGGTCGACGGCGGCGACGGCGTGTCGCTGGTGGTCAGCGAGATGCTGCCCACGCCGGACCAGGCCTGGGTGCCCGACGTAGCCGGCCACCGCTACTTCAGCGAGCTGCGACTGCACATCGTGGACACGCCCGGGGAGGACGCGTGAGCCACCTGCTGCCGCTCGGGCAGACCGGCTGGTCGGTCTGGCGGGACGTGGTGCTGCGCACCGCCGGCTTCCCCGCGGACGGGCTCGACCGGTTCGCCGCCCCCGAGGCGGCCGCCGCCGCCGACGCGCTGATGGACGGCACGAGCAGCCCCGAACTGTTCGACAAGACGCTGCGCGAGGCGTTCTACGCGTCCTCCGCGGTGGCCACCGAGCTGGCCGCCGACCCGCTGCTGCGCGAGGCGGTCACCTGGCAGAACCCGGACATGCTGGTCGCGCTCGACGGCCTGCTGCGGACCGACCCGGCGGTGCGCAACAAGCCCCGCCGCAAGCGGGAGATCGCCCTCCTGCGCTACTGGCAGCGGTACTGCGGCAAGGCGGAGACCATCGGGTTCTTCGGGCCGGTCTGCTGGGGGACCATCGACCCCGAGGAGCCCACGGTCCGGTTGTCGCCCGGCCCGGCGCTGGTCGACCGCCGGAAGGTGGTCTTCGAGGCGTGGGCGCTGATCGCGTACGCCGACCGGCTCGCCGACGACCTGGCGGTGCGCCGCTGGTGGGCCCCGGCGCTGCAACCCCACCTGAGCGTCGAGGGGCGCCAGCTGCGCTGGCCGCTGCACCCGCCGATCGCGCTGACCCCGACCGAGGCCCGGCTGCTCGCCGCCTGCGACGGACGCACCCCCGCAGTCGAGCTGGCCGAGCGGATGCGCGCCGCCGGCGACGTGCACGGCGCCGACGACGTCTACCTGCTGCTCGACCGGTGGGTCGACCGCGGCCGGCTCAGCTGGGGCGCGAACCTGCCGGTCAGCCCGGACGCGGAGCGGGTGCTCGCCGAGCGGATCGCGGTCATCGGCGACGACCGGGTGCGGGCCGAGGTGAGGGCGGGCTTCGACCGGCTCCGCGCGGCCCGGGACGGGGTGTCGGCATCCACCGGCGACCCGGACCGGCTCGGTGCCGCTCTGGCCGCGCTGAACACCGAGTTCACCGCCGTCACCGGCCGGCCCGCCACCCGGCACAGCGGCCAGATGTACGCCGGCCGCACCGTCTGCTACGAGGAGACCACCCGGGACCTGGAGTTCAGCATCGGCGCCGACGTCCTGGACACGCTGGCCGCCCCGCTCGCCGTGGTGCTCCAGACGGCCCGGTGGTTCACCGTGGAGGTCGCCGCCCGGTGCGCCGAACTCTTCGTCGAGCTGCACGACGAGTTGGCCGCCGACGGCCCGGTGCGGCTGGCCGACCTCTGGCTGCTGGCCCAGGGCACCCTGATCGCCCCGGACGGCCCGATCGGCCGGGCCGGCGCGGCGTTCACCGACCGGTGGACGCAGCTGTTCGGCCTGCGCGACCTGCCCGCCGACCAGGTGGAGCTGCGGCTGCGCGCCGACGACCTGGCCGAGCGGGTCCGGCAGCTGTTTCCCGCGACGCGGCCCGGCTGGCCGTCGGCCCGGTTGCACAACCCGGACGTCCAGCTCAGCGCGGCCTCCCTCGATGCGGTTGCTCGGGGCGACTTCCTGCTCGTCCTCGGCGAGCTGCACCCGGCCCACATCGCCTACGACAGCGCCGTCTTCAGCCTGTTCCACCCGGACCCGGCGGCGCTGCGGGCCGCCCTCGACGCCGACCTCGGCCCAGCCCGGCTGCGGGTGCTCTGGCCGGAGAGCTACCCCCGGCGGACCACCCGCACCACGTACGCGCTGACGGGCCCCGAGGACCGCGAACTCGGCATCGACACCGCGCACGGCGCCGACGTCGACCGGCTGGTGCCGGCCACCGCCGTCACCGTGGAGCGCGCCGGCGACCAGCTCACCGCGGTCTTCCCGGACGGCACCCGCTGGCCGCTCATGGAGGTCTTCGCCAGCCTGCTCGACTCGTTGCTGCTGGACGCCTTCAAGCTGCTCGACCCGGCGCCGCACACGCCCCGGATCACCATCGACCGGCTGGTGGTGGCCCGGCGTACCTGGCGCACCACGGCGGCCGCCTGCGGGCTGGCCGGGCACGCCGACGAGGCCGCCCGCTACCTCGCGGTACGCCGGTGGCGGGCGGCCACCGGCCTGCCCGAGCGGGTGTTCGTCAAGGTCGGCACCGAGATCAAGCCCTGCTACGTCGACCTGACCGGCCCGCTGTACGCGCAGTCGCTGTGCGCCATGGTGGACGCCGCCCACCGGATCAGCCCGGACGTGCCCGTGGTGGTCAGCGAGCTGCTGCCGGCCCCGGCCGAGTCCTGGGTGACCGACGCGCAGGGGCGCGGCCACGTCAGCGAACTGCGCCTGCAGATCACCGATCCAGCCACGGGAGACCACCGGTGACCGACATCCTGACCGCCAGCGCCGCGTACGGCGAGGCCCTGCCCTGGCCGGACGCGACCCTCGCCGACCTGATCACCGCGCAGGCGGCCCGCACCCCCGACGCGGTGGCCGTACGCCAGTGGGACGAGCGGCTCACCTACGCCGAACTCGTCGGCCAGGCCGCCGGGGTGGCCGCCGCGCTGCGCGAGCGGGGCGTCGGCCGGGGCGACCGGGTCGGCGTCTGCGGCCGGCGCACCCCCGACCTGGTGGTCACCGTGCTCGGGGTGCTCCTGGCCGGCGGCTGCTACGTGCCCCTGGAGCCGGGCGGCCCGCGCGAGCGGCTGCGCGAGATCGCCCGCGACGCCGGCGTCCGGGTGGTGGCCGGCGACGCCGCGGCCACCGAATTCGGCGACGAGCCGGGCGGACGACCACTCCGGCTCGGCGTGTCTGACGCCACGCCGCGACCCGGAGCAGTCGTCAAGACGGTCGGGCTGCCTGGCCCGGCCCCGCTCGCGCCCTGCCCGGCGCGCCCGGGCGACCCGGCGTACGTGCTGTTCACCTCCGGGTCGACCGGCCGGCCCAAGGGGGTGCTCACCACCCACCGCAACGTGGTTGAGTTCGTCACCGGGGTCACCGCGCTGACCGGCGCCGACGCCGGCGTACGCAGCCTCGGCATCGCCTCGCTCGGCTTCGACGCGGCCACCATGGACCTGTTCGTGCCGCTGCTGCTCGGCGGCGCGGTGCAGCTGCTCGGCGCCGACGACCGGGCCGACCCGGTCCGGCTGGCCCGGTTCCTCGCCGCGCACGAGGTGAACTGGGGATTCATCACCCCGACCGTGCTCGCCCTGCTCGACCCGGCGGACGTGCCGTCCTGGCGGGTGGTGCTCTGCGGCGGCGAGGC
Source organism: Micromonospora sp. NPDC006431 (assembly GCF_042870725.1). Classification (NCBI taxonomy): domain Bacteria; kingdom Bacillati; phylum Actinomycetota; class Actinomycetes; order Micromonosporales; family Micromonosporaceae; genus Micromonospora; species Micromonospora sp. NPDC006431. The sequence continues at coordinate 31,640 of NZ_JBIAHQ010000033.1, forward strand.
GGTCCCCGCCGAGCTGGTCGCCCGCTGGGCCCCCGGCCGGCGGTTCCTCAACGGCTACGGCCCGACCGAGACGACCGTGCTGGCGGTCAGCGGCGACCTCACCGCCGCCGACGCCGACCCGGTGCCGATCGGCCTCCCGCTGCCCAACCACCGGGCGTACGTGGTGGACGCCGAGCTGCGCCCCCTGCCGCCCGGGGAGACCGGCGAGCTGCTGATCGGCGGGCCCGGCCTGGCCGACGGCTATCTCAACCGGCCCGGACTCACCGCCGAGCGGTTCGTCCCCGACCCGTTCGGCGACCGGCCCGGCGAGCGGCTCTACCGCACCGGCGACCTGGTCCGCCAGGCGCCCGACGGCCGGATCGTCTACCTGGGCCGGGCCGACCGGCAGGTCAAGGTCCGCGGCCAGCGCATCGAGCTGGGCGAGGTCGAGGCGGTGCTGGCCGGGCACCCCGGCGTCGACCGGGTCGCCGTGGAGGCGGTGCCCGGACCGGCCGGCACCGAGCTGGTCGCGTTCCTCACCCCGGCCGACGCCCCCGACGACGACGCGCTGCGGGCATACGCCGGACCCCGGCTGACCACCGCGATGCTGCCGGCCCGGACGGTGCGGCTGGCCGCACTGCCGGTCAGCCCGACCACCGGCAAGCTGGACCGGCCGGCGCTGCGCGCCCTGGCCCGGTCCGCGGACACCCCGGTGGACGAGGTCGCCGGCGGCGACCCGGTCGAGGCCACGGTCCGGCGGCTCTGGGCCCGGCTGCTCGGCGCAGCCCCGGACCCGGACAGCGACTTCCTCGCCGCCAGCGGCAACTCGATCGCCGCGATGCGGCTGGTCGCCGCGCTCCGCGCCGAGCTGGGCCGGCAGGTCGACACCCGGGACCTGTTCACCGGCCGCACCTTCGCCGCGCTGGTGGACCGGGTCCGTGCCGCCGCCCCCGCCGGCGCTGACGAGCTCACCACCGGCAACCCGCCCACGCTCTCCCCGCCGCAGCGGCGGCTGTGGTTCATGGACCAGCTCGCCCCGTCCAGCGCGCCCTACAACATCGCCGTCGCGCACCGGCTGCGCGGGCCGCTGGACACCGCCGCCCTCGGCGCGGCGCTGCGCGCCGTGATGGAGCGCCACGACGTGCTGCGCTGGCGCATCCCGCAGACCGGCGGCGTGCCGTACGCGGTGTGCGAGGAGCCTACCGACGTGGCCGTGCCGGTGGTGGACCTGACCGGTGCCGGCGACGCCGAGGCGGAGCTGGCCACCCTGCTGGCCGCCGGGGCCGGGCACGCCTTCGACCTGGCCACCGGGCCACCCTGGCAGCTGACCGTCTACCGGGTCGGCGCCGACGAGCACGTCCTCGCCATGACCATGCACCACGCGGTCTTCGACGGCTGGTCCGAGGCGCTGCTCTACGACGACCTCGCCACCGCGTACGCCCGTGCGGTCGCCGGCGCGCCGCCGACCCTGCCCGCGCTGCCCGCCACGTACGCCGACTACGCGGTCTGGCGGGCCGACCGGGACCGCCGCCGGGGCACCACCGACCTGGCCTGGTGGACCGAGCACCTGGCCGGCGCGCCGACCCTGCTCGACCTGCCCCGGGACCGGCCCCGACCGGCGGTGCAGACCTACGCCGGCGCGGAGGCGGCGGTGGTGCTCGCCGCGGACGCCGACCGGGCGGTCCGCGAGCTGGCCGCCCGGCGCGGCACCACGGTCGCCGCGGTGCTGCTGGCCGGCTTCGGTGAGCTGCTGCGCCGGCTCACCGGGGCCGACGACCACGTGCTCGGCGCGATCGTCGCCGACCGGCGGCTGGCCGCGTTCGACGACGTCATCGGCTTCTTCATCGACACCGTGCCGGTCCGGGTCCGCAGCGGCGGCGCCAGCTTCGCCGAGCTGGTGGACCGCTGCGCCGCCGAACTGCACGAGGTCACCACGCACCCCGGCGCCCCGCTGGAGCGGATCGTCGAGGCGCTCGGCGTCGGCCGGGACACCTCCCGCGCCCCGCTGGTGCAGGTGCTGTTCAACGTGCTCAACTTCGTGCCGCCCCGCCTCGCCCTCGCCGGCCTGACCGTCGAGCCGGTGCCGGTGCCGAAGCCCGGCTCGCCCTTCGACATCACCGTCTACGTGGTGGAACGGGCCGGCCGGGCCGGGGTCGAGGTGGTGCACAACCCGGACCTGTTCGAGGCGGACCGGATCGAGGGGCTCCTGGCCGACCTGGCCGACCTGGTCGGCGCCCTGGCCGCCGACCCGGACGCGCCGGCCGACCGGGTCGCCGCCGAGCTGCCGCGGCCGGCGGTCCGGGTGTCGGCCCTCGGCGCGATGACCGTCGCCGCCGCCGAGCCGGCCCGGGCCGCGCTTCCCGTCGGGCCCGACGAGCTCACCGAAACCGAGGAGCTGATCGCCGGGATCTGGCGGGAGGTGCTCGGCAAGGACCGGGTCGGGGTCGGTGAGAACTTCTTCGACATCGGCGGCCACTCGATGGCCCTCGCCGCGGTGCACGCCCGGCTCACCGCGGCCACCGGCCGCTCCATCACCATGCTCGACCTGTTCCGCCACCCGACCGTACGGGCCCTCGCCGCCAGCCTCGACGGCACCGCCGACCGGCCGGAACTGGCCCGCGCCGCGCTGCGCGCCGCCGCCCGCCGCGGCCGGGCCCGCCGTACCCCGCCCCGACGACCACACCAGTGACGCCGCAACCCTCCCCGCCGGCCACCCCGGCACCCGCGTGACCAAAGGACGACCCCGATGAACAACGACATCGCCACCGAGCACCCCACCGACGACGGCATCGAACCGATCGCCATCGTCGGGCTCGCCGCCCGCCTGCCCGGCGCCGCCGACCTCGCGGAGTTCTGGCGCAACCTGGTCGACGGCGTGGAGTCGGTCACCGAGCTGACCCGCGAGGAGCAGCTCGCCCGGGGCGCCTCCGCCGAGGAGGTCGACGACCCGGGCTGGGTGAACCGGGCCCCGCTGGTCGACGGCTACGACGAGTTCGACGCCGGCCTGTTCGGGATGACCGCCCGCGAGGCCGAGATCACCGACCCGCAGCACCGGCTGTTCCTGGAGAGCTGCTACACCGCGCTGCAGGACGCCGGCTACGACCCGGCCCGCTACGACGGCGCGGTCGGCGTGTACGCGGGCACCGGCGGCAACACCTACCTGCACAAGTACGTGCTGCGTAACAAGCGGGTCGGCGGCAGCCCGCACGGCGCGGTCTCCATCGCCACCGGCAACTCCCCGAACTACGTGGCCACCAACGTGTCGTACCGGCTGGACCTGCGCGGGCCGAGCCTGACCGTGCACACCGCCTGCTCCACCTCGCTGGTCGCGTTCCACCTGGCCTGCGAGGCGCTGCGCAACGGCGAGTGCGACATGGCGCTCGCCGGCGGCGTCAACATCGAGCTGCCGCACGTCGGTTACCTGGGCATGGACGGCTTCACCTCCCCGGACGGGCGGTGCCGCCCGTTCGACGCCGGCGCCAACGGCACGGTGTGGGGCAGCGGCGTCGGGGTGACCCTGCTCAAGCGCCTCTCCGACGCCATCGCTGACGGCGACACCATCCGCGCGGTGGTGCTCGGCAACGCGATCAACAACGACGGCGCCGGCAAGGTCGGCTTCACCGCTCCCAGCATCGACGGCCAGATGGAGGCGGTCGCCCAGGCGGTCGGCCTGGCCGGCATCGACCCGCGCACCATCGGCTACGTGGAGGCGCACGGCACCGGCACGGCGCTGGGCGACCCGATCGAGATCTCCGCCCTCTCCGCGGTCTACGGCAAGGACACCGAGGACCGGGGCTGGTGCGGCATCGGCTCGGTGAAGTCCAACATCGGCCACCTCAGCCAGCCCTCCGGAATCGTCAGCGTGATCAAGACGGTGCTCGCCATGGAGCACGGCCTGATCCCGCCGACCATCAACTACGAGACCCCGAACCCGGCGATCGACTTCGCCGACACCCCGTTCTACGTGGCGAACACGCTGACCAAGTGGGACACCGACGGGGCGCCGCGCCGGGCCGGGGTGAGCTCCTTCGGCATCGGCGGCACCAACGCGCACGTGGTGCTGGAGGAGGCGCCGGCCGCGTACCGGGCCGAGCGGCGGGTCCGCCCGGCGCACCTGCTCCAGGTGTCGGCGAAGACCCCCACCGCGCTGGACACCGCGGTGCGCCGGCTCGCCGACCACTTGGAGAACGGCGGCGGCGCCGAGCTGTCCGGCAGCGCCGGCGGCGGCGCTGGGCTGCTCGCCGACGTCGCCCACACCCTGCGGGTCGGCCGCCAGGAGTACGCGCACCGCGCCGCCGTCGTCGCCGGCGACCCCCAAGCGGCGGCCGCTGCCCTGCGCGATGCCCGCAAGGGGCACCGGGGCGTCACCGACGGCCCCGCCCCGCGGGTGGCCTTCCTCTTTTCGGGGCAGGGCTCCCAGTACGCCGGCATGGGCGCCCAGCTCTACGCCGAGGACCCGACGTTCGCGGCCACCGTGGACCAGTGCGCCGAGCTGCTCCGCCCCGAGCTGGGCCTGGACATCCGCGACCTCATCCTCGGCCGGGACCCGGCGGCGGGGGAGAAGCTCACCGAGACCCGCTACACCCAGCCGGCCCTGTTCACCGTCGAGTACGCCCTCGCCACCGCCTGGCAGCGGGCCGGGGTGACCCCGGCCGCGATGATCGGCCACTCGATCGGCGAGTACGTCGCCGCCACCATGGCCGGCGTGCTCAGCCTGCCGGACGCGCTGCGGGTGGTGGCCGCCCGGGGCCGGCTGATGCACTCGCTGCCCGCCGGTTCGATGCTGGCCGTGGCGCTGGACGAGTCGGCGGTCGCCGGCCGGCTGCCCGAGGCGCTCGCCATCGCCACCGTCAACGGCCCGGGCACCTGCGTGGTGGCCGGCGAGACGGCGGCCGTCGAGGAGTTCGCCGCCACCCTCAAGGGCAAGAGCAAGGTGCTGCGCACCTCGCACGCGTTCCACTCGCCGATGATGGAACCGATCCTCGACGAGTTCACCGCGCTGATGGCCACCGTGCCGCTGCGGCCGCCGGCCGTGCCGTTCCTGTCCAACGTGACCGGCACCTGGATCACCGAGGCGCAGGCCACCGACCCGGCGTACTGGGCGGCGCACCTGCGCCAGCCGGTCCGCTTCGGCGCCTGCGTGGCCACGCTGCTCGCCGAGGGCACCTGGGCGCTGCTCGAGTGCGGCCCTGGCAAGCAGCTGGCCAACCTGGCCCGGATGCAGGTCGCCAAGGCCGGCGAGGCACAGCGCAAGCTCACCCCGCTGGGCAGCCTGCCCGGCCCGGGCGAGTCCACCGGCGACCTGGCCACCCTGCTCGGCAGCGCCGGCGCGCTCTGGTGCGCGGGCGTACCGGTGCGGCTGGGCGTCGACCCGGACGCGCGGCGGGTGCCGCTGCCCACGTACCCGTTCGAGCGCCGCCGCTACTGGGTCGACCCGGACCCGGTGGCGCAGGTGGCGGCGCCGGTGGAGACCGGGCCCCGGCCGCTGCCGGAATGGTTCGCGGTGCCGGTGTGGCGCCAGGCCGCCCCGGCCCGGACCACCAGCCCGCTGGGCCGGTGCCTGGTGCTGGCCGACGGCCCGCGCGGCGAGGCGCTGGTCGCCGCGCTGCGCGCCGCCGGCGACGACCCGGTCGAGGTACGTGCCGGCGACACCTTCGCCGCCACGGCCACCGGTTTCCGGCTGCGTCCCGGCGTCCGCGAGGACCACGACGCCCTGGTCGCCGCGCTCGGCGCGGACCTGCCACGGCGCGTCGTGCACGCGTTCGCCCTGGACGGGGAGCCGGCCGGGACGGACCTCGAGGCCGCCTGGGCCGCCCAGGACCGGGGTTTCTTCAGCGTGCTGCACCTGGTGCAGGCGCTCGCCGGCGCCGGGCTGACCGGTGACGAGCCGGGCCGCACCCTCGACCTGGTCACCGCCGGCACCGCCGACGTGCGCGGCGACGACCTGGTCCGGCCGGAGCACGCCACCCTGGCCGGCCTGGCCCGGGTGCTGCCGGTGGAACTGCCCGGCCTCACCGTCCGCCTGGTCGACGCGGACGCCGCCGCGCGGGGCGCCGGCACCCTGGTCGCCGAGCTGCGCAGCCCGGTCGACCCGGAGCACCCGGAGGTGGCGCTGCGCCGCGACCGGCGCTGGGTGACCGGGTACGAGCAGGTCACCGTGGACGCCGAGGGCGAGCCGGGCACGCTGCGCGAGGAGGGCCGCTACCTGATCACCGGCGGTCTCGGCGGCATCGGCATCACCCTGGCCGAGGACTTCGCCCGCCGGGTACGCGCCAAGCTGGTGCTGCTGGCCCGCTCCGGCCTGCCCGAGCGGGAGGACTGGGACGAGCACCTGGCCGTGCACGGTGGCGCCGACCGGGCCGGCCGGGCCATCGCGGCGATCCGCCGGATGGAGGCGGCCGGGGCCGAGGTGCTGGTGCTCGCGGCCGACGTCACCGACCCCACCGACCTGCGCCGGGTACGCGAGGCCGCCGAGAGCCGCTTCGGCGGGCTGGACGGCGTCGTGCACGCGGCCGGCCTGCCCGGCGGCGGCATGGCGGAGATCAAGGAGCGGGCCGAGGCGGAGCGGGTGCTCGCCCCGAAGCTGGCCGGCACCCTCGCCCTCGCCCAGGTCTTCGGCGACCTGCCGCTGGACTTCGTGGCGCTGTGCTCCTCGATCACCGCGGTGATCGGCGGTTTCGGCCAGGTCGACTACTGCGCGGCGAACAACTTCCTGGACGCGTTCGCGCGGGCCGGGGTCGGCTTCCGTGCGCCGGTGGTGGCGCAGAACTGGGGCGGCTGGGCCGAGGTCGGCATGGCCGTGGAGACCAACGCGCCGGCCGCGTTCCGGGCCGCCGGCCGGGACACCGTCACCAGCCAGGTCGACCACCCGGTGCTGACCACGAAGGTGGCCGGCCCGGACGGCATCGTGCTGCACGGCCTGGTCTCCGCCAGCACCCACTGGCTGCTCGACGAGCACCGGATCGGCGGGGTGCCGGTGGTGCCGGGCACCGCCCACCTGGAGTCGGTGCGCGCCGCGGTGACCGCCGCGCTGCCCGCCCCCGGCCCGCAGGCCGCGGTGGAGCTGCGCGACGTGGTCTTCCTGGAGCCGTTCTCGGTGCCGGACGGCACCGTCGCCCAGTACCGGGTGGAGCTGACCCCCACCGAGGACGGGGTGGACTTCACCGTCGCCAGCCTGGCCGCCGGCCAGCTGCGTACCCACGTCCGGGGCGCGGCCGGCTGGACCGCGGAACCCGCCCCGCCGGCGGGTACGCCCACCGTCGCCGGCCGGCGGGTCGACGACGACGCGTCGTTCGGCCGGGGGCGGACCAGCATGCTCACCTTCGGGCCACGCTGGGCCGCGCTCGCCGAGCACCACCTGGCCGACCGGGAGGAGCTGGCCCGGATCGAGGCCCCCGCCGCGGCGCTGGCCGACCTGCCCTCCTGGGGGCTGCACCCGGCCCTGCTGGACGTGGCCACCGCGTTCGGCCGGGGCCAGGGCTCCGGCACCTACCTGCCGCTGTCGTACGGCCGGATCGTGGTGCGCGGGGCGCTGCCGGCGTCCTTCCTCAGCCACCTGCGGCACCGCGACAGCGCCACCGACGAGGTGGTGGCCGCCGACCTGTCCCTGCTGGACACCGACGGCCGGGAACTCGTCGCGATCAGCGACTTCGTGCTGCGGCGGGTGGACCAGGGCGCGGTCACCGGGGGCCTCACCGAAACCCCGGCCGCCGCGGCCGACGCCGCCGCAGCGCCGGTGACCGAGGACATCCGGCCGGTGGACGGGGCGGAGGCGTTCCGTCGCAGCCTCACCGCCGGACTCGGCGCGCAGGTGGTGATCGCCACCCGCACCGTCGCGGACATCCGCCGGCGGGCCGCCCGGGTGACCACGGACAGCCTGGAGGCGGAGATCGACCCGGCGGTCTCCGCGCCGACCGCCACCGGCGGCGGTTCGGCCGCGCCCTCGACCGAGCTGGAGAAGGTGATCGCCCAGGTCTGGCGGGACGGCCTCGGCGTGTCCGAGGTCGGCGTGGACGACGACTTCTTCTCCCTCGGCGGCAACTCGCTGGTCGCGGTGCAGCTCATCGCCGCGATGCGCAAGGCCACCGGGGTACGGCTACCGATGCGCAGCCTCTTCGAGACCCCCACGGTGGCCGGGCTGGCCGCCCGGATCGAGGAGCTGCGCGCCAGCCAGCCCGCCGACGAGCCCGCCGCGCCGGCGGCCATCCCGGCCATCCCGCGACTGCCCCGCGCCTGACCACGACGAACAGGAGACACCGCACCATGAGCGACACGATCACCACACTCCCGGTGGTCATCGAGAACGACGGCCGGGCCCTGACCGACCTGATCGACGCCCGGCGCGCCGAGCTGCGCGCCGCCCTCGTCGAACACGGCGGGCTGCTCTTCCGCGGCTTCGACGTCGGCGGGGTGGACGGCTTCGACGGGGTGGTCCGCGCCCTCTCCGGCGAGCCGCTGACCTACACGGAGCGCTCGTCGCCCCGGCACTCCATCAAGGGCCGGGTCTACACCTCGACCGACTACCCGCCGGACGAGGAGATCTTCCTGCACAACGAGAACTCGTACCAGGCGCGCTGGCCGCTGACCCTGTTCTTCTACTGCATCACCGCGCCGGAGACGCAGGGCGCCACCCCGCTCGCCGACGTGCGCCGGGTCTACCAGGAGATCGACCCGGCGGTGCGTGAGGAGTTCATCCGGCGGCGCTGGATGCTGGTGCGCAACTTCCACGGCGACTTCGGCACCCGCTGGCAGGAGGTGTTCAACACCGAGAACCGGGCCGAGGTCGAGGCGTACGCGGTGGCGAACGGGATCACCGTGGAGTGGGTCGGCAAGGACGGCCTGCGCACCCGGGCGGTCCGGAACGTGGTGCACCACCGGCCCGGCTCGGACACCCCCCGCTGGTTCAACCACGCCACGTTCTTCCACCTCAGCACCCTGCCGAAGGACTACCAGGAGGGCCTGCTGGCCATGTTCGGCGCCGACGGCCTGCCGTCGAACACCTACTACGGCGACGGCGGCGAGATCCCCGCCGACGTCATGGACCACCTGCGCGCCGCCTACCGGGCGGCCACCGTCCGCTTCGACTACCAGCGCGACGACGTGCTGGTGGTGGACAACATGACCGCCGCCCACGGCCGGGAGCCGTTCACCGGCCCCCGCAAGATCGCCGTCGCGATGGCCGAGCCGCACACCCCCGACACCCCTGGAGCGAACTGACATGGCCGAACCCCGATTCCTGGTCGTGCGCAACGACGAGGAGCAGTACTCGATCTGGTCGGCCGACCGGGACCTCCCCGCGGGCTGGCACGACGCCGGCTTCGCCGGCACCCGCGAGGAGTGCCTGGCCCACGTCGACACCGTCTGGACCGACATGCGCCCCCGCTCGGTACGCGAGGCCCACCAGTGAGCGCGAGGAGTGGAGCGGAGCGGAGCCCCGCAGTCGCGAACGGGAGACCACAGCGATGACTCAGGAATGGACCTTCCCGGCCTCCTTCGCCCAGGAGCGGGTGTGGGTGGCCAACCAGCTCGACGCCCACTCGCCGGTCTACAACGTCTCCGTCCCGTGGCGCTTCCCGGCCGGGATCGACGCGGACACCGCAGCCCACATCGTCAACCAGGTGGTGGCCCGGCACGAGGCGCTCCGCACCCACCTGCGCGTCGACGACGGCGCCCTGGTGCAGGTGGTGCGGGCCCACGAGCCCGTCCCGATCCCCACCGACGACCTGCGGCACCTGCCGGAGGCAGAACGCCTCGCGGCGTTCGAGGCGATCCGCACGGAGCTGGCGCGTAACCCGATCCCGCTGGACGGCCCGCCGCTGTGGCGGGCCCGGCTGATCCGCCTCGACGACACCTGGGCGCTGGCGTTCGTGGTGCACCACGCGGTCTTCGACAGCCACTCGGCGGTGCTGTTCCACCAGGAACTCGGCGCGTTCAGCGCGGCCGCGCTGACCGGCGCCGAGCCCGCCGTGCCCGAGCTGCCCATCCAGTACGCCGACTTCGCCGTCTGGCAGCGCGACCAGCTCACCGGCGCGGAGCTGGACCGCCAGATCGCCTTCTGGACCGGCCACCTGGCCGGCGCGCCGGCGGTGACCGGCCTGCCGCTGGACCGGCCCCGCCCGGCCCAGCTCGGCTTCGCCGGTGACGAGGTGCGGTTCGACCTGCCCGAGGGGCTGCTCGACCGGGTCGGCGCCCTCGCGACCGGCGCGGCGGCCACGCCGTACATGGTGCTGCTGGCCGGCTTCGCGGCGCTGCTGTCCCGGATCTCCGGCGACACCGACGTGGTGGTCGGGGTCTCCACCGCCGGCCGGGACAGCGCCGAGCTGGCCCCGCTGATCGGCATGTTCGTCAACCCGGTGGCGCTGCGCTGCGACGTCTCCGGCGCCCCGGCCTTCGCCGAACTGCTCGCCCGGGTGCGGGACGGCCTGGTCGACGCGATGGAGCACGGGCAGACCCCGTTCCAGAAGATCGTCGAGGCGGTCGACCCGCAGCGCGACCCGTCCGTGCAGCCGATCTTCCAGACCGCGCTGAACTTCATCCCCGACTCCGGCCTGGACCCGGTGGAGCTGGGCACCACCAAGGACGACCTGGCGTTCGACATCACCACCGGCGAGAGCCGGCTGGTCTACCGCACGGCGCTGTTCGACCGCGGCACCGCCGAGGCGGTCGTCGACCGGTACGTCCGGCTGCTCGCCGCTGCCGTCGCCGACCCGCAGCGGCGGGTCGCCGCGCTGCCGCTGCTCGCCGATGCCGAGCGGGACCTGGTGCTGGGCGCCTGGAACGACACCGCGCACGAGGTGCCGCCGACCACCGTGGTCGACGAGGTGCAGCGGCAGGCCGCCGCCACGCCGGACGCCACCGCGCTGGTCTGCGACAGCGTGCCGCTGACCTACGCCGAGCTGAACACCGCCGCGAACCGGCTGGCCCGGCTGCTGGTGGCCCGGGGCGCCGGCCCGGAGGCCCGGGTCGCGCTCGCCGTGCCCCGCTCCTGCGAGCTGCTGGTGGCCATCCTCGCGGTGCTCAAGTCCGGTGCGGCGTACGTCCCGGTGGACACCGCCTACCCGGCCGGGCGGATCGCGTACCTGCTGGACGACGCCGAGCCGGCCCTCGTGGTGGCTACCCCGGAGACCGCCGGCCTGGTGCCGGCCGGCGCGCTGGTGCTGGACGGGGAGGTGGGTTCGGACCAGGCCGACGACGACCTCACCGACGCCGACCGGCTCGCCCCGCTGCGCCCCGAGCACCCGGCGTACGTGCTCTACACCTCCGGCTCCACCGGCCGTCCCAAGGGGGTGGTGGTGGAGCACCGGGCGGTGACCGCCTACCTGGCCTGGGCCCGGCACACCTACCCGGGCCTGGCCGGCACGGCGCTGCTGCCCTCGCCGGTCTCCTTCGACCTCACCGTCACCGGCCTGCTCGGCACGCTCACCGCCGGCGGGACGGTCCGGCTCGCCGCGATCGACGAGCCGGCGGCCCGGGTCGGCGGCCGGCCCACCTTCCTCAAGGTCACCCCGAGCCACCTGCCGCTGCTCGACGGCGAGCTGTCGCCCACCGCCGATCTGGTGGTCGGCGGCGAGGCGCTCACCGGCGAGCAGCTCGCCGGGTGGCGGGCCGCGCACCCGGACGTCGCGGTGATCAACGAGTACGGCCCGACCGAGGCCACCGTCGGCTGCGTCGCCGCCCGGATCGCCCCGGGCGAGCCGGTCCCGGCCGGGCCGGTGCCGATCGGCACGCCCACCTGGAACACCCGGGCGCTGCTGCTCGACGCGGCCCTGCAGCCGGTCCCGCCGGGCGTGGTCGGCGAGCTGTACGTCGCCGGCACCCAGCTCGCCCGCGGCTACCTGCGCCGGCCCGGCCTCACCGCCGAGCGCTTCCGGCCCTGCCCGTACGGCCCGCCCGGGGAGCGGATGTACGCCACCGGCGACCTGGCCCGCTGGCGTCCCGACGGCACGCTGGAGTACCTGGGCCGCCGCGACGACCAGGTCAAGGTGCGCGGCATGCGGATCGAGCTGGGCGAGGTGGAGGCGGCCCTGCTGGCCCACCCGGACGTCCGGGCGGCCGCCGCGGCGGTGCGTACCGACTCGGGCGAGCCGATGCTGGTCGGCTACCTGGTCGGCCCGGCCCACGAGGACTCGGTCCGCGCCGAACTGGCCCGGGAGCTGCCCGCCCACCTGATCCCGGCGGCCCTGGTCCGGCTCGACACGCTGCCCCTGACCCCGAACGGCAAGCTGGACCGGGCCGCGCTGCCCGCCCCGGCCACCGCCGTCCCGGCCGAGGACAGCTACGTCGCCCCGCGCACCGAGGCCGAGTCCCTGGTCGCCGAGGTGTACGCCGAGATCCTCCAGGTGGAGAAGGTCGGCGCCCTGGACGACTTCTTCGCCCTCGGCGGCAACTCGCTGCGCGGCATGCGGGCGATGGCCCGGATCCGGGCCGAGGTGGACGTCGAACTGCCCATGCGGGCGCTGTTCAGCAGCCCCGTGGTGGCGGACCTGGCCGCCCAGATCGAGGAGCGGATCGCCGCCGAACTCGACGGGCTCTCCGACACCGAGGTCGCCGCGCTGCTCGCGGCGGAAGAGGAAAACAGCTGATGACCGACCTGAAGGATCCGACCCGGGAGGCGGCCCGGCAGGCGCTGATCGCCAAACGGCTGCGCGCCCGGCAGGCCGCCCCCGCGCGGATCACGCCCCGGCCCGCCGACGCCGAGGTGCCGCTGTCGTACGCCCAGGAGCGGGTCTGGTTCATGGACCAGCTCGCTCCGGGCGAGGCGGCCTACCACATCGCGGTGCCGCTGCGGGTGCGCGGCCCGCTCGACGTGGCCGCGCTGCGCGCCGCCCTGGCCGCGCTGACCGCCCGGCACGAGTCGCTGCGGACCCGCTTCCCGGCCGACGCCGACGGGCGCCCCACCGTGGTGGTGGAGGAGACCGTCGAGGTGCCGCTGACCATCGTGGACGCCCCCGACGAGACGACCGCGCAGGCCCTGGTCGAGGCGGCCGCCGCCGAGCCGTTCGACCTGGCGCACGGTCCGCTGCTGCGCGCCCTGCTGGTCCGGCTGGCCCCCGACGACCACGTGCTCTTCCTCGGCAAGCACCACATCGTCGGGGACGGCTGGTCGGTGGACGTGCTGCTGCGGGACCTGATCACCCGGTACCGGGGCGGCGAGCTGCCCACCCTGCCCGTCCAGTACGGCGACTTCGCGGTCTGGGAGGCGCGGGAGCTGGACGGCCCGCAGGCCCGGGCGCACGTCGACTACTGGAAGCAGCGGCTCGCCGGGATCACCCCGCTGGAGCTGCCGCTGGACCGGCCCCGTCCGGCCACCCAGACCTACCGGGGCGACTTCGTCGAGTTCCAGCTCGACCCGGCGGCCACCGAACGACTCAACGACCTCACCCGGGACAGCGGCGGCACCCTGTTCATGACGCTGCTCGCCGCGTACCAGGTGCTGCTGTCCCGGCACGCCGGCCAGGACGACTTCGCCGTCGGCGCGTCGGTGGCCGGCCGCTCCGCGCCGGAGCTGGAGAACGTGGTCGGCATGTTCATCAACATGCTGCCGCTGCGCGCCGAGCTGGCCGGCGACCCCACCTTCCGCGAGCTGCTGGAGCGCACCCGGCGCAGCGTGCTGGACGGCTTCGAGCACGCCGAGGTGCCGTTCGCCAAGGTGGTCCACGAGCTGGGGCTGCCCCGGGACGTCAGCCGGTCCCCGGTGTTCCAGGCCATGTTCGTGCTGCAGAACTACGAGATGGGCCGGTTCACCGGCGTCTCCGGGTCCGACGAGGTCAGCTTCGAGTGGACGCCGATGGAGCTGCGGGCCACCCGGTTCGACTTCGAGCTGCACGCGGTGGAGACCGTCGACGGGCTCTGGGGCAAGCTGGTCTTCAACACCGACCTGTTCACCCGGGACACCGTCGAGCGGATGGCCCGGCGCTGGACCACCCTGCTGGCCGCGATCGTCGCCGCGCCGGACACCCCGGTCTCCCGGCTGGAGCTGCTGCCCCCGCAGGAGCGGGCGCTGCTGGCGGCGTGGAACGACACCACCGCCGACTTCCCGCGTACGCAGACCCTGCACGGCCCCGTCGAGGAGCGGGCCGCCGCCACCCCGGACGCGGTCGCCGTCACCATCGACGGGCGCAGCCTGACGTACGCCGAGCTGAACGCCGACGCCAATCGGATCGCGCACCGGCTGCGCGCCGCCGGCGTCGGCCCGGAGACCCTGGTCGGCGTCTGCGCGGAACGCTCCGTCGAACTGGTCGCCGGCCTGCTCGGCGTGCTCAAGGCCGGCGGCGCGTACCTGCCGTTGGACCCGGAGTACCCGGCGGACCGGCTGGCCTTCATGGTCACCGACGCGGACGCACCCGTGGTGCTGGTCCAGGCGCACCTGCGCGACGTGCTGCCGGACACCGCCGCCACCGTCCTCGCCCTGGACGACCCGTCCGCCTGGGCCGACCAGCCCACCACGAACCCGGAGCCGTCCGCCGGCCCCGAGCACCTGGCGTACGTCATCTACACCTCCGGCTCCACCGGCCGGCCCAAGGGAGTGCCGAACACCCACCGGGGCATCGTCAACCGGCTCGACTGGATGCAGAAGACGTACCGCCTCGGCGCCGACGACGCCGTGCTGCAGAAGACCCCAGCCAGCTTCGACGTGTCGGTGTGGGAGTTCTTCTGGCCGCTGCGCGAGGGCGCCCGCCTGGTGCTGGCCAGGCCGGGCGGCCACAAGGACGCCGGCTACCTGCGCGATCTGCTCGTCGCCGAGCGGATCACCACCGCGCACTTCGTGCCGTCGATGCTCACCGTCTTCCTCGCCGAGGAGGGCATCGAGGCGGCCACCGCGCTGCGCCGGGTGATCTGCTCCGGCGAGGAACTGCCGCTGGCCTCCGCCGTCGACTTCACCGCCCGGCTGCCGTGGTGCGGGCTGCACAACCTGTACGGCCCCACCGAGGCGGCCATCGACGTCACCGCCTGGCCCTGCGACCCGGCGCGGCTGGCCGGGCTCACCGGCGTCCCGATCGGCGCGCCGATCGCCAACCTGCGCCTGCACGTGCTCGACCCGGCGGGCCACGAGTGCCCGGTGGGCGTCGTCGGTGAACTCCACATCGGCGGCGTCGGGCTGGCCCGCGGCTACCACCGCCGGCCGGCGCTGACCGCCGAGAAGTTCGTCCCCGACCCGTTCTCCGGCGAGCCCGGCACCCGGCTCTACCGCACCGGCGACCTGGCCCGCTGGGTGACCGACACGGCGGGGGAGACCGGCGTCATCGAGTTCCTCGGCCGGATCGACCACCAGGTCAAGCTCCGCGGCCTGCGGATCGAGCTGGGCGAGATCGAGAGCGCACTGCGCGAGCAGCCCGGGGTGACCGAGGCGGCGGTGATCGTCCGCGAGGACAGCCCCGGCGACAAGCGGCTCACCGCCTACCTGGTCGGGCCCGCGGAGCACACCGCGTTGAAGACCGCGCTCAAGGACACCCTGCCGGAGTACATGGTGCCGGCCGCGTTCGTCACCCTGGACGCGCTGCCGCTGACCCCCAACGGAAAGCTCGACCGCAAGGCGCTGCCCGCGCCCGTGGTCACCCGCGAGGCGTCGGTGGCGCTGGTCGAGCCGCGCGACGACACCGAACGGACGCTCGCCGCCATCTGGTCCGAGGTGCTGGGCGTCGACACGCTCGGCATCGACGACGACTTCTTCGACCTGGGCGGGCACTCCATGCTCGCCACCCAGGTCGTCGCGAAGATCCGCAAGGCCGAGCTCGGCGGCCGGCCGGTCGGCGTGATGGACCTGTTCCAGCAGCGGACCATCCGTGACCTCGCCGCGTTCATCTCCGGCGACGGCGGCGAGGAGGGGCCCCGCCGGCTGCTCTACGAGCTGACCAAGCCGATCCCCGCCGGCAAGCGGGTGCTGTCCTACGTCTGCGTCCCGTACGGCGGCGGCAGCGCCATCGTCTACCAGCCGCTCGCCGACGCGCTGCCGGCCGGGCACGCCCTGTGGTCGCTGGCCATCCCCGGGCACGACGTCGGGCTCAGCGAGGACGCGCTGCCCTTCGACGAACTGACCACCCGGGTCGCCGACGAGATCCTCGAGCGGGTCGAGGGACCCCTCGCGCTCTACGGCCACTGCGGTGTCGGCAGCGCCATCGTCGCCGAGGTGGCCCGCAAGGTCGAGGCGGCCGGGCGGGACCTCGAGGCCGTCTACATCGGCGCGATGTTCCCGTTCGCCCGCCCCAAGGGCCTCTTCGCCACCATGCGCAACCGGCTGGAGCAGCTCCGCAGCAACAAGCACTACGCGAGCTGGCTCAAGTCGATGGGTGTGGACACCGACGAGCTGGACGCGGAGCAGGCCGACCGGATCATCAGCAACATGCGGGCCGACTCCCGCGCCTCCGAGGAGTACTTCACCCGCCTGCTCGACCAGCGGGCGACGAAGCTGCGCGCCCCGATCGTCTCGGTCGTCGGCTCCGAGGACCCGGTCACCGACTACTACCGTGAGCGGTACGCCGAGTGGCAGTTCCTCAGCGACACCCTCGGGCTGGTGGTCCTCGACCAGGCCGGCCACTTCTTCCTTAAGTACCGCGCCGAGGAGTTGGCCGAGATCGTCACCCGGGTCCACCCCGCGGTGGTCGCCGGGGACATCGCGACGCTCAACCCGGACGCCCAGGGCGAGGACGCCGGCTGGGCGGTCCTCGACCACATGCGGGTGGGCGCGGCGGAGGGGCCGCCCAAGGCCACCGTCAAGCCGAGCATGGGCCGATTCCTGTCGGTCACCGTCGGGCAGCTCGTCTCCAGCACCGGCTCCGCGCTGACCGCGTTCGCCCTGCCGATCTGGCTGTTCAACCGGACCGGGTCGGTGGCCGACCTCGGCCTGCTCTGGGCGCTCGCGCTGATCTGCGGTGTGCTGATGCTCCCGGTGGCCGGCGCGATCGTCGACCGGGTCAGCCGGCGCCGGATCATGATGCTGGCCAGCTCCATCGCCGGATCGATCCAGCTGGTCCTGGCCGTGCTGCTGTGGACCGACAACCTGGTCCTCTGGCACATCTACCTCCTGGTGGCGCTCAGCTCCGTGGCCGGGTCGTTCCAACGGATCGCGTTCCAGTCGGCGGTGCCGCAGCTGGTACCGAAGCGTTACCTCGGCCACGCGATGGGCATCACCCAGCTCTCCACCGGCTTCGCCACCCTGCTCATGCCGGTCTTCGCGGCCGGCCTGCTCGCCGCGATCGAGCTGAAGGGCATCCTGCTCGTCGACGTGGCCAGCTACATCGTCGCGGTGGCCACCCTGGCCGTGGTCCGCTTCCCCGACCTGCTCGGCTGGCGGCCCCGGGAACGGCTCCTGGTGGCCATCGCCAATGGTCTGCGCTACTCCTGGCAGCACAAGGGCTTCCGGTTGATGCTCGGCTACTTCGCGCTGGGCAACATCTTCCTGGCCCCCGCCCTGGTGCTCACCACCCCGCTGGTGCTCTCCTTCGGCACCCCGACCCAGGTGGCCCAGGTGGCGTTGGCCGAGGCGGTCGGTGCCATCGCCGGTGGCGTGCTCATGTCGCTCTGGGGCGGCCCGCGCCGGCGGCGGATGATCGGGGTGCTCGTGGCCAACCTCGGTACCGCGATCGGCTGCATGCTGATCGGCCTGGACGCCTCGCTGGTGATGATCTGCGTCGGCATGTGCTGGCTGGCCATGGCGATGACCACCGCGCAGTCGATCTACGCGACCATCGTCCAGGTCAAGGTGCCGCAGCGGTTCCACGGCCGGGTGTTCAGCCTCAACCAGACCATCGCCTGGTCCACCCTGCCCATCGGGTTCGCGCTGCTCGCACCGGGCGCCACCGCCCTGTTCGAGCCGATGCTCACCCCGGGCGGGGCGCTCGCGGGGTCGGTGGGCGCGGTGATCGGCACCGGTCCCGGCCGGGGCATCGGATTCGCGTACGTCTGCTTCGGGCTGGCCCTCGTGCTGGTCACCCTCGGCGGGTTCGCGATCCGGCTGCTGCGCCGGTTCGACATCGAGGTGGATGACTCGCTCCCGGACGACCTGATCGGTGCCCAGGAGCGGGAACGCCGGCTCGCCGCCCGGGCCGCCGAACGGGAGCCGGTCGCGGCCTGACACAAGGAAGGGCCCTTTTCCACGCCTCCAGTGGAGAAGGGCCCTTCCTTCTTACGCACGTAGCGCGCGGGGGCCTCCCGAGGCCCCCGCGCTCACCACCGTGCCGGCGGATCCGCCAGCTCGTCCTCAGGCAGTTCCTGCGGCTGCGCCACCCACGCCGAGTAGACCGGCAGGCCGTGCCACGGCCCGCCCGCGCTGTCGGTGGCCACCGCCACCACCGCGTACGGGTGGCCGAACCGCAGCTCCGCCACCCGGGCGACGCCCTCCGGCGGCAGCGCCGTCCGCGTGGCGAACGCGGTCACCGCGGCGGCCTCGAAGCCGTACCGCCCGTAGCGGGCCACCGCCGACTGGGCCGCCTCGTACCGCGGATCCGCCACCCCCATGAGCCTCCCGAGCGCCTGCGCGGCGACGGCGAAGCCGAACCCGGGCGGCGTCAGGTCGTGCCGGCTCTCCGCCGACCAGCACGGCAGCACGGCGCTCGCCCGCTCCTCCCGGCCGTCGGGCGAGAAGGTGCGCACCGGCTCCTCCCGGATCGTCCACAGCGGGGTGTCGCCCAGCGGCAGGTCGAACAGCGACCGCTGGCCCGGTCCGATGCCGTCCGGGGTGGTGGCGGCACCGGCGGCGAGCTCCTGGGCGGCGGCGAGGACGTCCGGCACCGGCACGTCCGGGTCGGCGGCGACGGACACCACCAGCAGGCCGGCCTCCCCGCCGGCGATGGACACCGGCCGGGCGGGCGCGGCGTGCACGGCCACGTCACCGGCCCGGGCGGTGGTCGCGATCCCGCACCGGTGCCGGTACGCGGGGGCCCGCAGCACCCGCTCCAGCCGGCCCGCCCAGGCACTGCCCGCGCCGAGCTGCTCGGCGGGCGCCACCCGGAACGGCTCCGCCCAGGACACCCTGGTGGCCAGGGCGTTGGCCAGGATCAGCAGGGTCTGCGGGGTGACGGTGAGCGGGAACCGCTCGATCAGGCCGTCGGTGTGCTCCCGCGCCCACGCGTCCAGCGTCGGCTGGTCCGGCAGCGGGCCGGTCTGCGTCCGCTCCGGCAGCGTCGCGCGCCAGCCGGCCAGTCCCTCGGCGGGCGTCCGCTCCCACAGGGCGGTGGCCGAGGCGACCAGCGGGTGCGGCGCCGACAGCAGCGCGTGGGCCACCGTGGCGGCGCGGTCCACGTCGGTGCCGAGCGCCTCCTCCACCGCGCCGCGCAGGTCGCCGGTGGCGGCGGGGCCGGTGAGCGCGAGGAGCAGCCAGGCGCCGAGCGGGGAGGCGACGTGGTGCGCGTCGCCGGCGGCGCGGTGCAGCCGCTCGGCGTAGTGGGCGAGAGGTCCGTGGATAGGGTTCACCGCTCCACTGTGCCGGTTGCCGGCGGATTCGTCATGACCACAGCTCGAATGGCTCGTCGATCTCCTCGCCGGCCATGAACGCCGGCAGCAGCTCGGGCAGCCGCCCCGGATAGCAGCGCGGCCGGGCGGCGACCACCTCGGCGACCGGCCACCAGCGGAACCCGAAGTAGTCCTCCCGTTCGTAGTCGAGCCGGTGCGCCTCGTCCACGTCCGGTCCCCGCCCCGGCAGCCGTACCGGGACGATCACCTCGTCCTGCAGGTGGCGCCGCTGCCGGTGGATGAAGCTGGCCCGCCGCCGCCAGGTCGGCGCGCCCACGTCAGCCGGCGGCACCACGATGCCGGTCTCCTCGCGCAGCTCCCGCACCGCCGCGTCGAGATACGTCTCCCCGTCGTCGAGCCCGCCGCCGGGCAGCTCCCACCAGACGCCGAGGCGGGGGTGGTCCGGGTCGCGGGTGTGGAACAGCAGCACCCGCTCGGCGGCGTCGAGCACCACCAGCCGCACCGCCCGGCGTTCCAGCACCGGCAGGTCGCGGGGCAGCTCGGGAGTCATCGGTGCACATCGCCTTGTTCATGGTGGCCGGCCGCGTTGCCGGAGGCCCCATCTAAGTTCCGCTTCAACGTCTGTCTTCTCCAGGTGGGTGCTTCCGTCTCATGTGACGGCGGCGGCGGTGAGAAAGAACGTGACTGCGTATGTGAACCGGCGTGCAACGACGGCGTCATCGAACTGGTCTTCGAACGCACGCGCTTCGGCTGGGTTGAGAGCGCCGCGTTGAGCAGCTGTGGCAGCCCAGCTGCCGAGGCCGAGAACGTTGTCGACAGCGGTCGGGCTCCGCACCAGCAGCGTTCGGGGTTCGACGGTGACGTCGACCAGGCCGTGTGCGGCGAGAAGGCCGGCATGTTGATGAGCCAGGCTGCCGTTGCGGGAGGAGCACATCAGCCCGGAATCCCAGCACGCGCCGGGCCAAACTTTGGTCGGCGATGTCGAGTACCTGAGTGTCGTAGTCGGGGTCTGCGAGGACGATGCGGCCGCCCGGCCGAACAACCCTGATGAGTTCCTTGATCGCGGCGTGGGGACCGGCGAGGTGTTGCAGGGTGCGATCGGCCCATGCCCATCGAAGGAGTTGTTGAGAAAAAGCAGGTGATGGGCGTCGGCGACGGTGCAATGGCTCAAGCCGCAGGCTTGCATGACAGCGGCCATGGTCATCGCGTCCCCGTCCTCGGGCGCGGGGCTCCGATCAGCAATGAGCATTCAGTTGGGGGTGTAGCCGAGGAGGCGGGAGTTCTTGACGGTGGCGGGTTC
>NZ_JBIAHQ010000034.1:0-46756 GCF_042870725.1 Micromonospora sp. NPDC006431
CAGCGCCTTGAGGTCGACGTGCGGACCGTGCGGCGTGACATCCAGAAACTGCGCGACCTCGGCTACCCGGTGCACGCCACCCCCGGCGCGGCCGGTTACCGGCTCGGCGCCGGGACGAAGCTCCCGCCGCTGCTGCTCGACGACGAGGAGGCCGTCGCCGTCGCCATCGGGCTACGTACCGCCGCCAGCGGCACGGTCACCGGCATCGAGGAAGCCTCGCTACGCGCACTGGCCAAGCTCGAACAGGTACTGCCCTCGCGGGTACGGCACCGTGTCAACCTGCTGCAGTCGGTCACCGTCACGGTCCCCGCCACCGGCCCCACCGTGGACCCGGACGTGCTGACCGCCGTCGCCGCCGCCTGCCGCGAGCACGAGCGGCTCCGCTTCGACTACCGCAGCCACGACGGCACCGACTCGATACGCGACACCGAACCACACCGACTGGTCCACACCGGCCGGCGCTGGTACCTGGTCGGCTGGGACACCGACCGGCGCGACTGGCGCACCTACCGGGTCGACCGAATTCATCCCCGCATTCCGACCGGCCCTCGCTTCACCCCCCGACCGGCACCCGACGTCAACCTCGCCGGCTACCTCACCCACGGCGTCTCCACCGCCCCCTACCGCTACCAGGCCCGGATCACCCTCCACGCCCCGGCCGAGACCGCCGCCGAACGGATCCCGCCCACCGTCGGCGTCATCGAAGCCGTCGACCCGCACACCTGCCTCCTGCACACCGGATCCAACTCCCTCGACGAACTCGCCATCTACGTCGCATCGTTCGGCTTCCGCTTCCAAATCCACCAACCACCCGAACTCATCGCACACATCCGAGACCTCACCACCCGACTCACCGACGCCGTCCGCTGACCGCTGACCGCCAAACAATCCCCATGCAACGGCACGGCCCAGCGGCCTCGACCAGATCCCGGCAACCTACTCAATTCGGCATGTGCGTGTGCCGGTCGAGTCAGCACTTCGTGACGCCGCGTAGCGCGCGGATCGCGGCAGATGAGCGCGCCTGGATCTTGCTGTCGGCGCATTGCTCGGCGCGGAGTGCACTCGCAGGTGGCCGCGACGGCACTGTTTTGCTATACCTTCGCAGCCGATATATTGCTCGCATGGAAACCCCGCTACGCGAACCCACATTCCTGATCCTCACCGCCCTGGCCGGCGAACCGGTGCACGGGTACGGCTTGATCGCTGAGGTGGCCCGGCTTTCCGACAACCGCATCTCGTTGCGGCCTGGCACGCTCTACGGCGCGCTCGACCGGCTGGTCGACGCGGACCTGGTCGCCGTCGATCACGAGGAAATCGTCGACGGCCGGCTGCGCCGTTACTACCGGCTCACCGAGCCGGGCGGCGCGTTGCTGGCCGCCGAGACCGAACGCATGCGCCGCAACGTCGAAGCGGCGACCACCCGGCTGCGCGCCACCACGACCTCGCCTCGCCTGAGTGGAGGACTCGCATGAGCCCGGTGAAGAGCCGACACGACAGCCCTGGCGAACATGACGAAGGGGGCACTGCCGTGACCGGGCTGGAACGCCGCTATGCGCGCTGGACGGCGCTGTTCTATCCGGCCAACTATCGGCGAGAGCGCGGTTCGGAGCTGATGGATACCTACCTGTCCCTGGCCGCGCCCGGCCGGAAGAGACCCTCGCCGGCCGACATTGCGGACGTCGCGGCCGGTGGCCTGCAGCAGCACCTACGGATCGCACAGGGACTCGGCCCCGGCTTCCGGCTCGCCGGCCTGCTCGCGCTGATGACGGCGACCGTGTTCGCCACCGGGTCGATGGTCTTCGAGGTGCTCGCCCCCAGGCAGCCCTGGTTTTCGCACGTCGGGCCGTTCCAGTCGCTCGCCGCCGCGGCATGGGCGGCCTGGTTGCTCGCCGCCGTGGTGCACGTCGCGGCGAGCGGGCGGTGGTTGCGCTGGACGGTCGGCCTGGCCGTACTGGTGACGGCCGGCATCGTGCCGGCCGCGACGCTGACCGGATTGCCCCGCCCGCCGCTGGCGGTGCTGCTGCCCCAGATCGTGCTCGGTGTCGTCGCGCTCGGCGTGGCCGGTCGGCACCCCTGGTGGGTCCGGCTGATGCCGATCGCCGCCACCGCGGCGACCCTGCCGGTCGCCATCGACACCGCGCCCGACCTGACCTATTACACCGGCTACTTCGATCTCAGCAGATCTGCCTTGCCGGCCGCTGCGGTGACGCTGCTGATCGGTGCGCTGCTGCTCGCGCTCGGCCTGGCCGCCCGGCGCGATTACCGCAGCGCCTGGGCGATGCTGATCCTGCTCACACCGATCGGGATGCTCGCGGTGAACCCGCTCGGCGCGGTGTTTGACGACTCCGGCCCCGGCCGGGCCGTGATTCCGGCGTGGTCGGCCATGGTCGTAGCGTCGGTGCTGGTAGCCGTGATCGGACCGATGCTGGTACTGCTGGCCCTAGTAGCACGGGGTCGGCTGTCGCCGGGCCGCCGTCCACCCGGCACGGACAGGGGTCGCTGCCCAACCTGCGGCGAACCTTCGCCATCCGCGTAGTCCACCGCACGACCGAAGCTCAGCCCGCAAGCCAGACAACACCGGCCTCGGCCACACCTGAGCGAAGGCCCGGGCACAGCGGTAGAGCTGCGGCGCACGCTCATCACCATGACCGAGTGCACTGTTCTCGGCAGGAGCGGATGCCTAACCGGTCACCAGCCGTGACGCTGCAGAGCGCGGATCGCGGCATGAGCGTGCACCAGATTGGAACGACCACGGGACGTCAGAGGTGACCTCCGCTGCCTTTCCATAGATAGAGGTCCCGCAGCAGCGATATCTCGGCGCCGTGGTGAATGACCTCGCGGTGTACGTGCAGGACGAGCTTCGCCATCGGTGCATCCGCGTACTCCGGCGGTGAGATGGCGCCTTGCGGCTGAGCTAATCCGGCTGCGCCGAGGTGGCGGACATCGCGGATCCACGCATCGTGCCCGTCGTCGAGCTGGCGCAGTGCTGCCTCCGCGGTGCCCGGGTATGCAACGGCCCGGTGACCAGCAGGCGAGCCATCGAAGTGGGGTGCGGTCGGTGGCCCGAACACGTCGATGAGGTGCGTCAGCCGCCAGGCGATCGTGGTGACCGGCGCGCGGTCGTGTGGCGGGCTGGCGTAGTCCAAGGTGAATTCGCCTGCGCCGATCGACGTCGGCGCAGCACTCTGGCCGCGCTGGCTGAGGGTCCAGGAGCCCGGGACCGGCTGCCAGAAGTACTCGTCATCGGTCAGCCCGTCCAGCCGTGCCCGAAGCTGATGCCGCCAGTGCCACTCAAGTTGGTCGACCAGCTCTGCGTTCCAGTCCACATCCACGGCGCGACAGTAGAGATTGACAGGCGACCCGATCAAACCTACGACGAGACCGCCAGGGCCCCGAAGCAACCTACAAGGCGGCACCTTCCCGCTCCGGACCAGCCGCGGACAGCCGCGACCAGCGGATTGCGGCAGATCGGGACACCTGGCCGGCCGCTGGTAGCTGTAGGCGGCAGTGGTCTGCTCAGCGGGACTGGGCGTCGTCTTGCAAGCCGGCCGCTCGGCGCCAGCGGGTGACTTCGGCCTCGTGCGAACCGGTAGCGGTCGCGGCCGCGACTGCCGCCGGATCCGCCCCGCCGATCAGTAGGGCCAGGGGCCAGGCCGGCACTCCCCCCGCGCCGTCATAAGCGGCCCAGGTCCACGGGCCATCGAAGCGCCGTGCACGACCAGCGGCATCGGCAACATCATCGCCGACCTCCAGGAAGGCATACGGCCTGAAGACCAGTTCGAGCGTGAACGGAACACCGCCATCGGGCTCGATGCTCGTGCCCTGGAACTCCGCTGCCGCATCCGGAGCCTCACCGGCGCGCAGGACGAGCAGACTCAGGCTCGGGCGGGGCAACCAGCCCGTCTCCTGCGGCGGTTCGTACTCGTGAACCTCGATGACGTGGATGATCCGCGCCGGGATACCGACCCGGCAGGTATCGCCGGGGGCTAGGCGGGGCGAGGGCGGGTCGGACATGTACAGCTCGTCCGGATCGGCGCGGCCCAGGGCAACCTCGCCGTTCCAGCGCACGCCTTCCGCGTCCGGGTCAATCTCCCACCACGGCCAGCGGACGCTGACGTATGCCTCGTCGACGCCGGTCACGACCGTCGGCGTGAACGGGCAGGAGATCCGCAGCACGTCCCCGACGCGGTAGATCATGCGCGGCAGGCTAGCGCGCGACGCTCCGGGCAGGACGGGGCTTGTGGAGGGACCAGGGCCAACGGCCCCTGACTGCTCGAACTGGTGCGCGCGGCCGTACGAACGGTCCCCGCCGTGCCGCAGCCGATGCGCGCGTTATTCGCGGCAGATGTGCGCACTTGGTCTTGGGTAGACCGCCGACCAGCGGTACGTGCCTAATCTCTCCGCAGTCGGCGTGCCGGGACCGGAGAGATCTCGTTGGTTAGCCGTTGAAGTGTTCCCAGTCGAGGCGTGAGCGTAGGGGCCGCAGGGCCGAGCGTTGCCGGCTGCCGACGCTTAGCCAGATACCACTCTCGCCGTAGTCGGCGGCCATGGCGACCAGTCCGGGAGCCACCCAATGGCGCGTCGGGTCGCCAGGTACATGCATCGGCTGCAGCGGGACGGGAACCAGGTCCTCGACGAACCGGTCCAGCACCTCCGGGGTGATCGTGGCGAAGCCGCTGAACGGTGAGGTGTTCACCGCTTCGTTGAGGGCGAACTGGAGCAGGAAACCGCTGAGGCGTTCCCGCTCGCGCAGCCGCTCCGGGCCGCCGTCGTACCAAACGACCGGATCGTCGTCGGTGGGGTCGATCGATGCGACCCAGACGCCCTGGTTCTCGGCCGCGAAGACCACTAGGGGCTCGTCTTCGAGGTACTCGATCTTGTCGAGCGGCTCGATGAAGTCCTGTCGGCCGAGGAGTTCCTCGCGGCCGGCGGCGATGTCGTGGAAGGCCAGCAACGGGGGCGGAAGCGTCATGGCCGCGCGTGGGGGTGGAGCGGGTGGCATCGGCACGTCGGCGTACCAACCAATCAGAAAGGACCGCAGTGCCCGGGTCAGGTCCTGCGGCACATCGTCCAGCCAGTCGATGCCGGGTACCGGCAGTGTCGGCGTCGGTAGCACCTTGTCCAGCAGGTCGGGAGGAAGCCGCTTGTCCCAGGCCAGCCTCGCAAACGTGAGGGAGCCCTGCTCTCCGGTGGACGGGTCCGTCCCGCCGTAGATGCTGCAGGCTTGGTAGAGCTCACCGAGAGCCAGGCAGCCATCGGCCATCTTGACAAAGCCCAGAAGTGGCTGGCCGGACTTGTTCTTCGAATCTATCCACTGAGTCGCCTCGCTGGGCAAAGGCTCCCGCAGCATCAGCGTGTTCGCGTTGTCGACAGCGTTGCCCTGAGGCCGGTCTCCGGCGTCGGCGATCACGACCAGAGCGTCGGCCCCATACGCAAAGGTGACCCCATCACCATGCACGACCTCAGCATTCGGGCCGGCAGCTTCCACCGCCGCCCGAACCGGGACAATCGACCATCCCTCGATCATCGGGCGAGTATAGGAGCCCGAACCGAACCGCGTAGTTGACCAAGTGGCGCGCCGCAGCGAGGCCAACCCGACACGAAGAGCCAGCTCGCGCTTGAGCACGCGACGGACACGTCTCAATGGCGGAACGGGCAGGCACACGGACAGTGACGAGCATAGACGGCCAGTGCGCGCCTTGTCCGCGGCAGATGAGTACGGCGAAGCGCTTTCGTCGGCCGGCTCCGGGGGCGGCACTTTTCTGGCCGCCCCCGTGCCTGGTCGAATCCTTGCCGATACCGCAGCAGCGACGTCGCCCCGGTGCCGGCCACGCCTCGGCTCAAGCCTCAGCCGACGAGTGACGATCTCATCCCTGCAAGACGCGCCGCGGCTTGAACCGGCGAACCTCCTGCGGCCAGCCGCATGCCTCCGCGATTTTGCCGGCCCACATCCGGGCGGTCGCCTCATCCGGCACGTCCACGATGGTCAGGCCACCCAGGAACTCCTTGCTCTCGACATAGGGCCCGTCGGTGAAGACCACCGCACCGCTTGTGGCGTCTGCGTTGAAGACTAGGCCGTCCTCTTCCTCCAGGCCCCCGGCGAAGACGAATGCCCCGGCGGTCTTGATCTCATCAACAACCGCCCTGGCGAGTGGACCGCGCCCGCGGAACCACTCCTCGGTGTGGTCACCCACCCACTGCTGGTTGAAGTAGATGAGGTACTCAGGCATGTCCGCTCCCTCTGATCGTCCCCGGACCCGACGTCCGTCTCTGCATACGCTACGAACGGCATCCGGCAGATCCGACACTCTCCAGCTTGATTTCTGTCAACCGGTCAACCGTCGCGCTCACATCGGCAGATCCGCATTCATCTCGGAGCTCGGCTGGCAGATCGGTCCGGATCAGCGGTTCCAGAAATTCGGTGTTGGCAGGAGCGACTACTGGAGTGTGTTCGCCCTGGTACGGCACATCCCGGACTCATCCGGCGTGCAGGCGTACGTCTATGCCTTCCACGGCGGGTGAAGTGACTGCGTGGCCGTCCCGCTGAACCGCGCTTGCACCTGACGGGAGTCGGCCTGTATGGGCCGGCCCCCGTTCTCTGGCGGCCGCGCCCCGCGGTCATGCGGCTGCCAGGCGCTGCGCGAAATGTTCGGATGTGGGGCGGCGTGCCCCGTTGCGTCTTCCGGTGTATGTGAACGCGGCGGGAGGCTCAGGCAGGACACCTTCGGCGCGTATTGCATCAGGACCCTCTCCACACACGGCGTTACAGCCATCCATCTCGATATTGATGAATAACGATGCGACGGTTCGTGGGACTCGGCCACTCGCAACATTTGTTGGCTCAACGGTGCGGCGGGCCCTTCAAATGGAGGCCGGCTAACGGTCGGTGGTCGCGCGGCGGGAGCGGCGGCAGATTCGCGTGACAGACCTGGAGGGTGCTGATCAGCGTCGGTGATGGTGTCCGGCATCCCGATGGGACAGCTCCGCTCGGCCGGCAGCTGTGGCGCGTCGGGTGCGAGAGCGATCGCCGTTACCAGTGGCTGGGGCGGGTGATCGTCCTGGCGTGTTCGCCGAGGATGTCGGTATAGGTGTCGATGTCGATGGTGTCGTGGTGGCAGCGTTCGATGAGCCGCGTCAATCGATGGCCGATCTCCTCCGCGTCGAGGTCGAGGCGTTCGCACAGGTCATGGTGGGCGTCGACGAGCGGTTCGGTGATCTCCTCGGGTTCGGTACGGGTGATGTGATAGGCGTCGCGGAGGTGTCCGGAGAGGTCGTCCCAGACGAGGATGGCTTCTTCGACGAGATCGAGCATGGCGGTGGTGGCGGGCCGGGCGCAGAGAATCTCAATTTCGGCGGCCAGCTGATGGCCGGCGGCTTCGACGTCGGAGATCTGCCACCTGCCGGTGGTCGCATTGGAGGCGTCGCGGATGGCGGCGCGGGCGTCGTGCAGGCCGGTGTGGTCGGTGGTGTCGAGGAGACCGGCTTCGGCGAGTAGCTGGGTGGCGAAGAGGCGGTCCCGCAGGGCGTGTTCCGCGACGAGGTTTGCCAGTTGTCGAGGGGAGAGCCGCCGCACGGCTTGGAGATAGTGGGCGTGCTCAGCAGGGGTGGCGCCAGGTGGGGTCGCGGCGCCCGAGAAGGCGGTGCCGGCGCGGAATGCGGTGAGTGCGGTCGCGACAGCGTGGGCGCAGAAGTCGTCGCCGACGGTTCCGCAGTCGCAGTCGGTGGTGAAGAGGCCGCCGACGATGCCGATCCAGGGTTGGAAGACGCCGTCGTGGCTGTGGACGACGGCTTGGACGCCGCCGCCGGCCGGTTCGAGTTCGCCGACGCTGCCGTTACTCAGCAGCCGTGCCGCGGCCTCGGCCACCGTGGTGGGGACGGATTCCCGGAACGCGTCGATGTCGATGCGGACTGCCACGGGCGGGCACTCTACCGGCCAGGGTGGAGGCGGGCGGCGTCGAGCTTGGCCAGGAACGCCGGCCAGCCCCGGTGCCGTCCACGCAACTCGTCCAGGTATTTGGCGAACTGGTCGGTTTCGCCGGTGGCCGCGTACGCGTCACGCAGATGGCGCAGCAGCGCGATGGCTGTGTCGTAGCGGCGCTTGTCATGCGAGTCCAGCAGATGGGCGTTGACGAGTGCCCGGTAGGGCTCGCGTACGTCGGCCGGATGGCCCTGTTGCCGACGGTGCAGGAGTTCGACGCGTTGCCGGGCGGGCAACTCGTCCAGGCGTGCGAGCCCGGTGTGCCAGGCCTCATCATCACGGCCGGTGTGGTGCAGCGCGTCGATCAGGTGAGGCAGATAGCCGGGCTGCTGGGCGACGCGGTCGCGCACCACGGTCAGCGCCCACTCGGTGTGGGTTTCGTCGCGGTCGGTCTCGGCCACCGTCGCCAGCAGTGACCGGAGGTTGTCGATGGTCGGCTGCTTGTCGAACGCAGCCCGACGCTCGGCCACCGCGGCCCGCGGATCGCCGGTCTCGATCAGCAGCCCCACCAGCAGGTCACGCAGCCGCGCGGATTGATGGCCGGTGGGATGTTCGGCGAGTCCGCGTCGGGCCCAGCCGATCGCGTCGGCGGGCCGTCCCGCCTCGGCCAGCACCCGTACGACGCGCTCGTACTGGTCGGCGCTGACCAGGTGTTCCGCCAGCACGGCCACGTACCGGTCCACGTCGCCGGAGACCTCGGCGAGCTGCTCGCGTAGGTGCCGTACCGTCCACTGCTGGTGCCAGTTGTCCGGATCCGCCACCGCGGCACGCTGCTCGACCAAGCGGGCCACCGCGGCCAGGCCTTTCGCCCCGAGAGCCGGCGCCCACTCGCGCAGGATCACGTCCGGCCAGCCAGGGCCGTCGCAGACGAGCCGGACCAGCCACGCGGCCAGGCCAGCGGGTCGTGGCGGCGCGGCCCGGCACGCCCGGGCGTAGAGCGCCATCAGATAGGCGAGGTCGTTGCCGAGGACTCCGGAGGAGCTGTCCATGTACATCAAGGCGGTCGTCATCCGATCGACTGCCTTGCGCAGCACCGGCACCGCGACCGCCGCGTCACCCGCGTCGATCAGCCGGGCGCAGCGGTCCGCGACCTCACGCGCCGCCTGCGAGTAGGCCTGCCGGCCCGCGTACGGGTCACGACGGCGATCCCGCCGCAACCGGTCCACCAGCACAGTCAGCTCATTCTCGTTCCCTGCGCTCACCGGTACATCACACCAGAACGCCCGCGACGACCCAGGCGGGCTGCGTGGTGTTCAGCGAATCTGATGCGGGTCACCGCCTGGTGGGGGCGGGTGGCCATCATGCCCGCTTGCTTCGTGCGCTAGGGCAGGTTGGCGGTAAGTTCATCGCGCCACTGTGCGAAGCGTTTGCGCATCTCGCCGATGTGAGTGGGGTCGGCGCCGTAGGCGGCGAAACGCCGGTCCGGATAGCGTTCCAACATGCCGAACAGGTCCGCGAGGACGCGCCGGTCGAATCCCGCGTCGGATTGTTCGGCCAGCTCGCACAACCGGTTCCGGGTGTAGCGGCCGGTCATGAGGGCCGCGTCGATGTCCAGGAAGTCTCGGGGTTCGGCGCGGGTATAGAGGGCGGACATTTTGCCCGCGACGACGTCGTCGGCGTGCAGCACCGGCCCGACGTCCATCATCACCGGTGGCAACGCGCGCCAGTTGGCCGCGAGTTCGACCTTGTACGGATGGTCAGGTTGAGCGGGATCGGTGACCGCGAGCCGGGCGAAGGTGTCGAACTGCTGCGTCACCTCGACGGAATACCCGCCGGCGCGGTAGCCGTCGATCACGGCGTCCACTGCTGCGGCGAACTCGTCACGGCGCTCCCACGCCGTGAACAGGTCGATGTCCTCGCTCGGGCGGTCCAGGATGCCGTGGGCCTGCACGGCGTAGCCGCCGGCCAATGCGAATCCGTAGCGGGCAGCGACCCGCAGGCCGATCTCCGCCAAGCGGAGGTGAACCTGATCCACTCTTACCCGGCCAGCGTCTGCGGCGGCGTGCTCAGCTCGGGAAAGCGTGCCTGCCACAACGCCCGCAGTCGGGCCGGGAGCCACAAGCTCGGCCATAAACGGCGCAGCGTGGGACCGTGCAGCCACCGGCGCAAGTCGTCGACCGAATTGGCCTGGTTTAGTACCGTCTGGTACATCAGCTGCAGATCACCGGCGTCGTCGAGGTCGTAGGTGCTGTCGCCGGACCAGTCCAGCCATCGATCGAGCGTCACCACACCGCGAACCGGACCGCGCAGGTCGGACAGGGTGGCGGCGACCACGAAGTGCCGCTGGTCCACATACCGCGACCCAGGCGGTGCACCACTGCCGCTGGCCATGTCTCTACCTCCTGCCCCGATCGTACGTGTGAGTGGCGTCGCCGGCTGGCACGACATCGACCTGCCGGCCATCTGACCTCCCGGGCTCGGCCTGCGGCCTGACGGTCATCGCCAAGGGCGAACTACCCGACTGCCGATCACCACACGGGCGGCCGGGCGCCTGCCAGGTGGCCGCCTTACCCGGGGACCGGACTGCCGCCGCCCGCGCGGGTTCGACTTCTCGCGCTGGCCGTCGGCAGCCTCCGGTCGGCCATCCCGGGCCGCGGCCCGTTGGTGCCCGAGCCGACGGGGCGGACGGACCGGGTGGCGCTGGGCACTGCCCACCTTGCGGAAGGATACGCTCGCGGCTGCCCGGGCCAGAGGTCGTGGAGGTGACCTTGGCACGGCTGCTGCTGACCGAGGACGAGGAGTCCGTGCGCGTGGCGGTGGGCACACGGTTGTTCGTCCAGGCACGGGCCCACCTCAATCGCGGCGAGCTGATCGACGTGCAGTGGGATCCGCAGGCCGGGCAGGCTCATGCCCGGCTCCGCGGCGAGCTGCCCGGCACGGTGACCGCCATCGCGTCCACCGATCCGAGTGGCGACATCACGGCGGTGCAGGGATCGTGTAGCTGCGGTGACGATCCGGGCTGCGCCCATCCGGCCGCGTTGATCCTCGCCGTCGTGTCGGCCCGAGGTGTGCCCCGCCCGCGGGCCGCGGCGCCACCGCCGACGTGGGAGACCGCGCTGTCCCCGCTGGTCGGTACGGCGCCCGAGCCTTCCGCCGATCCGGAGTCGGCCCGGGCCGGCGTCGGGTTGCAGTTCGATCTCGTCGCGGCTGCCGGGCAGGCCGGCGCGGAATCGTTGTGGCGGATCGCCCTGCGCCCTGTGGTGCCAGGTCGCAGCGGGTGGGTGCGGTCGGGGATCTCCTGGTCGAATCTCAGTTACGCCTGGTACGGGCAGCCGAGGCGGGTGCAGCGGCACTGGCAGCTCCTCAAGGAGATCCTGGCGCTGTCCACGGCAGCCGAGGACCGGCACTACTACAGCGGCTACCAGCGGCACGTACTTCAGCCTCGACCGTGCCGAGTTCCGCCAGCTGCGCGACCTGATCGCCGAGTCCCGCGCGCTGGACGACCCGCCGCCCGGGGTGCTGCGGGTCGGGCGCTTCCAGGCCGGGCTGTGGCAGGAGTTGGCCGAGCTCGGCGAGGTTACCGGCCAGGCCGCCGCCTGGCAGGAGGCGGTGCGCTCACTGTCCGACGCGGGCAGCCGCGTCGAGCATCGGATCCCATCGGGGCTGAAGGCCACGCTACGGCCGTACCAGCAGGACGGGTTCCGGTGGCTGGCCGCCCTGCACGAGCACCGACTCGGCGGGGTCCTCGCCGACGACATGGGCCTGGGCAAGACCCTGCAGGCATTGACCCTGATCTGCCGCGTCCGGGAGACCGGCGGTCCACGGGCGCCGTTCCTGGTCGTCGCCCCCGCCAGCGTCGTGCACAACTGGGCGAGCGAAGCGAGCCGGTTCACACCAGACCTCGTCGCCACCACCATCACCCAGACCCGCGCGCGTCGCAACGCGACCCTCGCCGACGCGGTCCGCGGTGCGGATCTGGTGGTCACCTCCTACACCCTGTTCCGACTCGAGTTCGAAGACTACGAGGCCCTCGACTGGGCCGGGCTGATCCTCGACGAGGCCCAGTTCGTCAAGAACCCCCACTCGCAGGGATACCGCTGCGCGAAGCAACTCCCGGCATCGTTCAAGCTCGCCATCACTGGCACGCCGATGGAGAACAACCTCCTCGAACTGTGGTCGCTGTTGTCCATCACCGCGCCTGGCCTGTTCCCCCGCGCGGACCGGTTCACTGATCACTACCGCAATCCGATCGAGAAGGCCCACGACGCGGAACGGCTCGCCCAGCTACGACGGCGGATCCGGCCGCTGATGTTGCGCCGCCGCAAAGCCGACGTGGCCGTCGACCTGCCGGACAAGCAGGAACAGGTCATCGAGCTGGACCTCAACCCGAAACACCGCAAGGTGTACCAGACATACCTGCAGCGGGAGCGGCAGAAGGTGCTCCGTCTGCTCGGCGACCTGCAGCAGCACCGGTTCGAGATCTTCCGGTCACTGACCCTGCTGCGGCAGGCCAGCCTCGACGTCGCCCTGGTCGACCCGAAACACCGTGCTGTGCCGTCAACGAAACTGGACGAGCTGGCCGAGCAGGTCAACGATCTCGTCGCCGAAGGCCACCGGACTCTGGTGTTCAGCCAGTTCACCCGCTTCCTGGACGCCGCCCGGCAGCGGTTGGAAGCAGCGGGCATCCGCTGCTGCTACCTCGACGGGGCCACCCGCGACCGGTCGACGGTGCTCGCCGAGTTCAAAAACGGCACGGCACCGGTGTTCCTCATCAGCCTCAAGGCCGGCGGTTTCGGGCTGAACCTGACCGAGGCCGACTACTGCATCCTGCTCGACCCCTGGTGGAACCCCGCCACAGAGGCGCAGGCCGTGGACCGCGTGCACCGCATCGGGCAGACCCGCAACGTGATGGTGTACCGGCTGGTCGCCAAGGACACGATCGAGGAGAAAGTGATGGCGCTCAAGGCCCGCAAGGCCGAACTGTTCGGCAGCGTCCTCGACGACGGTGATTTCGCCTCCGCGCAGCTGACCGCCGCCGACATCCGAGACCTGCTCGAGTAGTGCACCTCGTGGCAGCCCTCACGCCGCTCGCGGCGCGCCGACCGGGGTGATGGCCGCAGCGAGCAGCGATGATGACCACCCCGGCCAGCGGCTGCTTCTCCACAGTGCCCGTTGACTGCTATAGGATTACGGCATGAGCACCCATGCTGAGCATGGGTGCCGCAAATTCGTGTACGAATCCCTCGGACACGTTATTTCCACATGAAGCGTGATGGTTCTTCGTGTTTTGCGTGATCCCCGTCCCGTTGGGCGGGGATTTTTGCTGTGACGGCGAGGCCGCTTTCCTGCGGGTTGAGCGTGTAGACCGCGGTCTCGGCTTCGACGGTCCAGGCGCGGTGGTCACACACGATGACCATGTTGTTGGTGCGCAGGCAGGCGGTGAGCTTTTCCGGGTCGGGGCTGCGCAGCGCGGGGTGGGTACGGTGTAGTCCGCGGTCGTGCTGGATGCGGTCGAGCAGGTGGTCTTCGCGGATGTAGAGGATCTTCGGCCGTGGTGAGGTCTTGGTGCGGCTGCTGGTGTGGCCGTGGCGGCAGCGGTATCCAGGACGGCCATGGACCCAGTGCGAGTCCATGATGCGGCCGCAGACGCCGCAGCACACGAGGCCGGCCAGGAGGTAGTGGTGAGGAGCGCCATCGGCTGGCGTCGGCGCGGTGTGGATCGCCTGGGCCGCGACGAACTGCTCCTCGGTGACCAGCGGCGGGTGGGCGATCTGGCGGGAGATGACCCAGTGCGGGGCGGCGTTCCAGCGCTGGACCACGCGGTGCCGTGCGAGGGTCCCATCGGGCGTGAGGTCGTCGTGGTCGGTGCGTTGCCGGTTCCAGACCTGGCGGCCGGTGTAGCGGGGGTTGGCCAGGATCGCCGCGACGGTGGTCAGCACCCATTGGTGGCCGTTGCGGTGCCGGTTACGCGCCGGGTCGGCGCCGGACGGGCACGGCACGCCGTTGTCGTTGAGGGCGCGGGCGATGCTGGCCACGCTGTAGCCGGCGAGCCGCTGCTCGAAGATCCACCTCACCCAGGGTGCGGTCGCCGGGTCGGGTTCCAGGCGGTGCAGGCGCCGCCCCCAGGCGGCGTGGGCGCGGTTCGGATGGGGGCCGGCGTCGACGAGCCGGTAGCCGTAGGGTGGCCGGCCGCCGAGGTGCCGGCCTTGGAGTTCGGCTTGGGCACGCATGGCCGCGGTGGTGCGGTGCCGGGCTCGGGACACTTCCCGTTGGGAGTGCACGCCCAGCAGGTCCAGAAGCGCCAGTTGTCGGGGGTTGTCGAAGTCCACCGGCCCATAGGTCTCCGGCAGCCACAGCTGCACACCATGCCTGAGCAGGGTGGGGGTCAGCTGTTCGAGTTGCTGGCTGTGGAAGGCGCGTTCGTACTCGCCCACGACGATCGCGTCAAACCCACGCGCCGGATCCGCCAGAGCGGCGAGCAGCCGTGCTGCCTGCGGTCGGTCCGGCCAAGCGATCCGGCGGGAGACACCCTCGTCGAAGAACTCGGCCACGATCCGACCGTGGCCGGCGACAAGGTCTTCGGCGTAGTTGCGCTGCCAGCGGCACGATGACGCCCGGTCCTGGAAGTCGACGGTGGACATCCGGCCGTAGAAGGCGAAGCGGATGCCGGGTGGAGGTGATGTTGTCGGGCGCCGCGGCCGGTGGCGGCCTCGCTGGTTCGGCTGCCGTATCCACCAGCCGAGCAGGTCGGGGCCGTCGACTTCCGGCGCGTACTGCATCAGGACCCCTCCCCACACATGCTACAACCGTCAACCTCGATATAGGCGACTAACGATGGCGCGGCTAGTGAGACTCGGCCACTCACGACATCTGTGGCTGAACTGTGTAGGGGTGGGCCCGGCTGGTCGCCTGGTCTGCGGCTGTGCGGTGACCGTCTCGGCGAGTTTCCGAAAACGCGAAGGTCACCTCCGGCACCGGCCGGGCCGGGTCGTCGCCCAGCGGGTAGCGCGATCTCGATGGCGGTCGCCCAGTCCTGGCTGCTGCAGCACTCGCCGAGCATTATGCTGAGCCCGGGCACCTCGTCGGTCGCCCATGTGCGCGAGAACATCGCCGGCGCGGCCCTGGCCCTGCCGCCCGACGCCCTCGCTGAGCTGGACGCGATCTGAGCAATGGACGCCGACGCACAGGTGTTGTAGCCGGCCGGGTTGCTCGTCTCCACCCAGTTCGGCGATGAGGGCCTGGCTACCATGAAGCACCAGGTCAGAGGCATGATCGCCGGGAATGGCCGCCCGGCCCTCTTTCACCCGGTCCCAGCGCATACCCAGAGATCGTGAACGACTGGAGTTGGACATGAGCGACACGCTCGACTGGAACGCGAAGACCATCGCGGAGTTCCGAGCGAACGAGGGCAGGGTTGGCGGGAACTTCGAGGGCGCTCCGCTGGTCTTGTTGCATCACCGCGGCCGCAAGAGCGGGCGGGAGTATGTCAACCCGACGATGTACCTCCCGCACGACACCGAGCCGGGCATCATCTACGTCTTCGCAACCAAGGGTGGAGCACCTACCAACCCGGACTGGTACCACAACTTGGCCGCCGCTGGCGCCGGCAATGTCGAGCGCGGAACCGAGACATACAAGGTGACCGTCCGGGAGTTGACCGGCGCCGAACGCGATCGAATCTACGCCGAGCAAGCGCGGCGCTACCCAGGCTTTGCCGAGTACGCACGCCAAACTGCTGGAGTCCGCACCATTCCTGTGCTCGAACTTAGGCGGGCGTAGCCCAAACCCGTAAGACCGGCCAGCGAGGTCCTGGTGACGTTCGAGGGATACACCCGCCAGTTCGACTGGTCGCTCATCATCGGCCAGCGTTCCATGATCGCGTTCATCAGCCGACCGAACCGGTGCAAATCTGTCCACTCAGGATTGGCACCGACCGGTACCCGTTGACGCCCCGGCCCGACTGCCGCGTCCACAGGCAGAGCAGCCAACGCTCGCCGAAGGTGCATGACGTGTACGTAGAGCGAGCTGCACGCGTCCGCTGGCGGATCCTCACCTCAGACTCGGCGAGTGATCGTTTCGAGCGGCACCGGGCGATCCGTGTCGGACCGCCAGGGCGGCGAACAAGATCCGCCGCTTGGGAGGCCCGACGTCGACCGCACGGCCGGCGGTGCGGGCCGGGTTCTGTGTTACCCCGGGCGCCGCGCCCCGGCCCCATACCCACCCCAGCGGGCTCCAGCGCTGCTTGTGGCTCACCGTTGTCGTCTGCCTGCTTGACCTGCCGGCATTGCGGTCCGGGCTTCGGCTGCCGTCTTGATGAGCTGTGCCGTTTCGTCGGGGTGCGAGACCATCGGGAGGTGGCTGGAAGTGACTTCGCTGGTGGTCGCGCCCATGCGGTTGGCGAACATGCGCTGCGCGTCCGGCGGGATCGCTTGGTCCTGGGTGGCGATGAGGTACCAGGACGGTAGCGATTTCCAGGCCGGAACGCCCATCGCGTCCGTGAAGGTTGAGCTGGCAGTTGGCTGCTGTACGGCGTGCATCACCTTGGCCCGGACCGGGTCGACGTCGGCCGCGAAGTGCTGGACGAAGTCGTCCTGCTGCTGCCATGTGAAGCCCTGCTTGTCGGTGAACAGGTGCGCCAGCGCCGGTGGTGTGGGTCCCTGCGACAGCAGCGCTCCAAGCGATTCACCTTGGTCCAGCCCAAAAGCCGCGATATACACCAGCCCGACCGCGTTCGGCGCGTCGGCACCGAGGGCGGTCATGATCTGGCCACCGTAGGAGTGACCGGCCACGATCGTTGGGCCGTTCTGCAAGGTCAGGACTTGGCGTAGCCGGGCGACATCATCGGCCGTCGCGGTCAGGGGGAACTGCGGGGCCGTCACGTGGTAGCCAGCGGCCTGTAGGCGCTCGATAACACCGCTCCAGCAGGAGCCGTCGGCCCATGCGCCGTGTACGAGGACGATGTTCGGTCGGCCATTCATGTGGTTTCCTTCCCTACTGGCTGGGATGTTCGTTTCTGCCATGTTGGCCACGGGGCGACGTCGGATATCCGCACGTTGACTGCGCCGGGCGCCCTGACTAGGTGCAGTCAAGGAGCGAGTACCGGATCGGCCTAGGCGTAAACGTGCTCGGTCGAGAACCGACGTGCCGCGTCGGCGTACCCGAGCGCCAAGCCCTCAAGCCCAGGCAGCGTCGTGCTCGGCCCAGCAATGATCAGCCGCTCAGCTAGAGCGAGGCCCGCCTGATGTACAGGAGTTGTGCGGCGAAGGCGACCAGTGCGACCACCACACCGACCGCGATCGCCAATGCGACGGATCCGCTGGCCAATCCGGTCAGCAGGGTCGCGCCCAGGCCGATCAGCAGTGCGTTGACGGCGCCCACCATGGCCGCCGTGGTCAGTAGCAGGTCCCAGCGAGAGGAACTGCCGCCGACCGCCACCGCGATCGCCCGCACGTCGCCGCCGCCGGTCACCGCGTCGGCAAAGAAGTCGTGCTCGCCGGCGAACTGGCGGTGGTAGTAGGCGCGGATACGCTGGATGCGCTTGAGATTCAGCGCATTCTCCACCATGTTCTCCACCAGCCGGGCGAAGCTGAGCAGCCCGGTGATGACCAGGGTCGGCAGCACCGCGCCGAGGTACGGCTTGATCAGGTGCCCGCTGCTGGAGACGAAGCCCAGCCCGATCAGCGAGGCGGACAGCAGTGATAGGAACACAGTCGCCCGCCCGACGGACTCGGTGATCGTGGCGCTGCGCGAGGTCTGGAGCACGAAGTGCTCAGTGGTCAGGGCGCTCAGCAGTCCCTGCTCGCGCGCCTCCTCATCCATGCCGTCACCCCCTCCGGCGCTGGCCGCCCCTCCCATTACGGACGACAAGGCCCTTCCCCGGTCAACCCATGCCGGCCGAGCCTCTTCTGTTTAGGACCGGTCATGGTGACGGACGACGAAGCCAATCCTCGATGACGGACGGGGCGGTCGGGGACTCGTGGATATGGCCACCTCCTCACATCTTTGAAGACGAGGAGTCAGCCTCGCGGGACATCGCGGAAATTTGAACGGCGGTGACCTCCCGGCCTCTCTACCGCCGCAGGTTCGAGTACCTCCCATCCCCTGCGGCGACCGTCCACCGGTGGTTCCGCCACCACCGCCGTCCGCGTGGTGATGTTCGGGTAGCAGATGGGGCTCGCGGGCGAACGGTGACCCTGCGTCCGCCCGCCGCCCTGCCGGATGCCGATCCGGGCAGCCGGGCGGCCCTGACGACCGCGTGACGGCGCGGGCTACGCGGTCGCCGTGCGGCGAGTACGTCGCCTGGCCGGCGGGGCCGACGGCACGCTGGGCGCGGCTCCGGTGGAACCCCGCACGACGAGCTCGGGCTCAAAGACCAGCTCGTCGGTCGGGACGGCGTTGCCGGCGATCTCGCTGAGGAGCAGTTTCACGGCGGACTGGCCCATCGCGTCGATCGGTTGCCGGATGGTGGTCAGCGGCGGGTCGGTGCAGGCCATGAACGGCGAATCGTCGTAGCCCACGATCGACACATCCTGCGGGACGCTCATCCCGAGCCGTCGGACGGCCCGGATGGCACCCAGCGCGATGACGTCGGAGGCGCAGATGAGCGCCGTGGCGCCGCGCTTGATCAGGCGTGTCGCGGCCGCGTGTCCGCCTTCCATGGAGAAGATCGTCCGCTTGATGAGGCCACCGCCGGGGGTGTCGTCGGTGTCGTCGTCCTGGTCGTCGACCGCCCCGGTCAACCGTTGGAACGCGGCCAGCTTGCGTGACGAGGGCACGTGGTCGCGTGGACCGAGGATGAGCCCGATCCGCTCGTGGCCGAGCGTGGTCAGGTGGGCGTACGCCTGGTCGACGGCGTGGGCGTCGTCCGTCGCCACGGTGGGGAACTTGATGTCGCTGATGCCGGCGTTGACGAGCACGACCGGTAGCCGGCGGTCGAGCAGCCGCTGGTAGTGGCCGTGTTCCGCGGCGGCCTGGGCGTAGTTGCCCCCTGCGAAGATCACGCCGGACACCTGCTGGTCGAGCAGCATGTCGACGTAGTCCGCTTCGGACAGGCCGTCCACCGTGCGGGTGCAGAGGACCGGGGTGAGCCCTCGTTTGGCCAGCGCCTCGCCGACGACCTCGGCGAACGCGGGGAAGATCGGGTTCTGCAGCTCGGGTAGCACGAGCCCGACCAGACGGCCTCGTTCGCCGCGCAGCTTCGAGGGTCGCTCGTACCCGAGCACGTCGAGGGCCGTCAGCACCGAGGCCCGGGTCGCATCCGAGATGCCGGGTTTGCCATTCAGCACCCGGCTCACGGTCGCCTCGCTGACCCCGACGTACCTGGCCACTTCCGCCAACCTGCGTGTCACGAGCGCAATCATAGTGCATGCCAGTGCAACTACTTGCACGATCGGGTTGGCAGCGAAACCCGTCAATAAATAGCCGTCCGGCCCCATTGACCGAGGCGGAGCACCTCGGTAACCTTCCTGACACCGCAAGAATTTGCAACGATCTCTACGATTCTTGCCGGCGTTACGTCCGTTCCTACCGTCGCTCCTCTCGTTCTCCACGGGAGGAGGCTCGACCGGTGCGGCTTCGGCAGCGCCGATCGGGCCGCCTCGCGCGGTACCGATGTGAGCGACCCTGCCCTGCCTCTCGCGGCGCAGTCCCCGCCACGCCGCGAACGCGTCCCCCGCGGAAGATTGAGGTCGCACATGAGAACAATGCACCGGCTGCTCGTGGCAGTCGCCGTCACGGCCCTGACCGTGGCCTCCGCGCCGGCCCTGTCGGCCCAGGCGGCCGGCGGGTCCAACCTCGCCGCCGGCAAGGCCACCTCGGCCAGCAGCTCCACCGGCGTCTACTCCTCGAGCAACATCACCGACGGCAACCCGGCGACCTATTGGGAGAGTGCGAACAACGCTTTTCCGCAGTGGGTCCAGGTCGACCTCGGGTCGTCCACCAGCATCGACCAGGCCGTGTTGCGGCTGCCGAGCGGCTGGGGCAGCCGGACCCAGACCCTGGCCGTCCAGGGGAGCCTCGACGGCACCGGCTACGCGACGGTCGTCACCTCCGCCACCTACACGTTCAACCCGGCGTCGAGCAACACCGTCACCATCAACTTCCCGGCGACCAACACCCGCTTCGTCCGCCTCAACATCACCGCCAACACCGGCTGGCCGGCCGGACAGCTCTCCGAGCTCGAGGTGTACGGCACGACCACCTCGACCGGCAACCTCGCCCAAGGCAGAACTATGACGGAGAGCAGCCACTCCGACGTCTACGCCGCGAGCCGGGCCAACGACGGCAACCCGGCCACGTACTGGGAGAGCGCGAACAACGCCTTCCCGCAGTGGATCCAGGTCGATCTCGCCGCCTCGGTCAGCGTGAACCGGCTGGTGCTCAAGCTGCCCACCTCAGGCTGGTCGACGCGTACGCAGACGCTCAGCGTGCAGGGCAGCACCAACGGTTCCAGCTTCACCGACATCGTGGGCTCCGCCGCGTACACCTTCGATCCGGCCAGCGGCAGCACGGTGACCATCAGCGTCAACGCCACCACGACCCGGTACGTGCGGTTGAACTTCACCGCGAACACCGGCTGGCCGGCCGCGCAACTGGGCGAGCTGGAGGTCTACGGCCCGGGCACCGGTGACACCCAGGCCCCCACCGCGCCCACCAATCTCGCCTACACCGAGCCGACCAGCGGGCAGATCCGGCTGACCTGGAACGCGTCGACCGACAACGCCGGCGTCACCAACTACGACATCTACCTCAACGGTAACCTGCTCACCAGCGTGCCCGGGACAGCGCTGACCTACACGGACAGCCAGCCGGACAGCGCCACGGTGAGCTACTACGTGCGGGCCCGGGACGCGGCCGGGAACCAGTCCGCCAACAGCAACACGGTGACGCGTACCGGCCACGGCGGCGACACCACCGCCCCCACGGCGCCGAGCAACCTCACCTACACCCAGCCCGCCTCCGGCCAGATCCGGCTCGCCTGGGGTGCCTCGAGCGACAACGTCGGCGTGACCGGCTACGACATCTACGCCAACGGCACCCTGCGCGCCAGCGTCAACGGCTCGACCCTCTCGTACACCGACAGCCAGCCCGACACGACGACGGTGTCGTACTACGTCAAGGCGAAGGACGCCGCCGGCAACACGTCCGCCGCCAGCAACACGGTGACCCGCGCCGGGAGCGGCGATGGCGGAACTAACCTGGCGGCTGGAAAGCCGATCACCGGCTCCCCGAACACCTACATCTATGTGCCGGCCAACGCCAACGACAACGATCTGACCACCTACTACGAGAGCGCCGGATTCCCGGGCATTCTCACCGTCAGCCTGGGCGCCAACGCCGACGTCGACTCCATCGTGGTCAAGCTCAACCCCGACCCGGCGTGGGCGACCCGGACCCAGAACATCCAGGTCCTCGGGCGGGAGCAAAGTTCAAGCTCCTTCACGACCCTGGCCGCCGCCCTGAACTACACCTTCAACCCGTCCTCGGGCAACGCCGTGACGATCCCGGTAAACGGGCGGGTCGCCGACGTACGGCTGCAGATTGCCAGCAACACTGGTGCCCCCGGCGGGCAGGTAGCCGAGTTCCAGGTCATCGGCACCCCGGCCCCCAACCCGGACCTGCAGGTGACCGGCGTCTCGTGGAGCCCGTCCGCCCCGGTGGAGACCGACGCGGTGACCGTCTCGGCGACCGTGGCGAACACCGGTACCGCCTCGGCCGGCGCGACCGACGTCAACTTCTACCTCGGCACCACCAAGGTGGGCACGGCCTCGGTCGCCGCGCTGGCCGTCGGCGCCGCCACCACGGTCTCGACGAGCATCGGTACGAGGGACGCCGGCAGTTATCAGCTCACCGCGAAGGTCGACGAGGCCAACTCCGTCATCGAGCTCAGCGACGCCAACAACAGCCTGACCAGCAGCACCAACCTCGTGGTCACCCCGGTGCAAAGCTCCGACCTGGTGGCGGCCTCGG
Source organism: Micromonospora sp. NPDC006431 (assembly GCF_042870725.1). Lineage (NCBI taxonomy): Bacteria > Bacillati > Actinomycetota > Actinomycetes > Micromonosporales > Micromonosporaceae > Micromonospora > Micromonospora sp. NPDC006431. The sequence continues at coordinate 21,887 of NZ_JBIAHQ010000034.1, forward strand.
TGACCTGGTCGCCGAGCACGCCCTCGGCCGGCAACACGGTCACCTTCTCCGTCGCCGTCAAGAACCAGGGCACCATCGCGTCCGGCTCCGGCTCGCACAGCATCACCCTGAAGGTGATCGACGCGAACAACACCACGGTGGCGACCCTGAGTGGCGCTGTCACCGGAACGATCGCGGCCGGCGCGACCGCGGCGCCAGTGTCGCTGGGCACCTGGACGGCGGCCAACGGCAGGTACACCGTGCAGGTGGTACTCGCCGCCGACCCCTACGAACTGCCCGTCAAGCAGGGCAACAACACCAGCACCACCTCGCTGTACGCCGGCCGCGGCGCCAACCTGCCGTACGACATGTACGAGGCCGAGGACGGCGCGGTCGGCGGCGGCGCCCAGCTCGTCGGTCCGAACCGGACGATCGGCGACCTGGCCGGCGAGGCGTCCGGCCGCAAGGCCGTCACCCTGAACAGCACCGGCAGCTACGTGCAGTGGACCACCCGGGCGCCCACGAACACGCTGGTGGTCCGGTTCTCCATCCCGGACGCGGCCGGTGGGGGCGGGATCAACACCACCTTGAACATCTACGTCAACGGTGCCTTCCACAAGGCGATCCCGCTCAGCTCCAAGTACATGTGGCTCTACGGCGCCGAAGCCTCCCCGGGCAACTCGCCGGGGGCCGGCAGCCCGCGCCACATCTACGACGAGGCCAACATCCTGCTCGACAGCAGCGTCCCGCAGGGCAGCACCATCCGGCTGCAGAAGGACGCGGCCAACACCTCCCAGTACGCGATCGACTTCGTCAACCTGGAGCAGGTGTCACCGATCGCCAACCCGGACCCGAGCCGGTACGTCGTCCCCACCGGCTTCAGCCACCAGGACGTGCAGAACGCCCTCGACGCCGTCCGCATGGACACCACCGGCACCAAGGTGGGCGTCTACCTGCCGCCGGGCACATACGACACCGCCCAGAAGCTCCAGGTGTACGGCAAGCCGGTCCAGGTGGTCGGCGCCGGCGTCTGGTACACGAGGTTCCAGACCCCGCCGGGCCAGGAGAACACCGACGCCGGCTTCGCGGTGCAGAGCACCGCCAACGGCTCGTCGTTCAAGCACCTGGCGTTCTTCGGCAACTACACCTCCCGCATCGACGGCCCCGGCAAGGTGTGGGGCGAACTGATGAACAACTCGAACCTGACCATCGATGACGTCTGGGTCGAGCACACCGTGTGCGCGTACTGGGGCGTGCACAACGACAACGTCACCATCAAGAACTCCCGGTTCCGCAACACCTTCGCCGACGCGGTGAACTTCACCAACGGCACCACCAACGTCCTGGTCAGCAACAACGAGGGCCGGGGCAACGGCGACGACGCGTTCGCGCTGTTCTCCGCCACCGACCAGGGCGCCTCGGTCGGGAACAACAACAACATCTTCGAGAACCTGACCGCCACGCTTACCTGGCGGGCGGCCGGCATCGCGGTCTACGGCGGCTCCAACAACACCTTCCGCAACCTCTACATCGCGGACCAGCTGACGTACGCCGGCATCACCGTCAGCTCGCTCGACTTCGGCTACCCGTTTGTCGGATTCGGCACCACACCGACCCGGATACAGAACGCCTCGATCGTCCGGTCGGGCGGCCATTTCTGGGGCGCCCAGACCTTCCCCGGTATCTGGCTCTTCGCCGCCTCGAAGGAGTTCCGCGGCATCCGGATCAGCGACGTCGACATCGTCGACCCGACCTACCACGGAATCATGTTCCAGACCAAGTACCCGGAGCAGACCCCAGTCACCGACACCGTCTTCACGAACATCACCATCTCCGGTGCCCAGCGCAGCGGCGACGCGTTCGACGCCAAGTCCGGGTTCGGTATCTGGGCCAACGAGATGCCAGAGTCGGGACAGGGACCGGCGGTCGGGTCGGCGACCTTCAACAACCTGACCTTCCGGAACAACTACCAGAACATCCGCAACACCACGTCCACCTTCACCATCACCGTCAACCCCTAGTAACCGACCCGACCGGGGTACCCGGCGGCGGTCGCGCTGGCGCTGCGGGCGTCGTCGCTGCACGCCCAGGTTCGTGTCGTTGGCCTGGTCCGCGTCGACGGACAACGTCGGTGTGATCGGCTACCAGGTACGCCGGAGTGGAGCGGTTGTCGCGACCACCTCGGCGAGGTCCTACACGGTGAGCGGACTCAACCCCGGCACGGCGTACACCTTCACGGTCACCGCGCAGGATGCCGCGGGCAACGTATCGCCCGCGTCCAACGCCGTGACGCAGACGACCGACCCGGCGGCCAACACGAACCTGGCTCGCGGAAAGTCGACCTCGGAGAGCGGCCACAATCAGGTCTACGGATCCGGGAACTCGGTCGACGGCGACGCAAACACCTATTGGGAGAGCGTGAACAACACCTTTCCACAGTGGTGGCAGGTCGATCTCGGTTCCGCGTCGGGGATCGGCCTGCTCATCATGAAGCTGCCGCCCTCGTCCGCCTGGGCGACGCGCACCCGGACGCTCTCGATCCTCGCCAGCACTGACGGCTCGGCCTTCGACACGATCGTCGGCTCGGCCGGGTACACGTTCAACCCGGCCACCGCCAACACCGTCACCGTGACCTTCGCCAACACCATCGTCCGGTACGTGCGGCTGAACGTGACGGCCAACAGCGGCTGGCCGGCGGGCCAGCTGTCCGAGGTCGAGATCTACTCCGCGTAATGGGGTTCATGAGGGTGCCGCCAGGAGTCCTGGCGACACCCTCATGGCAGTTCAGCAATTCGATACCCAGGCGGCGGTGTCCGGGGGCAGCTGGGTTCCGTCCAAGGGACCGCTGCTGAGCAGCACCGTCCCGGCCATGGGCAGTTCGGTGGCCCGGTCCGACAGGTTGACGACGCAGACGAAGCGGCCCTGCGGGCCCCGGCTGAAGGCGAGGACGGACTCGGGCGCCGGTAACCATGTGAACGGACCGTCCCCGAGCGCCGGTTCGCCGCGCCGGCAGGCCAGCGCCCGCCGATACAGCTCCAGCATCGAGTCCGGATCGCCGGTCTGCGCCGCGACCGTCCGGTCCCGCCACGCCGGCGGTTGCGGCAGCCAGGGCTCCCGCGCGTCGGGTGGGCTGAAGCCGAAGGGTGGCTCCTGGCCCGACCAGGGGACCGGCACCCGGCAGCCGTCGCGGCCGAGGTTCTCGCCCTGGGTGCGCAGGAACATCGGATCCTGCCGCAGCGCCTCGGGAATGTCCTCCACCTCTTCCAGGCCGAGCTCCTCGCCCTGGTAGAGGTAGGCCGAGCCGGGCAGGGCGAGGGTGAGCAGGATGGCGGCGCGGGCCCGGCGCAGGCCCAGCGTCCGGTCGGTGGGTGCGCCGAGCTGCCGGTATTCGAGGTTGAACGACGTGTCGGCGCGACCGTAGCGGGTGACGTGCCGTGGCACGTCGTGGTTGGACAGCACCCAGGTCGGCGGCGCGCCGACCGGGGCGTGCACGGCCAGCGTCTCGTCGATGACCTGGCGCAGCGCGTCCGGTTCCCACGGGCAGCCGAGGAAGGCGAAGTTGAAGGCGGTGTGCAGCTCGTCGGGGCGCAGGTAGGCTGCGAACCGGTCCGCGTCGGGCAGCCACACCTCGCCGATCAGGGCGCGCGGCTCGGGGTAGCTGTCCGCGATCGCCCGCCACGACCGGTACACCGCGTGCACCTCGTCCCGGTCGGTGTAGGGGTGGGGGAACGGTGGGTCGGTGTGATCGAAGTCGGTCAGCGCCGGATCCTTCATCAGCAGCGCGGCGGAGTCGATGCGTATGCCGTCGGCGCTGCGGTCGAACCAGAACCGCAGGACGTCCTCGAACTCCTCGCGGACCTTGGGGTTCTCCCAGTTGAGGTCGGGTTGCTCGGCGGCGAACAGGTGCAGGTACCACTCGCCGGGCGAGCCGTCCGGGTTGCTGGTCCTGGTCCACGCGGGGCCGCCGAAGATGGACTGCCACTCGTTCGGCGGCAGTTCGCCGTCCTCGCCCCGCCCTGCTCGGAAGCAGAACAGGTCGCGGGAGGCGGATCCCGGTCCGATGCGCAGCGCCTCGAGGAACCAGGGACTGGCGGTGGAGGAGTGGTTGGGCACCACGTCGACGATGATCCGGATGCCCCGCTCGTGCGCCTCCCGGATCAGCTCCTCGGCCTCGGCCAGGGTGCCGAAGACCGGGTCGATGGCCCGGTAGTCGGCCACGTCGTAGCCAGCGTCCGCCTGCGGTGACGCGTACCAGGGGTTGAACCACACGGCGTCGACCCCGAGCGCCTCGAGGTGGTCCAGGTGCGCGCGTACGCCGCCGAGGTCGCCGATGCCGTCGCCGTTGCTGTCGGCGAAGCTGCGGGGGTAGATCTGGTAGATGACGGCAGAACGCCACCATTCGGTGGGAAGTGCGCGTGCCCTGGTGGCTTGAGGGGCGTGGATTTCCGCCACGGACTACCTGCTTTCTCGTGCGTACGGTGCTGTCGGCCGCCGCCACGTCGGGTGGTGGTGGCCGGGCATCACGTCGAGGGGACGCGGACCTGGGTCAGCCCTTGAGGCTGCCGCTGGTGAGGCCGGACATGATGTTCTTCTGGAAGATCAGGAAGAACACGATCGTGGGGACGGCGGCGATGACCGCGGCGGCGACCACCACGTTCATCGGGGTGCCCGCGGAGAACGCGTAGATGCCGACGCTCACCGTGCGGGTTTCGGGTGAGGGCATGACCAGTTTCGGCCACAGGAAGTCCTTCCAGACCGCGGTCACCGCGAAGATGGAGACCACGCCCAGGATCGGACGGGAGATCGGCAGGACGATCGACCACAGCGTCCGCAGTGGCCCCGCGCCGTCGATGGTGGCCGCCGCCATCAGGTCCTCGGGGATGGCGTCGAAGAAGCGCTTCAGCAGGAAGATGTTGAAGGCGTTCGCCACCGCCGGCAGCCAGATCGCGAAGGGCGAGTCGAGCAGGTTGAGGTGCAGGATCGGCAGCTCGATCACGGTCACGTACTGCGGGACGATGAGCACCATCGCCGGGATCATCAGCGTGGCCAGCATCAGGCCGAGGATCAGGTTGCCGAGCACCGGTCGCAGCTTCGACAGGGCGTACGCCGCCGCGGTGTCGAGCACGAGCTGGAACAGCAGCGCCCCGGTGGCGTAGTAGAACGTGTTGAACAGCAGCTTGGCGAGGTTCAGGTTGGTCCACGCGTCGGCGTAGTTCTGCGGCCGCGGATCCTCGGGGAACAGTGTCGGGGGAGTCTGGGCGATCTCCTGGCCCGACTTCAGCGCGCCCGTCATCATCCAGTAGAGCGGCCCGAGGAAGACGAGCGTGAAGCCCACGACGACGGCGACCAGCAAGATCCAGTAGACGACCTTACCGCGGCCCCGCCGCAGCTGGGCGGGGGAGATGAGGGTACGGCCCCCGGAGTCCTGTGCCATGGTCACCCCGTCCTAGTCCTGTCGTGCGGCCAGCCGCGCGTAGACGGCGGAGAAGCCGCCCAACGCCACCAGCATGAGCACGCCGAGCGCCGCAGCGCCGTTGAGGTCGTTCTGGAAGAACCCGTGCTGGTAGATGAGGTACGCCACCGAGGTCGCGGAGTCCTGCGTGCCGGCGCCGTTGGCGAGGATCAGCGGCTCGATGAACAACTGCATCGTGGCGACGATCTGCAGCATCGCCATCAGGGTGAGGATCAGCCGGGTCTGGGGGATGGTCACGTTGACGATCCGGCGCCAGACCCCGGCCCCGTCGAGCTCCGCCGCCTCGTACAGCTCACCGGGGATGTTCTGCAGCGCAGCCAGGTAGATCAGCACGGCGCCGCCCATGTTCATCCAGGTCGACGCGATCACCATCGCCGGCATGGTCATCGTCGACGACTGCATCCACTCCGACGTCGGCAGGTGCAGCGCCGCGAGGATGGCGTTGAACAGGCCGGCGTCGCTCGGGTCGTACACGTAGAACTTGAACAGGAACAGCGCCGACGCGGGTGGCAGCATCACCGGCAGGTAGACCAGAACCCGCAGGTAGCCCTTTGCGTGGCGAAACTCGTTGAGCATGATCGCCACGGCGAACGGCACCACGTACCCGAGGATGAGCGCGAGCAGGGTGAAGTAGAGGGTGTTCTTCCACGCCGTCCAGAAGCTGGGGTCGTTGACGACGCGGACGTAGTTGTCCCAGCCGACCCAGGTGGTCTCGCCCCGCCGGGTCCGCTGGAAGCTCATGACGACGCCGCGGATCATCGGGTACCAGGCGAAGAGGGCGAAGCAGAGCATCGCCCCGATCAGGAACGCGGGTCCGGTGAGGTTGTCCCGCACCTTTCGACCGAGGCGGGCACGCGCGCGACGACCGGGAGGCGGCTGCCGGCTGCCGGGCTGCTGGCTGGTGCCGGCAACGGTGGTGAGAGCCATGTGCGAGCTCCTGGACGTGGGGGCGGTTGGCCTGCGGACGACGGGCGGGGCCGGGAGCCGGCCCCGTCCGTATGCTCATCCGTTGCTGGCCAGGAGCTGGTTGACCTTGGATTCGGCCGTCTTGAGCAGCGCGTCGACGTTGGCGTTCGGGTTCGTCAGCACCCCTGACATCGCGGCGTCGAGTACCGCGTAGATCGCCTGCGCGTTGCGGGGCTCGCCCTTGATCGGGGCCGGGCTCGCCTCGAAGGCCGTGAAGTTCTCGACCGGGACGTTCGCGTTCGCCTTGCGGAGCTCCAGTTCCTGCTTTTGCGCGTCGCTGCCGACGGCGAACAGCGTCGGCTGGGGGAGACCGACCGGCTGGTTCTGCGGCTTGGCCCGTAGGTAGTCGAACTGGCCCTTGCCCGGGGTCAGCTTCTCGAACGCCAGCCACTTCAGGCCGGCCTCGGCCTGCTCCTTGGTCAGGCCCTTCTTGAAGAAGTAGCCCTCGCCGCCGCCGAGGGTCCCCTTCGCCGGGCCGTCCTGGCCGGGCATCGGGGCCATCGCCCAGTCCTGGTACTTGCCCTGGAACTGGGTCACGATCGCGGTGGTGGCGTCCGGTGCGCCCACGAACATGCCGACTTTGCCCGCGCCGGCGAGGGTCAACAGGTCTCCCCAGCCGAGCAGCTGCCGCTGACCCATGCTGTTGTCGCCGTACCGCATGTCCTTGAGGTTCTGCAGGACCTGCTTGCCCATCGGGTTGTTGAAGTCGGCCTTCTTGCCGTCGGCCGTCACTATCTGGCCGCCCTGCGCGTACATCTCGGCGGTGAAGTGCCAGCCGCCGGTGTTGCCGGCGCTGTAGTCGGCGTACCCGGCGATGCCGTTGCCGAGGGCGGCGATCTTCTTGGCGGCCGCCCGGACGTCGGACCAGGTCTTCGGCGGGTTGTTCACGTCGAGCCCGGCCTGCTGGAACAAGGCCTTGTTGTAGAGCAGCCCCATCGAGTAGTTCTTCGTCGGGATGGCGTAGAGCTTGCCGTTGTCGGTGAAGACGTCCTTGAGCGCCGGGTCGATGCTGTCCCAGGTCGGGACCGTGTTCTTGTTGGCGTAGTCGGTGACGTCCATCGCCTGGCCGGAGTCGAGCACCTGCTGCAGGTCGGTCATGTACCCGTAGAACAGGTCCGTCACCGTACCGCCGGCGAGGCGGGCGGTGAAGTCCGGCGGGTTGTTGCACTGCTCGCCGACGCTCACGCTCTTGATGGTGATGGTCGGGTTCTGCCGCTGGAACTCGGCTACGTCGTCGTTCCAGTTCTTCACCAGGTCCTTCTGCGAGCCGACCGGCATGCAGTCGACCGTGATGGTGACTTTGCCCTTGGCGTCGGTCGACCCGTCGTCGCTCTTGGTGGAGCACGCCGCGAGGCTGAGCCCCAGGCCGGCCGCGAGGGCTACCACCGCGGCCCTTCGGTAGTGCGGTAGCGACATCTGTCCATCCCTTCGGGAACGGGCGTTCGTAGTGGTGGGTCCCGCGATGGCCGTCACCGCGGCGGTGTGGTGCTGCTTCCCGAGTCACCCAAGGACGAGGTCGACCCCGGTGGCGTGGAGGCGTGGCGTGAGTCGTCACTGTAGCGATGGCGACTGATGGTCGCAAGGTTTCGACTGAGTATTGCAAAGAACCGACCCAAATGCGTAACCACGCTCGTTGCTCGACGTGACAGCGATGGCACCGCGATCGGCGCGAGCTACCAAAGGTCCTGCTGGAGTCCAGGGCACACCGACCAAACTCGACCTGTCGCTGCAACCAGCAGCGCCCGGGACAGGCACTGGTCGAACCCTTCCCCGGACCCCAGTCTCAGGGGCACCGACCTGCTGGCCGTGGCCGTCTCCGCCGGCACCCACGATCCGCAACTGTCCGAAGTCACCGTCGGCAAGCCATTGGACCTGGCTGCGCTCGGACACCTTGACCAGCCCGGGCTGGATCAACCAGCCTTACGCCTCGGCGACCCAGCCCCGCGGCGGCAACGCCTGGCAGCAGCGCACCATCCGGCCCACCGCCGTGGAGCTCTCCGCCACGGGCCTGTGGCGACCGTACGTGCCACGGGCGTCAGCACCGCCGTGCCCGACCTCCGCGTGTCGAACGCTCGGCCGCCGCGCAGCGGCGCCCTGGCCTCGGCGGCGCGGCGCCGGCGGCGCAGCCACGCGCCCCAGACAGGTGCGTGTTGTCCTCGACGGGCTGCCGCCGCGTGCAGGCAGAGCAGCCAACGCTGACGGCATGGTAGGTCCGCCGACGGCTGGACGTTCACGGGCGTTGCTCTCGGACGGAAGAGGCAGCGGCACGGATCTGGCGGTTGGTGATGATGGCGTAGCTGGCGAGGGTGGCGGCGAGCAGGATTAGGAGGATTACCGGTCTGGTGATCGTGGCGACAATGACGGCGACGAGTGCGACGCATGGCAGTGCGGCAGCTAACCGTCGGCGGGGCAGGGACCGCAGCGATACCCAGCCCAGTGCCAGGCCGCTGAGGATCCAGATGATGATCGCTGCGGCGAGCAGCAGCCGCAGGGTGAGGGGGAGCACCGGTGCGCCAGATGCGGCCAGTCGTACTATCTGGCCGAGTGACCAGCCGAGGAAGAGCAGAGCGGCGCCGTACGGTAGGTGCAGGTAGGCGTAGGCCTGACCCCCGCGTAGTCGGGGCAGCGCCAGCCGGGTCGTGACGAAGGTGGTGTAGATCCACCAGATCGAGGCTGGCATGACGAACGCGACGAGCGCGGCTGCGATGGCGCGCGGCGGTGGATGATCACGCAGCGCCGCCAGCATGTCAGTCAGCGATACGCCGAGCAGGATGATCGTGAATTGCCCGATCCGTTCCGGCAGGTGAGAGGTGTCCACCGGGAACCGGGCGAGGCGGCGGATGCCGAGCCAGGGCGTGACCAGTTCGATGCCGAATGCGGTGATCCAGATCGCGGGCCGGATGTGGGCGGGCGCGGCGAGCGAGGCGAGCCACATCAGGCAGGCCAGGCCGAAGCCGGTGAAGTAGACGGTCGTCAGCTCTCCGGCCGATCTGCTACTTATTCGTGCCCTCAGGTACTGCACCAGCAGCGACCCGCGCACGACGAGGTAGCCGACTGGCAGCAGCAGCGTGTCGGGAGCGTCGCCGACACCGGCCGCGATCGCTCCGGCGCCGGCCATGGCAGCCAGCACGATCAGCCGGTGCGGGCCGTCGTCCGGGTCGTATCGGCTGTCGTGGAAGACCTGGCCGACCCAGGCCCACTGCACCAGTGCGAAGAGGCCGAACGTGATGGCGGCATCCTGCGTGCGGGGTGAGGCGTGGGATCCGAGCCGGCCGGCGACGGCAGCCAGGGCCAGCACGAACACCAGGTCGAAGAAGAGTTCCAGCCAGGTCGCGTGACGTTCGCCCTCCTGACGTCGTCGGGCTGGCGCGCGGAGTCCCAGGCGCTCGACCAGACGAAAAAACCGCGACTCGTTCGTCACTTAAGTTGCCGGCGGGACGCCCTGGCCGACCGTTCCGGCCGGGGCCCGCCCCCTGCTGCTGTGCGTTGTGTGAACGGCCCTCGCCCTGAATTTGCCCATCTGGGCACGGACCGGTTCGGTTTCCAGCCCTAGCACCCGGTAGGTCAGCCCCGCGTCATTTGGCAGCCGATTGACTCCGGCGCTGGGTAGTTGGGTCGGCTCGCCGCGGTACGGCGCCAGCTCCGGCATGTCGTCCAAGGAGATCAGGCGTGGACCGGGGCGTCCGGCGGTGGCCCGGCGGACAGCTGGCCGAGGTCGGCCGGTTGGGGCAGGTCGAAGAGGGCGTGGTATCGGATGAGCGAGATCAGTTTGTCGATCCCCGCACCAGTCTTGCAGTTGGTGAAGACGAAAGGCTGCCGCCGCCGAACACGGCCTCGTCGCTGAGGGTGCATAGGTCCCGCTCGATTTCGATGTAGAGGTCCATGCCGACCCGCCGCCCAGGCCTGGCTGCTTCTCCCCGCCGGCCTCAGCGGTGAAATTGAAGCCGCGACTGCAGGCCCGCCGGATTGCCGCTGGGTGGTCCGGCTGATAACCAGGGACCGGGCCGACGCCGGTCCAGCCGTTCACCAGGCCGTTGAATCTGTACGCCCGTTGCCGGCCCGCGTACGGCACGAGCTGGACGGTCTTCCGGTCGCCCGGCTCGAACCGGATCGGCGTACCGGTGGGGATGTCCAGCCGCCAACCGAAGGGCGCCGCCCGGTCGAACGGAAGGTTCCGGTTCGTATCGAAGAAGTGGAAGTCTGAGCCGATCTGGATCGGCCGGTCGCCGGTGTTGCGGACCTCAATCCGCATGGTGGGTCGGCCCGCATTGAGTTCCAGTGGCTCCTCCGAGAGGACGTAACCGCCAACGGGCTCCCGGTGTTTCATGGCGGATCCGGGGTGCCGCGTCGCCACCTACTTCCTCACATTCCTCTCGGGCCTGGCCCGCCTACTGAGGGCAACCGTGGGCCATCCTCTACTACCCCCTGGTGAGGGAGTTCGTCCCTCACCAGGAGGTGCTGCTTGCGGACAGCGTGCCAGCGGGGACTCTATCCGGGCCTACCACCCGAAGCGGCCAAATACCCACCAAGATGCATATAGTGCTACAGGTCTCGGTACTCTCCCGGCTATGACCGAGCCGAGCCGGACCGGCGCCGCCAGCGCAGGGGCACACGGGTCGCCACATCCAGGAGCCGACCCGAAATGGTGGACTCTCACGGCGGTCTGCGTGGGCACGTTCATGCTGTTGATCGACCTGACGATCGTGAACGTGGCACTGCCCGACATCCAGGCGTCGCTGGGGGCGTCCTTCTCCGACGTGCAGTGGGTCGTGGACGCCTACGCGCTGACCCTGGCCGCACTCCTGCTGACCGCAGGGTCCCTGGCGGACCTGTACGGCCGCCGCCGCATCTACCTGGTCGGCGTGGTCGTCTTCACCGCCGCGTCCGCGCTCTGCGGCATCGCGCAGTCCCCGCTCATGCTCGAACTGGCCCGTGGCCTGCAGGGCGTCGGTGGGGCCATCATGTTCTCCGTCTCACTGGCCCTGCTGGCCAACGCGTTCCGCGGTCCCGAGCGCGGCGTGGCCTTCGGCGTCTGGGGCGCCCTGGCCGGGCTCGCCGCAGCCGTCGGTCCCATCATCGGCGGCGTGCTGGTGTCGAGCCTGTCCTGGCGGTGGATCTTCTTCGTCAACGTGCCCATCGGTGTCATCGCCCTGGCCCTGACCATGCTGAGGGTTGCCGAGTCACGCGACGAGCAGGCCAAGCGCCCGGACTGGCCGGGCTTTGCGATCTTCTCCGGGGCACTGGCCGCCTTGATCTACGCGCTCATCGAAGCGGGACGCAGTGGTTTCACGGGGGCGGAGGTCATCGCATGCTTCGCCGCGGCCGCAGTGCTGCTCATCGCCTTCCTGCTGGTCGAGGCTCGCAGTTCGCACCCGATGTTCGAGCTACGGCTGTTCCGGGTGCCCACCTTCGTCGGTGGCGACATCGCCGCGTTCGGCCTTTCCTTCAGCATCTTCGCCATGCTGCTCTACGTGGTCCTCTACCTGCAGAACGTGCTCGGTTACAGCGCGCTTCAGACCGGCGTGCGGCTGCTCGTCCTCTCCGCCGGCGTCCTGGTCGCCAGCACAGTGGCGGGGTGGCTGAGCGAGAAGGTGCCGATCCGCACCATCGTCGGCCCAGGGCTGGTGCTGGTCGGCGTCGGGCTGCTGCTCATGCGCGGCTTGACCGCGGCCTCGTCGTGGACACACCTGATCCCGGGGCTGATCATGGCCGGCGTGGGCGTCGGGTTCGTCAACCCACCGCTGGCCTCCACCGCGGTCGGGGTCGTGGAGACACGTCGATCGGGGATGGCCTCGGGTATCAACCTGACGTTCCGGCAGGTCGGCCTTGCTACCGGCGTCGGGCTCTTGGGCACCCTGTTCGCCAACCGGCTGACCACCGTGGTGCAGACCCAGGTCGCTGGAACCCCGCTCGCCCCACACAGCGCCGACATCGCGGCGGCACTGCGCAACGGCAGCGTGAGCCGATTGTTCGCCACCGTCCCGCCACAGCAGCGCGGCCTGCTCGTCGAGATCGCGCGCGGCAGTTTTGCCAGCGCCCTGAACGAGATCCTGCTCCTCGCGGCGATTGTCACCATCGTCGCCGGGGTGCTGTCCTTCGGCATGATCCGCTCCAAGGACTTCGTCTCGCCCCCACAGGGGTGATCCGCCGGCCACGGATGACGGCACCCGTCGTCGGACCGGTGAGACCGGAGAAACTCAACCATGGACGGATCGCTGGCGGGACGCTGGCCGCAAAGGGCTTCGTTGGAGGAAAGTCCCGAACGCGGGCAAGAAGGGGCAGTACGGTGCGACGAGATCCATATCGCTGAGGGCATGCTCTGGCGGGAAACGGGGGACGATGGCGATCGGAAACGAACGCGGACGAAGCGAGGGTATGTTGCCGTCCGCATCGCCCCGCCAAGCGGCGGTCCTGACTCAGTTGATCGCCGGTCCCGGGCGCGCGGATGCCGTCCAGGACGCCCTTCTTCGGCTGACGCAGGCGACCCGGCAGGAGGGCGGCAACGTCAGTTACGACGTGCATCAGGTCAACTACACGCCCATGAATGGGCGGGCTTGCGGATCACTGTCCTCGCCGGCTGCCAGGCTAGGCCGCGTGCGGGCGATTGACTGCGCCCCAGCTCACGACACCACGCGAAGCGATGTTGCGAGCCGCATTGTGGTCGGCGTGGGCAACGACCCCACACGACCGACAGATGAAGGTTTCCTGGTTGGGTCGGTTCCGTTTGTCCCGATACCCGCAAGCTGCACAGGTCTGGGAGGTGTACCGGGGGTCGACCTGGACCAGCGGTACACCCGCCCGGCGCGCCTTGTAGACCAGGAACGCGCCGAGTTGCTGGAACGCCCACGAGTGCAGCGTGACCCGTTGGGGCTTCCTCAGCCGGACCCGGTCGCGGATCCCCGTCAGTTTCTCGACGGCGATTCCGCGGCCGGTGCGTGCAGCCTCGGTCACGATGCTCTTGGCGATGGTGTGGTTGATGTTCGCGGTGTGCCGCGTTTCCTTCCGGCGGCGGCGGGCCAGGAGCCGTTTCGCCGACTTGGTGTCTTTCTCCTGCAACCGCTTCCTGAGCCGCTGCTGGCGGCGCCGGTAGCCGTTGAGCTTGGTTCCGGCGTAACGGGTGTCGTCGGAGTCGTAGGCGATGTTCGCGATCCCCATGTCGACACCGAGGAATCCGTCCGGCTCATAGACCTGCGGCTCGTCCACCTCAACCGTGGCGTACAGGAACCACATGCCGTCCCGGTGCACCAGGTCGGACTCGCCGACCGGATGGGTTTCGACGGCCTTAATCTGGTCGGGGGAACCGGTGAACGCGACCTGTTTGAGCCGCCCTTGCACGGTCCAGATGGAGACGACGCGGGCGTCGTGCCGCCACGACAGCATCCTTGCGTCGTAGGGCTGGGCGGCGTCCCAGCGGAACATGATCGGGTTGGTCTCGACCTTGCGGCGGCGCTTCGATCCGGGCTTGCCATAGTTGCCGGCCTTGAGGTTGCCTGCGAGCGTCTTGTAGACGTCGGCGACCTTCTTGATGACGTGCTGGGCGGCCTGCGCGCCGAGCCCGTAGTCGTCCTTGATGCCGTGGTAGGCGTGCCGGCGCAGGTCGTAGTTGCGGTAGCAGCCGATCTCCCGTGCCATCACTGCGACGTCGGATGCTGCCGTGTTGCAGGCGCCCAGGGTCGCCTCCAGCGCCGCAGCCTCGTCGGGCGTCGGCAGGAGTTTCACCTGCACCACCAACTTCACACCATCATCGTACCTTTTGGTCTATGTCACCACGATGGACCCCAGACCCGGAGGTTCGCCGGGGACGCTCGGTTGTCTACAACCTTCACGCGCACTTGGTCTTTACCACGAAGTACCGGCGCGGGGCGCTCACCGATCCGATCCTCACCCGCTGCCAGCAGGTCATGGCCGAGGTGTGCCGGGACTTCGGCGCCGAACTGCGGGAGTTCAACGGCGAGGACGACCACGTGCATCTGCTCGTCCACTACCCGCCGAGCGTCGCCCTGTCGCGGCTGGTCAACAGTCTCAAGGGCGTCTCATCTCGATACCTGCGCCGCGAGTTCGCCGGACACCTGCGCAAGTACCTGTGGGGCGAGCATCTGTGGTCGCCCTCGTACTTCGCCGGATCATGCGGCGGCGCGCCCCTCACGGTGGTCAAAAAGTACATCGAGAACCAGAAACGTCCCGGTCCGTGACGGCGTTCCTCCCGGCCGTAAACGGCCAGGGCTCCCGCCTTATCAACCGCTGAAGAACAACCCGGCCGCGTTCTACGTGCTCGGCAACTGGGCGGACGAGCAGGCCCTGGACGCGCATCTGGCGAGTACACACGTGCGGCAGTGCCTCACGGAGACCGTCGCGGGCGAGATCGTCGCCCCGTACACGCAGTGGCGCATGCAGATGCTGTCGGAACCCGACACCCGGCTCGACCGCCCACGGCCGGTCGGGAACTCGCCGGCGCAGGTGACCCTCGTGCCGTTCTTCACGATCAAGGCTGACGAGGAGGCCGCGGTTGGCGACTGCCACCTGGAGATGGTCGCGATCACCCGCGCCGAGCCCGGGTGCCTGGGCTACGACCTCTACCAGTCGGTCGAGGACCCGTCGGTCATGTTCCTGTACGAGAACTGGACTGAGCAGGCGGCCCTCGACAAACACATGAACACCTCCAACTTCTACCGCACGTGCGGGGCGAGATCGACAAACGCCTCATCGCCCCGTGGACCGCGCACATGATGATGATGATCAGCGAGCCCCACCGGGAGCCGATCACGGCCTGAAGTCCTACCCGCCGCCGCGCGCTGTGGGTGTTGTCATTGTCGCCGCCATCTTGTTGGGGCGGATGGTCGGGATCACGAACTGGAGCAAGCAGACGTGAAAGCGGTGGTGTACGAGGACGTCCGGACTGTCGGCGTACGCGAGGTGCCGGACGCGGGGCTGGAGGCGGAGACCGACGCGCTGGTGCGGATCAGCTCCAGCGCCCTGTGCGGCACGGATCTACACATGTACGACGGGCGGACGGGCGCCACGCCCGGACTGGTGCTCGGCCACGAACCGCTGGGCGTGGTCGAGCAGGTGGGCAACGCCGTGCAGACGATCCGGCCGGGCATGCGGGTGGTGATCCCCACGCACCTGTTCTGCGGCACGTGCGCAATGTGCGCCCGAGGGCTCTCCGCGGCCTGCCTGCGGGCCCGACCGGAAGGGGTGGGTGCCGCGTACGGCTACGCCGGGATGGGCCCCTACCCGGGTGCCCAGGCCGACCTACTCCGCGTGCCGTGGGCGGATGCGAACTGCGTACCGATGCCCGGCGACCCTGGCGACGCGCACGAGGACGACTTCGTCCTGCTCGCCGACGCGTTCGTCACCGGCTGGCACGCCGCCGCCACCCTCGCTGGGATCGAAGCCGGGGACACGGCGGCCGTGTTCGGCGCCGGCGCCATCGGGCTGCTCAGCGCGTACTCAGCGCTGCTCCTCGGTGCCCGCGTCGTGTACTGCGTGGACGGGGTGGACGCCCGGCTCGACAAGGCCGGCGAGGTCGGCGCAGTCCCGATCGACTTTCGCCGTGGCGACCCCGTCGAACAGATCCGCGAACACCGGGCACGGGCCGGGCTGCCGCTCGGCGAGGAAAAACTGAACGGGATCGACAAGGTCATCGACGCGGTCGGATTCCAGGCCCGCGACCGCGAACACCCTGACCAGGAACGCCCCAACCAGGTGATCGCGGACGCCGCCCGGCTGGTGAACCCAACCGGTTCGATCGGCGTCGCCGGGGTGTACCCGGATACCGACCTGCAGCCCCGCTCTGGCGCGACCGCCCACGAAGACCTGGTCGCGCCATGGGGAACGCTGTTCAGCAAAGGCGTCGCCGTCCGGTTCGGCCGTACCCACGACCGCCGTTACACCCTGCTCCTTCGCGACCTCGTCGTCTCCGGACGAGCCCGGCCCGGTGTCATCGTCACCCACCACGGTGCCCTCACCGACGCGCCCCAGCTCTACCAGCGCTTCGACCGCCGCGACGACGTGATCAAAGCGGTGCTGCATCCCTGAAGGGGCCGCCAAGCTTCCGAGCGCTCGGACGCGGGAAATACCAGATCCTCTCTCGATCATCTCACGTGGAGGCGGACTTGAGCTGCGGGACCGTACGGATCACCGGCGGCCAAGTGGAACCGGACGGTCTGGCTGACCCTGAACGGTCAGGGGCACCAGTTATCTGACCGTGCGACTGCCCCCTTGGGTGACCGGGCGGTGTATGACGGTGGAATGAGTGGCGAGGGTTCGTTCGCGGTGGCGCTTCGTGTGGCGCGTCACGCCGCCGGACTGACGTTGGAGGAGTTGGCTG
The DNA here is from genome assembly GCF_042870725.1 of Micromonospora sp. NPDC006431. NCBI lineage: Bacteria > Bacillati > Actinomycetota > Actinomycetes > Micromonosporales > Micromonosporaceae > Micromonospora > Micromonospora sp. NPDC006431. The sequence goes on from NZ_JBIAHQ010000034.1 coordinate 38,635, forward strand.
AGGCATCTGGTGTGAGCGTGCGGGCGTTGAGCAACATGGAACGCGGGCGGGCGCTTGGGCCACAGCGGCGGACGGTGGCGCTGATCGCCGACGCGCTCAAGCTTGGCGGCGTCCGCCGGGACGAATTCGTCGCGCTCGCCAAGGTCGGGCGTACGCGGCCTGCGTACATGACCGCCGCGCCTGGCCTGTGCGAGTTGCCGGGATCGATCGGGGATTTCACCGGCCGGGCGGCCGAGCTGGCGTGGATCTTCCGGTTGGTGGATGCGTTGGACGAGTCGGGTGGCCGGTCCAATGTCGGGGTGATCTCCGGCGGCGCCGGGCTGGGTAAGACAACCCTGGTGGTACGGGCCGCGGACCGTCTGCGCGACCGGTTCCCCGGCGGGGTGTACTTCCTCGATGCGCTGGGGATGAGTGCGCGCCCGGTCGGCAGTGACGAGATGCTGGCGCGTGTGCTTCGGGCGCTGGGCGTGCGGGATCAGCAGCTTCCGGAGGATGCGGCCGAGCGTGCTGGGCGTTACCGGCAGTTGCTACGGCAAAAGCGTGTGCTCGTGGTGGTGGACGATGCGACGTCAGAGGCACAGGTGCGCCCGCTGATACCCGGTGGTGGGCAGAGCCAGCTCCTGGTGACCAGCCGCCGTCTGCTGGCCGGGCTGGAAGGCGTACACCGGCTTCATCTGGATCCGATGCCGGCGGCTGACGCGTCCGAGTTGCTCAGGCGGATCCTCGCCGAGCGGGCGGACGTGCCGGATGACCACGACGTGCAGAGCCTGGTGGATTTGCTGGGTGGGCTGCCTCTGGCGGTACGCATCGTGGGAAACCGGCTGGTATCGCGGCCGATCTGGAGTACGGGCGATCTGGTCGCGCGGTTGTCGGTCGATCAGCGGCGGCTGGATCAGCTCAGCGCGGGTGACCTGAAGGTCGCGGCGGCCTTCGACATGTCGTACGAGCAAATGCCGGACGCGGCGCGGCAGTTGTTTCGCCGCGCCGCGCTGGTGTCCGGCCCGGATTTCAGCGCAGCCCTGGCGGCGGTGCTCGGCGGCGTCGCCGTGCCGGTTGCCGAGGACCAGCTCGACGATCTGGTCGATCTGGGCCTGATGGAGATCGCGGAGGGCGACCGGTATCGCTTCCACGACCTGGTGCGGCTGTACGCGCAGCAGCGGCTTGAGCAAGAGGACTCAGCCGACATGGTGATCGCCGTCCGCCGGCAGATGGTCTCTTGGCTGCTGGCGACCGTTACCGCAGCCGGGCGATGGTTCGGTCCGGACGCAGGCCAGTCCGCGGGTCCCGTTTTCGCCTCGGCCGAGGACGCCAAGGCCTGGATACGCATCGAGGCGGAACACTGGTTCCCGGCGCTCGGCGCCGCTGCGGTCGACGGGGACCACCACGCCGTGGTTCGCGCCGCCAGTGCCTTGCACTGGTTCGCCGAACACTGGGTGCATTGGCCCCGCTGGCTCGAGGTGTTCACGCTCGCATTCGACTCGGCGGTCGCGCTCGGCGACGCCGGACTTCAGGCCGAATTCCTCAACCACATTGCCTGGGCCCACACCTTGCCATGGCGCAAGGACATGCCAACCGCACTGGGTTATGCGCAGCGGGCGCTGAGCTTGGCCCGCCAGGCCGGCAACCTCCGGCAGGAGGGATGGGCCCTGACGTACATCGCGGCCGCCCACCGCGGGGTGGGCGACCTCGAGGCCGCGCTGACCGCGGTACGCCAAGCAGCCGTTCTGCTCGATCAGGCTGGCAACGTGCGGGACGTCAACCAGGCACTGCTGGCCAGCGGCACCATCGCCTTCGACCTCGGTGACGTGGCAGAAGCACTTGCCGCCTACCAGCGTGCGTTGGCACTGGTGGAAGATCCCGCCTCCGGCATGTCAGCGGAGATCGCCGAAGCGGAACTCCCGCACGTCCTCGGCCTCACCGCCCGGGCCCTTGGACGCGTCGGCCGCCGCGACGAAGCCATACCGATGATGCTGCGCGCAGTGGATCTCTTCGGCCGCCTGCAGGTCTTCATGGGGCAGGCGGCGTGGTTGCGGATACTCGGCGAGGAACTCTACGACGAGGACCACGCCGCCCAAGCGCGAGCCAGCCTGCTACAGGCGGCTGACCTGTACGAGTCGGTCGCGCAGCACGACCGCGCCAACCACTGCCGGGCCAGAGCCGCAGCGATAGGAGCAGGCAGCGGCGAGTAGTTCTGCCTGCTGCTCTGCCTGTTCCGGCACCTGCGCTACGGCTTGCATGGGATGCGAAGCGGCGGGCGATCCGCCCGCCCCGGTACTCGGGAGCATTCCATGAGCACACCAACCATCCGCAATGTGGTCTTGGTCCATGGCGGCTTCGTCGACGGATCAGGCTGGCAGGGCGTGCATCGCCTGCTGACCCGGGACGGCTTCACCGTCAAGATCGTGCAGAACCCCACCCTCTCACTCGAAGGCGACGTCGCCGCGACCCGCTACATCCTCGACGGGCTCGACGGCCCGGCCGTGCTGGTCGGCCACTCCTACGGCGGCGCGGTCATCAGCGAAGCGGGCGCTCATGAACGGGTAGCCGCACTCGTCTACATCGCGGCGTTCGCCCCAGACAAGGGCGAGTCGGTCAACACCCTGATCGCCGACCCGCCGCCCGGCGCCCCGGTCCCGCCGATCCTGCCGCCCCGCGACGGATTCCTGTTCCTCGACCGGGACAAGTTCCCCGCGTCGTTCGCCGGTGACCTGCCCGCCGACGAGGCTGCCTTCCTGGCCGACTCCCAGGTGCCGTGGGGCGTCGAGGCACTGGCCGGTGCGGTCACCGAACCGGCGTGGCGGCACAAGCCGAGCTGGTACCTGGTCGCCACCGAGGACCACATGATCCCGCCGGCCGCGCAGCGGGCGATGGCCACCCGCGCCGGCGCCGTCACCGCCGAGGCGATCGGCAGCCACGCCATCTACGCCTCCCAGCCGGCCGCGGTCGCCGACCTCATCCGCCAAGCCGTCGCATCGGCCACCTACTGATCACCACCACGTCAGGAGCCTTCATGCCCGCCAACGTCTCCCGGCGTACGTTCGTCGCCGGCGTCAGCGCCGCGGTCGCCACCTCCGCGATGGCCATGGCGGCCAGCCCGGCCGCCGCCGACCGCACCCGTCCCCCCAAACCCACCGTCGTGCTCGTCCACGGCGGTTTCGCCGACGCCACCGCCAGCTGGGCCGGCGTCGTCGAACGGCTGCAAGAGCGTGGCTACCCGGTGATCGCACCAGCGACCCCGCTGCGCAGCCTGCCCACCGACGCCGCCTACATCGCCAGCCTGCTGCACAGCATCAACGGTCCGGTCATCCTGGTCGGTCACTCCTACGGCGGCGCGGTCATCACCAACGCCGCCGCCAGCGCCCCCAATGTCAAAGCCCTCGTCTACGTTGCCGCGTTCGTCCCCGACACCGGCGAGGCCCTCGGCCAGCTCATCACCAAGTACCCCGGCAGCGAGATCCAGGCCGCCCTCAACCCGGTCCCGTACCCGAACCCGGACGGCACCACCGGCACCGACCTGTACCTCCAGGCCGACAAGCTTCGCCAGGTCTTCGCCGCCGACCTGCCGGCATCGACCACCAAGATCATGGCGACGACGCAGCGGCCGTTCAGCGCCGCCTGCTTCACCGACCTGACCCAGGCCGCCGCCTGGCACACCATCCCTTCGTGGGGCTTGATCGCCACCGATGACAAAGCCATTCCACCCGCGCTGCAGCGCTACGAATACCAGCGGGCCGGCTCACAGACCGACGAGGTCGCCGCCTCCCACGTGGCCATGGTCAGCCACCCGGATCTCGTGATACAGCTCATCGTCGACGCCGACAGAGGCACCCGCTGACCCTCCGATCCGTCTAGAACCAGCCATGAGATGCGGGGCCCTGTCCTCCTCAGGGCCCCGCACGGGAACTCCAACCGCCGGATACCGAGCCCGCCTCCGTCACTTGTCCATGGCGTACCGCCTGGATCTGTCGTCCGCCACGTCAAGTGCCCAACAGCGCCCTACCGGGCGGAAGGTGCCGCGGTCTGACGTTGCCGAGCATCGGCGCTTCGGCCGGCCGACAGGACAGCGCCATGTCCGGCGCGTCGGCCTAGGCCAGCCCGGAACAAGCGGGTTCATCGACATTGCGCGCGACGTCAAGACGCAAGGTTAGCGCCCGCACGGCCATCGGATCGGGGAGGATGCCGGCATTGGCCGTGCTGCAAGGCAAGCTGTCGGAGGAGTCCGGATGACCGAGTTGTTCCCGCCGATCCCGCTGTCCGCCTGGGCGGACTCGAAGGAAACCGTCCACCGGTTCACACAGATCGTCGGCAAGATCCGGCTGGACCAGGCACCACCGCGCAACCACTGGTGGCATGTGCCGTTCCATCTGACCGGCCGCGGCATCACCTCCCGACCCATGGGCCGGGACCTGATGTTCGCCATCGACTTCGACTTCGTCGACCACCGCCTTGTCATCAACACCCTCGCCGGCCAGACGGCCTCCTTCCCGCTGCCCGGCCTGTCCGTCGCCGCGTTCCACGAGCAACTGTTCACCGCGCTGTCGCACTTCGGCATCCGCGCTCACATCGCTGGCAAGCCCTACGATCTGACCGACAGCATCCCGTTCGCCGAGGACACCACGCACGCCGCGTACGACCCGCACTGGGTCAACCGGTACTGGCAGGTACTCAGCCAGCTGGGACTCGTGCTGGAGGGCTGCTGGTGACGTCCCGTACACGATCTTGGGGCCGGTGTACTTCTTCGACAACGCCCTCGGCGGGGCGGACCGCATTCGCAGTGGGCTGCTCGACCTGCCGCTGCCGGCGGATCGGCCGCTGCAGCAGCTTGCCCGCACCGACCTCGGCGTCTTCGCCGCGCAGGTGCTTCTCGACCCCGCCCCCTATGTCGGGCGGCGCATCGAGCTGGCCAGCGATGCCCCTACGCCGGCCCAGATGGCGGCCGCGCTGAGCGCGGCGCTGGGACGGGAAGTGCGCCATGAGAGGGTGCCGCTGGCCGAGATCGGCAATCCGGACATGCACGCGATGTGGACGTTCTTGAATGGGTCGGGCTATCAGGTGGACATCGCCGCGCTGCATGCCGCCCACCCCGAGGTTGGTTGGACCAGCTTCGCGGAGTGGGCCGACCGCACGTTTGGATCTGCTTTGTGAACCCTCCCGGCTAAGGACGTCGTTGGGGCTCACGCTCGGTCTCGGCGCGCCCCGCTCCCGTGGCGTGACGTGACGCGAAAGGGGTCAGCCGAGCGCCTCGGTCTTCCGCCGTGACCAGCCGAGCTGATGGCAGCTGACGCGAATCATGTGGCGACACAATGGAGGCGTGGACCAAGGCCCTTCTCCACAAAGGGCCGGCTGCTAGTCTCACGGCATGAGCACCCATGCTGAGCATGGGTGCCGCAAATTCGTGTACGAATCCCCCCTCGGACACCAGTACGAACGACACAGGCTTTGGGCCGCTGACCTGGCAGAACTCAGGTTAGCGGCCTTGATCGTTTTTCGGGCTGTTTGCCGCCAGGGGATCACCACGGGATCACGGGCCCTGAACCGTGCCGTCCGCTGCAGCGGACGGCGCGATCTTGTGTCCGGCGTGCGATCCGGTTGCGGTCCCACCGTTACGCATATAGGTGCGTCGGCGGCGGAGCCCGCAGGACACCGGGTCGAGGCCGCCGCGTTCACGTGGAGGAACGGTGGCGCAGATCGAGAAGAGGCAGTACGAGGGCGGCAAGGTCACCCGCTGGCGGGTGAAGTGGCGCATCGGCGGCACGGGCAAGTGGGACGGCCAGCAGTTCGACTACCAGGTGGACGCCAAGCGGTTCAAGGCACTCGTCGACGCCGCCGGCAACCATCGGCCGACGCCGGAGCAGCTGGCCGAGCACGGGTTCGCGCACCTGGTGCCCGCCGGCGTGGCCGCCCCGGCGCCCGAGCCGGCCGAGGGCGTGCTGACATTCCGGGCGTACGCCGAGGAGTGGCTGGGCCAGCTGGTGAAACCGCACCCGGAGACGGTGCGCAAGTACCGGGAGCGCCTGGAGAAGCACGTCTTCCCGCGGCAGGGCGACCGGCCGATCGCCGAGATCACCCGGCGGGAGATGCGCGAGTGGCAGCAGGGCCTGCGCGACGCTGGCCTCTCGGCGAAGACGATCGCCAACATCCGGGGTGAGACGGTGGTGCCGATCTTCAAGGCGGCGTGCCGGCCCGGCGAGGACGGCGAGCCCGCCATGCGGACGTCGAACCCGATGGACGGGCTGCCGCTGCCGGAGGGCCCGCGCGCCGAGCGGGACATCCTGGAGAGCCCGGACGAGGCCCGGCTGTTCCTGGAGGCGGCGTACCAGGTGGACCCGGAGGCGGCGGACCTGCTGCTGTGCAAGCTGGCGACCGGTCTGCGCTGGGGTGAGGTGTCAGCGCTGCCGCCCCGGGCGGTGAACGTCGCCCGCTCCACGGTGTCCATCGTGCAGGTCCTGCGAAAGGTGAACCGGCGGTGGGTGGTCGAGCCCAAGCCGAAGACGAAGCAGGGCTACCGGGAGGTGCCGCTGCCGGCGTCGGTGATGCGGATGGTCGCCGACCGGGTGGCGGCCGCCAGCCGGGAGGCGGGGCGGCAGTTCGTGTTCGTGGCGCCGCGCGGCAACCACTGGCGGTACGAGGACTTCTACACGGACCGGTGGGTGAAGATCCGCGATCTGGCGCGCGAGAAGGGTCTGCCGCGCCGGATGACGATGCACCGGGCTGCGGCACTCGCTGCTGACGCTGCTGGCCACGGAGGGCGTCGACCTGGCGGCGCTGCGGACGATGGCCGGGCATGCGAGCGTGACCACGACGATGAACGTGTACGTGCACGCGACCCGCCGGCACCACGAACCGGTCCGGCAGATCGTCGGAGGCTTCCTCGGCGTCGACGAACTGGCGGCCGCCGGGCGGTTAGGCCAGGGTCTGGCCGTCACAACCTGAGGCTGATCCGTCGCCTGCTGCCGGGCACGGCATGGACAGTGCCCGGCAGCGACGCTCGTTTGGCTGCTGAACTGGCGCTCAGGGCGAAAGCGGCGCGAAGGTGTCGGGATCGATTCCAGCAGCCCGTCCCTACCGAACATTGGCCCACTCGATCGGCGTATCGGCTTATATGGGTCCCATGGAGGTCACCAAGGACGGACGAAGCTGGCGGATCGGTACGGCTGGCGACGTCGCCTGGATTGCTGGTAAAACCACGGAAGGTATCTCGATCACCACAGCGATACCGCCGGTGTTCGACGCCTACGCCACCTTCTACCCGCCCGACGGCGTGAGTGTCCAAGCCCATGAACGCGCTGTGATCGACGTACTCACCCAGCACACCCCCTGACCAGCCCTGGTGGCTGGGCTATCTCGACACGGGCGCCCACGACATCGTCTTCCCCCTCGCTCCGAAGGTGTCCCTCTACTGGAACTGGCCCTACCTGCTGGTCGAAGCAGGACCCGAACAAGCCCTCACCTGGCGGACCGGTCACATGCGCGGCGAAGGACCATTGCCCGATCTGTTCTTCCCTGCAGATCACTCCTGGCTCGTCTCCGCCCTCTGGGACGACCTATGGACCGACATCGGCGGCACGGCCGCCCTGATTACCGCCCTGCACCGCAATCCGCTGGTCAACGCTCGCCGGGTCGGGACCGACGAAGACGCCCTTCCGCCAGGACTCACGCGCGACTAGTCACACGCGCTCCACAGACTGGTGCAGCAGCTGCGACCTCGCTCGCTCCGGCACGCAGCAGGGGCAGCGGCGTTGGGGAGCCCTGCCTATCCTCTCGGCCATGGGAGCTCTCAAGCCGTGGCACCTGTTGGTCCTGACGCTCTTCTGTCTCTTGCCAACTGCTGCGGCGATTGTTGGCGGGGTCTGGGCAGTCCGCCGATCTCGTAACCGTCGCTGAGCCACTTCTGCCACTGACAGTCAAGGCTGCCGGGCCACCCCACGGGCCACAAGCGGGTGCCACCAGGGCCATGTCAGGCCGTCCAGGACCGAACCGACCAGCGGCTACCCTTGCAGAACAAGGGACTACCAGCCCTCCCGGACCAGAGCCAAAGCAAAGTCGGTTGATTATGGCCGGGATGCGTTGAGCAGGGCGGGGATGAGCATTTTGTCGGCGTGGTGGCGTTCCATGACTTGCT
>NZ_JBIAHQ010000035.1:0-44393 GCF_042870725.1 Micromonospora sp. NPDC006431
CACAGTCGGCCCGTCCGTCCCTGAACACTGCAGAATGACCCACAGGGGTACGGAACGGTGGCAACGCCACGAGGTGGGATGCACTCTTCTCGGCACGCCGGGACGCCGACAGCGCCAGCACGGCGTTACAGGCTGTCGCGACCGGCGACGCGGGGCGCGCACGGACGGCGGCAAATCAGCGCGTTGCCCAGGCTGTTGTGGGCCGTCGATCAGCCGTTGGGGCGTGACTCGATCGCCTGCAACGACCACCTGTTGCCGTCAGGATCGCCGAAGTAGACGAAGTTGCCCCATGGCTGCACCTCGACCTCGCTGACATCGACGCCGGCGTCGAGCAGTTGCCGGCGCGCCGCCTCGGCGTCGGCGACCACAACCTGGATTTCCTGCGTGCCGGGAGTCTTGTCGGTGATGCCCTCGCCAATCACGATGGAGCAGGCAGAGCCGGGTGGTGTCAGCTGCACGAACCGCAGGCCCTCGTGCACCCTGTGATCGTGGTCGGCGTTGAAGCCCACCTTCTGGTAGAACGCCTTGGCCCGGTCGACATCGGTCACCGGAACGGGGATGAGTTCAATCTTCCAGTCCATCGTCCCACCGTAGGACGTGGGTACGCCTTCGGGCTCACCGCACCATCCGCGGCAGAAGAGTATGGGTGGGCTTCTACCCACTAGCAGCCCTGCAAGGTCACGCCGGGTCGGTCTGGGCAGGCAGCGAATCGTAGTAGGGCTTCATCGCCGGGTAATAGTCGTCGAAACTCGGCGTGGGCAAGCCGTCCCGCGCCGCCACCAGCATGTCCAGGTAGTACTCCCAGCCGGGACCCATCTCGCCGATCTCGTCGGTGGTGTCGAGGTGGTGCACGAGCCGGAACTCGGTCTGACCATCGGTGTGCGACAGCAGTAGCTCGATCCGCCAGTTGCCGGACTCGTCGGTCGTCGACAGGGCCAGTCGCCGTGGTGGGTCGCATGCGTCGATCCGCACGTCGAACCACGGTGCCCGATCCTCGTAGGCCATCTGCATTTTGATCATGTGACCGGGGGCGGCATCGCCTTGCCACGCTCCGAACCACCGGGCGGTGCGGGGGGATTCGGTCACGCTGGCCCACACGTCCTCAATGGGTGCCCGGAACGTGCGGCTGAGGATGAGATCGTGGCCGTCAGCGATCGGGAAGAGCCGGCCGGTGGGTGGATTGATCATGCCGTTTTCTCCTGTCGTTGATCCGTCGTGTCGCGCTGGCGGCGCTCGCGACGGGTGCGATAGACCTCGGTCTCCAGCGCGTCGAGACGACGCTCCCAGCTGGCGGCCCGGGCGAACTGGTCGAGCCACTCGATCAAGCCGGCGAACCGCGACGCGTCCAGCTCGTAGAAGCGTTGACGGCCGACGAGCGTGTCGCGGACCAGGCCGCTTTCCCGGAGCACCCGCAGGTGCCGGCTGACGGCAGGCCGGCTGATTATGAACCGGTCGGCGATCTCCCCCGCGGGGAGCCGCTGCTCGCGCAGCATCACCAGGATGTCTCGCCGCACCGGGTCGGCGATCGCCGCCGCCACCTCGTCCATCAGACAAGCGTAACCACCATGTTACGCGTCCGCCAAGGCCAAGGTCGCCGGGGTCACCCGCCGGAGATGGTCAATGGTGCACTCATCTCGGCAGATCCGGATACCGGAGCGGTTCGCTCCGATCGCCGATCAGCGCACAGCCACCGGGCAGCCGGCGCATCGCAAAGGGATAGGACAAGCGACAAGGGCCACCCATCGTCAGCGTACGGCCTCATGCACTCGTAGCACTTGTCATCGTGGTTCGGCCTCCAGTGGCTGTTGCCCACCAAACCTTTCGTCTGGCTACTGCCCGAAGGTGTAGCGCAGGTTCGCGTTGATCAGATCGTTGAGCCGCTTGCGCAGATGTCCGAGGAGCGACGGGTCGGGTAGGGGCTCGGCGACCAGCAGCGTCCAGCGCAGCTGCGTGCCTTCTCCGCCGTCGGACTCCAGGTCGAAGCGCACCTGGGCATCCGGCCGCTTCGGCCACAGGGATGACCAGAGGACCAGGTGTGGGTGCTCGGCACGCAGGACCTGCGGCGATTGTTCGTCGTCCAGAAGCTGCAGCCAGGGACGCGCCGGGTCGCGGTCGGGCTCCGTGAGCGCCTCGAACACGATGGCCGGTGGGGGCGGTTGAGTGCGCGTCCGGCTGCCGGCTTCGAGCATGCCCTCAGACTAAAGCCCGCCGGGCTGATCCAACCCGTCGTTACCGCCGGCCAGACCGGTACTGGCCGGTCCGCCCAATCGAGGGCATGAGCTGGCATTCTCGGTGTCCATGGGAAATGTCGCTCGCCCCGATACCGACGATGCCTTGACACGGCAGCAGGAGTCGGAGCTCGTGCGGGCGATGCTGACTTATCAGGTGGGGATCGATCCGGACCGGGTGGGGCCGGTTCTGGATCTCGCTGCAGTCGGTGTGGTCAACAACGCGTGGCGCAACAGCCCGGTCGAGGACTGGCATGCCGGGGACGGGCCACTCAGCGACGGCGACATGCTCCGCACCAATTCGCACACCTGTCGGCGGGTACGACAGATCATCCGGCGCTGGCGCGGCGAGGTGGGCCTGGCGGCAAATGCCGGCTCTGGGCAGTTTGACGACGTCAGCGTGGACGATTGGGACTGGCTGGCCGTAGGGATCTGGCGCTGGTTGGTCAGCCCGCAGCGCCTGCTGCCGGGTGGCTCGCGGCTCGTCGAGATCGCCGGCGACGACCTCGCGGACTTCAGCGACCACGTCGCCGGCGTGTTGGGCGGGTGGGCAGCCGCAGCCGAGGAACGGGGTGGCCGCCACGCCGCCTGGCGCGCCGCGGCACACGGTGGGCTGGCCTGCCGCCATTGGTGGGCACGCCGACCTGGCCCAACCTGGTCGACGACTTCGTCACCGTCCTTGACAAGCCGTCGCATCGGCACTGGGGGCCCGACGGCCAGCGGCGTCAACGACTGCGGCCAGAACCTGCGCAGGTGGCGGACCGCGGCGTTTTGCGCAAAACGCTTCTGCGCGAGCCGTGGGCCCTCCAGCCGCTGGCAGCCCACTGGGTTGTTGCGGCGGGCATCGGCTACCTGCGGCCGGGTATCCCGCCCGCTGCCCTCCCGGTCCTACCGAACGGAGCGACGGAGCGCACGAACTCCAGGAACCGCGCCGCGGCCGGGGCGAGTACGCGGTCGGTCCGCCAGGTAAGCCCGACGACGCGTTCCGCGCCGTCGGCGACGAGAGGCACGCCAACGCTCCTCGAGGCACCGGCGAACTCCTCCGGCACGAGGGCCACCCCCAGACCCGATCCGACCAGTCCCTCGATCGTGGCCAGATCCCCGCTCTCGAACGCCACGCGCGGCGTCGCCCCCGCGGCCGCGAACAGCTCGTCCACCAGGGACCGGAACCCGAACCCACTGGGTACGGTCACGAAATCCTCCTCCGCGATCTCATCGAGCCGCACGCGAGCGCGCTCGGCCAGCCGGTGGCCTGCGGGGACGACGAGCACCAACTGCTGCCGCTGCAGCGGCAGCCAGCCGTGCGGGCCGTCGGGGCGCGGTGAGATCAGCGCCAGCTCGGAGACGCCGGAGGCGAGGTCGCGCAGGATCTCGTGGCCGGGCTCCTGACGGAGCGCGACGCGTACGCGGGGCGCCTGCTGGCGGAAGTCGTGCAGGAGGCGCGGCACGAGGGACGTGGCCATCGAGTCGAGGAACGCCAGCCGGACGGTCCCCGACTCGGGGTCAAGCAGGCCCGCCAGGTCGCGCAGCAGCTGGTCGTACCGGTCCGTGATGTCCTTCGCCGCGGCGAGGACGACCTCGCCGTACGGGTTGGGGCGCACTCCCCGCGCGTCCCGCTCGAACAGCCGGCTGCCAAGCTCCTCCTCGACCCGGGCGAGCAACCGGGACAGGGTGGGCTGACTCATGTGCAGCGCGGCAGCGGCGTCGGTGACCCGCTCGTGGTCCGCGAGGGCAAGCAGCCTGCGGAGATCCTCGACCTGCATGGGCGCAACTATACGCCTCACGTATTGATGTTAGGCAGGGCATGCATTTGACGCATGCGGTGCGTCGTCGGACGCTCGAAGGATGACCCCGATCCGCAAGGCCGCCACCCGCCCGCTCTCGCCGCCCCGCGCGGCCCCGACCCAGTCGTCGACGGGCTACCAGGTCGGCGAGTCGGGTTACCGCCGAATCGCGGTGGCGCTCTTCGCGGCCGGAGTGGCGACGTTCGCCCTCCTGCACAGCACGCAGGCGCTACTACCCGAGCTCGCGCACGCCTTCTCCATCTCCGCGACGCAGAGCACCCTCTCCCTCTCCCTGACCACCGTCGGCCTCGGCGTCACGCTGCTGGTGGCCGGCCCGGTCTCGGAGGTGCTGGGGCGGACCAGGCTCATCCACCTCTCCCTCACCCTCTCCGCCGTCGTCGGGCTGGCCTGCGCGCTGGCTCCGACCTGGCACGTGCTGCTCGGCCTGCGCCTGCTACAGGGCGTCACCCTGGCCGGGCTGCCGGCGGTCGCCACTGCCTACCTGCGCGAGGAACTCCACGCCGACACGCACGCCCGGGCGGCCGGCCTCTACATCGGGGGCACGGCCCTGGGCGGTATGACCGGTCGCCTGATCGCCGCCGCAGTCGCCGACGCCGCCGGTTGGCGGTGGGCACTGGCCGCGATCGCCGCAGTGGGACTGCTCAGCGCGGCCGTCGCCCTGCTCACCCTGCCCCCGTCGCGGAACTTCGTGGCGGCGCCCGCCCGCATCGACCACCTGACGGACATGGCGCGAGGGGCAGTGGCCGATCGCGGACTGCTCGCGCTCTACGTCATCGGCGCCTGCTCGATGGGCGCGTTCGTCGCCGTGTACAACGCGATGGATTTCCGGCTCACCTCCGCACCGTTCGACCTGAACGCCGGCATCGCGAGCCTGGTGTTCCTGGTCTACCCACTCGGCACCGTCAGCTCGACCCTCGCAGGACGACTGGCCGAACGGTTCTCCCACCGCGCCGTCGTGCCGGTCGGCTGCCTGGTCACCGTCGCCGGGGTGCTGCTCACGCTGCCCGGTTCGCTACCCGTCGTCGTGCTCGGCCTCGCGATCATGACAGTCGGTTTCTTCGCCGTGCATGGGGTGACCAGCGGCTGGGTACCCACGCGCGCCCACGCCCGCGGCGTGGCCTCCGGGCAGGCCGCCTCGCTGTACCTGTTCGCCTACTACCTCGGCTCGTCCATCTTCGGCAGCCTGGCCGGCCGCGCCTGGGCGCTCGGCGCCTGGCCCGCGGTCACGATGCTGGCGCTGACGCTCGTCATCGTCAGCGGGCTGTGCGCTGCGTACGGGGTCCGGTCTCGCCGGCGCAGCACCTCGGTGTAACGGCCAGAGCCGCCTTCGACGCGGCGAAGGACTCCTACCACCCGAGTACCGGCGGATCGCCGCGGCGTTCGACACGAGGGTTGCACGGTGAGCCGGGCCAGGCGTGTCACATTCGTCGTGTCCGAGGGTTCACTTCTGTGAGCGTTGGCGATGGGACGGTGTGACCGATGGATGAGCATGAGTGGCTGGCCGCGCGCTTCGAGCAGCACCGACCTCGGCTGCGGGCGGTGGCCTATCGAATGCTCGGCTCGCTGGCTGACGCGGACGACGCTGTTCAGGATGCCTGGCTGCGGCTGGGCCGGTCCGACGCGGAGCAGATCGACAACCTCGGCGGATGGTTGACCACTGTCGTCGCTCGGGAGTGCCTACATGTGTTGCGCTCCCGCCGACGCCGCCGGGAGGATCCGTTCGCCGCGCACCTGCCCGACCTGGTTGTCATCCCGGACGGGGACCTCGGCCCCGAGCAGGAGGCGTTGCTGGCCGCCTCGGTGAGCTTGGCCCTGCTCGTCGTGCTCGACCAGCTCACTCCTGCTGAACGGTTGGCGTTCGTGCTGCACGACATGTTCGAACTGCCCTTCGAGGAGGTCGCCGGCATCGTGGGCCGCACCCCGGCCGCCGCGCGGCAACTCGCCAGCCGGGCACGACGCCGGGTGAACGGTGCCGAGATCCCATCGCCCGACCCGGATCTAGCGCGCCAGCGGCAGGTCGTCCGTGCCTTCTACGCGGCTGCGTGGAACGGCGACTTCGACGCCCTCGTCCAGGTCCTCGACCCCGATGTCGTCCTGCGCACCGACTTCGGCACCACCCGGCCGCCAACCGTCGTCCGCGGCGCGCAAGCCGTGGCCAAGCAGGCCCGCGCCCCACGTGGTGGCCAACTGCGCCCCGCCCTGGTCAACGGCGCCATCGGAACGTTGATCGCCCGCGACGGGCGGCCGTTCTCTGTCATGGCCTTCACCGTCGCGGGCGACAAGATCGTCAGGATCGACGTTGTCCGCGACCCCGACCGCGTCCACCGCCTCGCGTCCGCATTCCTCCACCGGACGGAGTGAACAGGGCGGTGAATGCCGAGCGGGATGGGAGCGAGCCCTATTTCGACGGGCTGGGGTCTGATGCCGCGTGATCGGGCGGCGCGCTATCAGGCCAGGGAGTCGAGATATTTCTGGGTTTCCGACTTCTTGAAGTACTGTGCCCAGCCCGCCGGCTGCGCATTGAACCCAGGTTCGCGGGCGGTGTGGTCGGCACCGTGCTCGACCAGCAGGCGCGCGATCGACAGCTCGCCAGCCGCCGCCGCATAGTGCAAGGCGGTGGCGCCGTCGGCCGTGACACCGTTGACGTCGAAGCCATGCTCGATCAGCAGCCGGACCGTTGGCCAGTTGCGAGCCTCGGCCATCCGCGTAACCAGGTCTACGTGCCGATCGCGCAGCCCGGGATCGGCGGCCAGCATCGACCGCATCGTCGCTTCGTCGGCGGCCTCGGCGGCTTCTTTGAACTGCATTGCGTCCTCCTCGCGTGGTTGCACTCGTACCTATGAGCCCTGACGACGAGCCGATGTGACAGGGCGAGGTGCTCGAACGACTGCTGCCTGACGAGAAGCGCCCGGCCCGGCGAACCAACCGAACCACGGCGGCGCTTCCTGGCGACTGGAAGCCGCCGGCACCGGGGCCAGCGACGCTCGGGTCTACGTCTACGGCCCCAACTCCACCGACTGGCGCAACGTGATTACCCGCTACAACTGCAAATCGGTCAACGGTGACACGTACTGCACAAGCGGTGCCCGCACCGGGGAGCTGTGCGGCTGGACCGCGCAGGAGGTCAGCTACGACATCAAATACGTCAGCGGCGAGGTCGCCCGCAACGTCACCCGTGGCACCAAGAGCGGCACGTGCACCAACAGCGGGACTCCGGCGACGCCGTCTACTATACGGACAGCAACGGGCAGGCACGCCAAGGGCGTCCACAGTGGAGGCAGTGGTTCGTGCACCGAGTTTCTTTGCCGAGATCACCGACGCGGTGAACGCGCTACCGGGCGACATCGCCACCCGCTGTCCTGGCCGCGCGGCGCGGCCCGCCGTGCGCGGTGGACCTGGCCCCGTACCCCGTACCCCGATCGCTGTCTGAGAACCGAGGACGCCGACCATGAAGAACCGTCTGGCTCGTATCCTGGTGACGCTCACCGCACTGGCGCTCGCAGCGGCGGGGACCGTGGTGGCCAACCCCGCGCCGGCCGCGGCCGCCGCCACCTTCCCGCGCATCGACGTCAGCGGCTTCCGGCTGGTGGCCGGTGACACGTTCGCCACCTACGGCAGCCGCATCACCGCGCTGGAGCGCGACCCTCGCCTGGCGCCGGCCGGGCTGGCGGCCGTGCTCGACGGCGCTAACCGGCAGGGGCGCGGACTGTGCCACCCGACCAACCTCGCGGCGTCGCTGTCCCCCGCCGGGTTCTGCTGGGACACCGGCGAGGACGACACCGCCAACGTCTGGATCCCGCAGGGAGTCACCGGGTCCGGCGACGCCCAATCGGCGGGCACCGTGCTAAACGGGCGGCGGGTCGTCGCCGCCACGTGGCACTACACCGACGACTCGTTCATCCGCGTGTCGTTCCTGGACCTGGCCACCCTGCGGTACCGGCACGTGCTGCTCGTCGAGCCGACCGCGACCGGGACGTTCCAGGCGATCAGCGGGCACGGGCACGGCCTGTACTGGTACGGCAACAAGCTCGTCGTCGCCACCGGCGGCGCGGTGCTGCGCGTGTTCGACCTCGCCCACATCTGGCGCACCGACACCTCCAGCGCCGAGGTGGGTCTGGGCGCCGACGGCAACTTCCACGCCCGCTACCACGCCTTCGCACTGCCGCAGGTCGGCGCATTCTGGTACGAAGGCGGCGGCTGCGCGAACGCGACCGGGACCCGGCCGTGCTTCGCCAGCCTCGCACTCGACCGCACCGACGGCTCCTTCGTCGCGGTCGAGCACACCACCCGCGGCGGCGGGCGGATCGTACGCTGGCCGATCGACCCGGAGACCGGCCTGCCCCGTCGCGACGCCGACGGCTACGTGCGTGCCGTCGAGGCGTTCGGGTCGCCGGTATGGGGCATGCAGGGTGCGGTGTCGCACGGTGGACAGTTCGTCATCGCCGGCGTCTGCCCGGAGTACGCCGACAACATCGGCGACGGTGTCGACTACCCGAGCTGCCTGCACCGGGGCGTCGGCGGGCAGTCGACCACCGTCTGGACCAAGGCGCCGAAGAACACCGAGAACCTGTCGTACTGGCCCGCCACCGGCGAGCTGTGGCTGATCAACGAGCAGCTGCGGGAGCGGGTGACGGCACACGTACCCTGGCCGAGCTGAATCGAGGACGCCGGCGACCGGACCTCGTCCCCGGTGGCGCGGCGGCGGCTCGGTTACTCCCCCACTCGGCCGGGGCGTCGCACCAGTGGATCGACGTGGGCGGCCACCCCACCTCCCGCCCGGCCCCCTACAGCTGCCGGCAGCTTGCCGCTCGAATATCAGAAGCGAGAGGTGGCCCGGTGCTCGCAGATCGCTGCGGATCTGTGCCAGCCGCGTCGTTGGACTTGTCCCCGACCTCGGCGTTAGTCTGCGTCGACGCCTTCACGTAGGTGCCGGACTTTCTACGCGACGGCGGCCGGCTCGATCTGCCCGACGACCTGGCAGTACTCGCGGTGAGGGCCCTCGACCGAATCATGGCCGCGGACTCCGAATGGCGCGACCTGCGGCAGGACGCCGCCGCCGGGGACGTCGACCCGGCCTTCGACACCGTCTACGGCCTGCGCAGGGTCCTCATGGCGTAGCGGGCAGCTGGTGCGGCGACGGTGCGCCGAGGATGGCCGACAGTCCGGCTCGATCCCGGGCAGCCGAACGCGCCCCCAGGGTTGCTGGTGCCGATATGATCCCGTGACGCCCGCCTATCAGGAGGCACCGTGCGGCCCCCCTCACCACACGACCGGCGGAGGCGCCACCGGCGAAGGCTCGCGTACGTCTCCCGGGCACCCTTCGACAACGGGCGTCCATCGGCGACCGCATGGTCGCCTTCAGCGGATTCATCGGCATCGGTCCGGGCGGGCAGCCGATGCTGACCCGGATCATCCTCTCCTGCTACGCGGCGGACGGCCGGCCAGTCAAGGCCGGTCTCACCGGTGGCGCACCAACCGGCGTCCCCGCCGGCCACTGGGTCGAGGTCACCGACCGGTACAGCCGGCGGACCGGCCCAGTCAACGGCGCCCCGGTCCCCTACCCGGCAGGGATTGCGCCTCCCGGCAACAGTGCGGATAGTCATGTACCCACTGGCGTTTTCTCGGCCAACGCAAGGAAGACCGGATGTCTGAAACCACCACGTACACCGTCACGAGGGCTGCCTGCGGCCGCTGGGTGCAGACGGTCACCGCGGTAGACGCGGCAGGCTACGAGCCGGCCGGCGCCGATGGCTGAGCCCTCGGCTACGGAGGCGACGTCTCGCCCGGCGTCCCCGTCGGCCCGTGAGGGCGCGTCGGTCCGCCTGCTCGCCATCGCGGGTGGGCTCGCGGTCGCGCTCGTTGCCGGCTTTGCGCTCGGCGAGGTGGTCCGCGACTCGGCGCGCCCGACAGGTTCGGCTCCGACGGGCGGGCCGACCGGCACCAGCATGCACACTTCGGGTGACGCCGGGCACCAGCACGCGGGCGGTGCGGCGGCGGTTGCCGGTGCCGAGGTGGGTGGGCTGGCCGTCAGCGCGGGCGGCTACACCCTCGTACCCGAGACGACCTCCCTGACGGCGGGCGCGCGGAGCACCTGGCGGTTCCGCGTCGCCGGCCCCGACCGCAAGCCGGTGACGAACTTCGCGATCGTGCACGACAAGCCGATGCACCTGATCGTCGCGCGTCGGGACTTCTCCAGCTACCAGCACCTGCACCCGACGATGGCGCCGGACGGCACCTGGAGCGTCGACCTGGTGCTGCCGCAGGCCGGCGCCTGGCGGGCGTACGCCGACTTCGCGGCCGTCGGCTCGGCTGCGGCGCAGGTCCCGCTGACCCTCGGCGTGGACCTCACCGTGCCCGGCGACTACCGGCCGCGCCCACTACCCGAGGCCACGCGCGAATCCACTGTCGACGGACTCACCGTGACCTATGAGGGTACGCCCCGACTCGGCGAGATCCAGGCGCTGGTGTTCCGAGTGTCCCGGGAGGGTTCGCCGGTGGTCGACCTGCAGCGCTATCTCGGCGCGTACGGGCACCTTGTCGTGCTACGTGAGGGCGACCTTGGGTACGTGCATGTCCACCCGGAGGCGCGGCTCCTCGGCGGCGCGGTCAAGTTCTGGCTCACGGCGACGAGTCCCGGCCGGTACCGGA
The DNA here is from genome assembly GCF_042870725.1 of Micromonospora sp. NPDC006431. NCBI lineage: Bacteria > Bacillati > Actinomycetota > Actinomycetes > Micromonosporales > Micromonosporaceae > Micromonospora > Micromonospora sp. NPDC006431. The sequence continues at coordinate 10,682 of NZ_JBIAHQ010000035.1, forward strand.
TGTTCTTCGACTTCCAGGTGGGCGGCAGGGTGCATACCGCCGAGTTCACGCTGGTGGTGCGGTAGAGCCCACCGGGCACCGCCCCCGCTCGTGAGGAAGGCCGGACAGGGGATGGTTTCGCTCCATCATGCCGATTACCATGCTGCCGATCAGGCCATTGGTTGATTTACCTGATCGGATGTGATCGCATGCGGCAACCCCGCAGAGGCGTGATTCTGCTCTCCGTCGTCCTCGCCGCCACGGCTCTGACGGTTGGGCCGGCCGGCGCGGACAACACGAAGACCTTCGACGACGGCGGTGTCGTCGTCGAAAGTCACCAGCACGGTGGCGAGGGAGGGCATCTCGACCACGGCAGCAAGGACGTCACCCTCGTCGGCAAGGCACGGGTGAACAACGCGCGGGCGGGTGTCGTTTCCGACGTCGGCGTGCTCGGCGACTACGCGTACCTCGGCGCGTTCAACAGCGATCCATGCGAGGGCGGCGTCTACGTCATGGACATCTCCGACCTCAGCAAGCCCCGCCAGGTCGGCTTCATCGCCGCGTCACCGGGCTCGTTCGTCGGCGAAGGAATCCATCCGATCAGCTTCAGCACCCCCGCATTCAGCGGCGACGTGCTGGCGTACAGCAACGAGCTGTGCACCAACGCCACGGCACCGCCGGCGGTGGGTGGAGCGACCCTCGTCGACGTTTCCGACCCCCTGCACCCCGTGGTCCTCGCCAACGGCTTCGGGGCGGTCGAGCCGGGGGTGACGTCGCGGGCGCGCACGGTTCACAGCACGTTCATGTGGCAGACCGGGGCCGGACCGGACCGCAAGGCCTACATCGTGCTCCCGGACAGCCGTACGCCGATGCTGCCAATCTTTGACATCACCGACCCGCGGCACCCGGTCCAGGTGATCGACATCGACGTGGCCGCGATGTTCCCCCAGATCCTGCAGCCGGGTGTCGACCTGGACACGGTCTTCTTCCACGACGTGGTGGTTCGCAAGCACGGCAGCCGGCAGATCATGCTGCTGTCCATGTGGGACGCCGGCTACGTGGCGCTCGACGTGACCGACCCGGCTCATCCGACCTACGTCGCCGACACCGACTTCACCTTCCCCGACCCCCAGTTGTTGGAAACCAACGGGGTGACCCTAGGCCCCGAGGGCAACGGGCACTACGCCGAGTTCGTGCACAACGGCCAGTACGTGCTGACCACCGACGAGGACTTCGGGTCGACCCGGGTCCGTGTCGCGACGAACGACGGAGGCGACTTCCGGGCGGTGCAGGCCGGCAGCGCGCAACTGCCGACCGGCGACGAACTCTCCGGCACCGCCATCTTCGTCGGCCTTGGTTGCAACGCAAACCCGCCGGCGCCCGCACCGGCAACCGGCGGTCCCTACATCGCCCTCGTCGAGCGAGGCGGATGCGGCTTCACCGAGATGGCGACCAACGTGGAGTCGCGCGGGTACGCCGGGACCGTTGTCTTCAACCGGACGGGTTCGCCGGGCGGCTGCGGCTCGTTGGTGAGCCCGTCGGTCGTGGCCAGCAAGCCGTTCTTCTTCGTGAACCGGCAGGCCGGCCTGTCCATCATGGACGCAGACGCCGGCTACGACGAGGCGGCCTGCCAGAAGAGCTCGGCCAGGGCCGCGGTGCCGGTCGGCACCGTCGGGGACGCCGTCACCCTGGCTGCCACCTTCGACGGATGGGGCTACGTGCACCTGTTCCGCAACGGGACCGGGAAGCTACAGGAGTTGGACACCTACGCCGTACGGGAAGGCATGGACCCGGCCTACGCCGGCGGGTTCGGCAACCTGACCGTGCACGAGGTGGCCGTGTCGAAGCAGAACCCGCACCTGGTGTACGCGTCGTACTACGACGCAGGGCTGCGGGTCCTCAGCATCAAGAACGACCGGATCACCGAGGTCGGCCACTTCGTCGACGAGGCCGGCAACGACCTCTGGGGCGTGCAGATCCTCCAGCGCGCCGGTGGCGAGTACGTGCTCGCCAGCGATCGCGACTTCGGGCTGTACGTGTTCAAGTACACCGGCAAGAACTAGGTAAGCACTCCCCCGCGGCGCCGTCACCCATCAGGTGACGGCGCCGCCGCATTCCCGGCACCTGTCCCGCATGGTCGACCAACTCGTTTGCCCGAGCGGCGAGTTGCTCTGACGCGTCCCAGACCGCCCGCCCCTGGTGTTGCGGAGTGGCCAGCGCGCGACCGGCCGCACCTCCGCGCGATGCGGGTCCTCGGCGGACCGTCAAGTAGCGGAAGCGGTCGCTCCCCCCACCACCCGGTCAATCCGGACCGCCGAAAGGCTCCAGCAACGCCATTCAGTGATGACCATCGCTGGCCGGGACTGCCAGAATGACCGACGTGTCATTGCGCGGTCACTCTGCGGCCACAGCCGATGCCACGGGAGAGGACCGGGCGAACCGCTTCATGGTGGTCCTGCTGGCACTGCACCGGATCACCTGCCTGGCGCCGGCCCTCGTCACCTGCGCCTATGGCGCGTACCGGAGCACGTGGGCCAACCTCGGGCTGCTCTTGGCGGTAGCGGCCTGGAACCTCGCGCTGTTCCGGGTCGCCCGACAGCGCGGCTGGTTCCCCGCGGCGCTGGTCCACCTCGACGTCCTGCTCGCCGGGCTGGTGCTGATGATGGTCACCGCGAACCTGACGACCGACGTCACCGTACCGAACTGGGGCAACCTGGTGGTGCAGGCGAGCGGGTCGCTGGTCGGGGCGGCGCTGACCCGGCCGTGGTCGGTGGCGGCCGGCGTGCTCGCGCTGGTCCTCGCCCAGTCGGCCGTGATCATCGGGTACAGCCCGGGAACGGGCATGCCCGCACCGGCGCTCGTCCACGCGATCAATGGCCTGGTCTGCTTCACCCTGGTCGCCGGCTTCGCCGTGCGCTATCTGCGCCGGATCGGGCGCAATCTCGACCGCATCAACGCCCATCGGTTGGCCGCCGAGGCCGACGCCGCCGCCGACCATGCCCGCTACGTCACCCGGCTCGCCCACCACCGGGCGCTGCACGACACGGTCCTCACCACCTTGACGTTGATCGCCCGCGGGGTGGCGGATCCGGGGCGGCCGGAGGTGCGCCGACGCTGCGCCCGCGACGCCGAGGTGATCCGCGGGTTGCTCGGCGACGGGTGCGACCCCGCGTTCGGCACGGTCGGCGAGGCGCTGCGGGAGGTGGTCGGCGAGGTGTCCCTGCTGGGACTGCGGGTCCGGTATCAGGGGACGACGGTCCCGCCGGACGTACCGCCGCAGGTGGTGGAGGCCCTCCGCGCTGCGGCGCAGGAGGCGCTGAACAACGTCGTGAAGCACGCCGGGGTTGATCAGGCCTGGCTCACCGTGACCGGGGAGGGCCGGGTGCTGCGCGTCACGATCGTCGATCGTGGACGCGGCTTCGACCCGGCGGCGGTACCGTCCGGGTTCGGTTTCCGGCACTCCCTCGTCGACCGCATGACCGAGGTGGGTGGCCGGGCCCGCGTTTCCAGCGAGCCGGGCGCCGGGACATGCGTGGAGCTGACGTGGGCCAGGTGATCCGGGTGGCGGCGGTCGACGACGACCGGATGCTCCTGGAGGGTCTGGGCGCCTGGCTGTCGAGCGTGGCCGATCTGCGGCTGGTGCGGGCGGCGGCCACCGTGGAGCGGCTGCTGCGCGAGCTGACGGAGCCGGTCGACGTGGTGCTGCTGGACCTGGTGCTGCGCGACGGCAGCGACGCGGCCGACAACGTCCGGCGGCTGGCGGCACCGGGGCGCCGGGTGCTGGTACTCAGCGTCTGGGCGCGCCCCGACCAGGTGGTGGCGACCTTCGCCGCCGGCTGCAGCGGCTACATGACCAAGGACCACGACCTGCAAGCGCTGACCGCCGCGATCCGTGAGGTGGCGGACGGCCGACCCGTCTTCTCCTCCGAGCTGGCGTTCGCCTGCCTGGGTGACACCCGTCCGGCGCGGCCCCGGCTGTCCCCCCGGGAGCGCGGCGTGTTGCTCGCGTACGCCTCGGGGATGACCCTCACGGCCACGGCGCGGCACCTGGGCATCAAACCGGAGACGGCCCGCACCTATCTGGACCGGGTCAAGGCCAAGTACCACGACCTCGGCCGGCCCAGCCGGACCAAGCTCGACCTCGCCGAGCGGGTCCGCGAGGACCGGCTGCAGGCCGGCTGACCCGTCACCGCACCATCCGAACGGGAGCGTGGGCGCGCTCCCCCGGGTCGCCGTCGTCCCCCACCCGGGGGACAGCACGCCGGCCTGACGTCCTCCGAACATCCGGCATGACGGCATCGACACACTTCGTTAGCTTGAGATCGCGCAGCGTCGCCGTCGCGGCACCCGTCCGACGGACGGCCGGTCACGGCCGGCGCTGCCACTCCCCCGCCGGTCGTTCGAGGAAAGGCCACTGCATGCCCCACCTGATCGGTATCGACGAGGCGGAACAGCTCAGCACCAGACAGGTGCACCAGCTGTACCGCGACCATGTCAGTCGAAGCCAGGTCTCGCTGATGACAACCTTCGGATTCGGACGGGAGCTGGTGGACCGCGCCGAGGGCGTCTGGATCCACCTCCGGGACGGCCGTCGAGTGCTGGACTTCTCCGGCGGCGTGGGCGTGCTCAACCACGGGCACAACCACCCGCGGATTCTGGCCGCCCGACGGCGGTACGCCGAGGCCCACCGGATGGAGGTGCACAAGGCGTTCTTCTCCCCCTACGTGGCGGCGCTGAGCCACAACGTGGCTGCGCTGCTCCCCGCAGATCTGTCCGTCTCGTACTTCCCGAACTCCGGGGCCGAGGCGAACGAAGGGGCGGTGAAGATGGCGTACAAGTACCACGGCGGGCGACGCAACACGGTGCTGCGCGCGGACATCAGCTTCCACGGCAAGACCCTCGGCGCGGGCAGCCTCACCGGCTCCTCCGAGAACGCGTTCCGCTTCCCCGGCCTGCCCGGCATCGTCGTGTACCCGTACGGCGACCTCGCCGCCGTACGGGCGGCCGTCGACGCCGCGCGCGCCCCGGACGGCGGCTGCGACGTGTACGCCATCCTCGTCGAGCCGTTCAGCGCCTCCACGATGCGTCGGTGGACCGGGGACGACCTGCTGGCCCTGCAGCGGCTCTGCCGCGAACGGGACATCGTGCTGATCTTCGACGAGGTCTACACCGGCTGGGGCAAGACCGGAAGCCTCTTCTACTTCATGCGGCACGAGGGGCTGGTGCCGGACATCCTCACCTACTCCAAGTCGCTCGGCGGCGGCAAGGCGTCCATCGCCGGTTACACGGCCCGCGAGCCGGTCTTCCGCCGCGCGTACGACCGGCTGTCCGACGTCATCCTGCACAGCACCACCTACTACGGCTTCGGGGAAGAAACCACCACCGCCCTGGAGGCCATCGCGGTCGTGGTCGACGACGACTACCCGGCCCGGGCCCGCGCCCTGGAGGCGGTGCTGCAGCCCGGCCTCGACCGGCTGGCCAAGGCGTACCCCGACGTGATCGCCCAGGTCAGCGGCACCGGCGCGCTCTGGGGTGTGTTCCTCGGCGGCGGGCCCGGCCTGCTCGACCTGGCCGGCAAGCTGATGCCCGGCTTCACCCACGACCCGCAGTTCCGCACCAAGCTCATCACCCTGTCGGTGATCGCCCACCTGTTCCGCGAACACAGGATCATGACCTACTACAGCCCCAACGCGGACAACCCGCTCATGGTCGCCCCGAGCCTGGTGGCCACCCCCGACGACGTCGAGTACTTCCTGAGCGCCCTGGACGCCACGCTCTCCCGGGGCCTGCCGCGGCTGCTGGCCGCCTTCGTCCGGGAGCGGGTGACGTCCCGGTGGTGACCAGCGACCACATCGTGGTGACCGGCGCCTGCGGGATGCTCGGCTCGCACCTGGTCCGCCGGTTGCTCGCCGAGGGACACCGGGTGCACGGCGTCGACCTGCTGCCCGCCGCGCACACCCATCCACGGCTGGCCCACAGTCAGGGCGACGTCCGCGACGCCGCGCTGCTGGCCCGGGTGCTCGCCGACGCATCCGCCGTGGTGCACTGCGCCGCCGCGCTGCCCAGCTATCCGGCCGAGATGATCCAGTCGATCATCGTGGACGGCACCCATGCGGTCCTCGGCGCGGCCCGCCGGGTACAGGTGCCGCGGGTGGTGCACATCTCCTCCACCGCCGTGTACGGCCTGCCCCGGCTCGTGCCCACCCCAGAGGACCATCCGCGCGAGCCGGTCGACGCGTACACCCGGGCGAAGGTCGAGGCAGAGCTGCTGGTGGAGCGGTTCCGCGGGGACGGGCTCTGCGTCCCGGTGCTGCGTCCCAAGACCTTCCTCGGGCCGGGCCGGATGGGCCTGTTCGCCATGCTTTTCGAGTGGGCCGAGGAGGGCCGCAACTTCCCGGTGCTCGGCCGCGGCGACGTGCGGGTGCAGATGTTCGCCGTCGAGGACCTGGTCGACGCGGTGCTGACCGTGCTCGCCGCCCCCGACGACGTCGCCGCGGACACCTACAACCTCGGCGCCGCCGAGTTCGGCACCCTCCGCGAGGACTTCCAGGCGGTGCTCGACGCGGCCGGGCACGGCCGGCGGGTGGTCGGCCTGCCTGCCGCGCCGGCGCTCGCGGCGCTGCGCACCCTCGAGCGCAGCGGACTCTCCCCGGTGTACGGACGGCTGCTGCACAAGCTGCGCGCCGACTCCTACGTCAGCATCGACAAGGCTCGCGAGCGGCTGGGCTTCAAGCCCCGGTTCTCCAACCGGGACGCGATCCTCGGCACCTACCGCTGGTGGCGGGCAAACCGGAGCGCCGCCACGGCGACCGGGGGCGGTAGGACCAGTCGGGAACCCTGGCGGCAAGGGGCCCTGTCCCTCGCCAAGATTTTCTTTTAGGGGGAGGACCCATGCCCCTCCTCGACTCCGCCCGAACCGCCGTTCCGGCCGTGGCGCCGCTGCCCACCCGCCGCGCCCGTCTGGTGGTGGACCTGGTCCGTCTGGTCCGTCCCGCGCACTGGGTCAAGAGCCTGCTGGTCGTCGCGCTGCCGCTGCTGGACCCGCGCTCCTGGCACTCGGCGGAACTGGCCCGGCTGGGCTGGTCCGTTGTGGCCTTCGTGCTCGCCGCGTCGGCGGTGTACGTCGGCAACGACGTGACCGACCGACACCGGGACCGTCACCACCCCGTGAAACGGGACCGGCCGGTGGCGTCCGGCCGGGTGCCAGTGCCGCTGGCGTACGTCTGGTGCCTGGTGCTGCTCCTCGGCCTCGCCCTGCTGCTGACCGCCGGCCTGGTCGGGCCGATCTGGCCGGTGCTGGCCTACCTGGCGCTCAACGTCTGGTACAGCCGGGGTCTGAAGCACGTTCCCCTGGTCGAGGCCGGTTTGGTCGCGGTCGGGTTCGTGCTCCGCGCGGTGCAGGGCTACCTGGCTGTCGGCGCTGCCGTGTCCGCCTGGCTGCTGATCACGGTCTTCGCCGGCTGCCTGCTGCTGATCGTCGGCAAGCGCCGGCAGGAACTGCTGGACAGCGGGGTGGCCCACCGGCCGGCGCTGCGCGGCTGGTCGGTGGAGCTGGCCGGCCATCTGCTGCAGCTCACCGGCGTCCTGGCGGTCACCGCCGGCCTGGTCTGGGTGGGCACGGAGGCGCCGTTCGACCCGCACGGGGAGGCCGCGATGCTGCTGTCCACCCCGTTCGTTCTCTACCTGGTGTCCCGCTACCTGCAACTGGCCCTGGTCCGGCGGGCGGCCGGCGATCCGGTCCGGCTGCTGCTGCACGACCGCGCGGTGGTCGCCGCCGCCGTGCTCTGGGTCGCCTCGCTCGGCGTGCTCTACGCCGCCACGCGGTTCCCCGCGATCGCCGCCGCCCTGTCCTGACGCCGCACCGGCGCCCTCTGCCAAGGAGAGCAATGACCGCGCACACCCCGACGGTGTCCGTCGTCGTACCGAACTACAACCACGCGGACTCGCTGCCGCTGACCCTGCCGGCGCTGCTGGCCCAGACCTATCCCACCACCGAGATCGTCTTCGTGGACGACCAGAGCACCGACGACTCGGTGGCCGTGGCACTGGCACTCGGCGTGCGGGTGGTCTCCACCCCTCGCAACGGCGGTCCGGCGTTGGCCCGCAACGTCGGCGCCGCGCGTGCTCGCGGCGAGATCCTGCTCTTCGTCGACTCCGACGTGGAGTTGCCGCCGGACACGGTGGCCCGCGCAGTGCGGCTGCTGGGCGCGGACCCGGCGGCCGGCGCGATCTGCGGCATCCTCGACGAGGTCCCGCTGGTCCGCGACAGCCTCGTGCAGGAGTGCCGGTGCCTGCAGGCGTACTGGTGGCGGATCAGCTCGCTGGGCGACGTCAGTTTCCTGTTCACCGCGATCTGCGCCATGCCGGCCCGGGTGTTCGCCGAGATCGGCCCGTTCCACGAGGGGCTGCGGCAGACCGAGGAAGTCGAGTACGGCGAACGGCTGGCCGAGCGGTATCCGATCCGGCTCACCGACGCCATCCACGGCCGGCACCGGGACGACGACCGGCTCTGGCCGATGCTGCGCAAGGTGTTCCACCGCAGCCGGCTGCGGATGCCGCTGTACGCCCACCGCCGCCGCGCCGCGCAGGGTTTCGAGACCGCGGCCAGGATGTGGGCGGCCATCAGCGCGCTGCTCGGCACCCTGGCCCTGCTTCTGCCGCTGCTGGCCGGACCACCGGGGGCGGTGCCGTCCCTGGCGGCGGGCCTGGCGTTCCTGGCCTGTGACGCCGGCATGTACCGGTTCGTCGCGCGGCGGCGCCGGCTGGTCCTACTGGCCGCCTTCGTCGGAGTGCAGTGGCTGATCAACCTGGCGATCGCCGCCGGGGCGGCCGCCGGGGCGGCGCAGTGGCTCTGCTCCCGTTCCTTCCGTCGCCTCTACGAGGGCGGCCCGCGCCCCGCCGAGCGGGTGCCGGCATGAGCGTGCTCGCCCGCCCCGCCGCCCCGGCATCGGCCGGAGCGCCGCGCCGCCGGTGGTGCCGGGCCACCCGGCTGCTGTGCGCGGTGGCGCTCGGCTGGTTGCTCTTCACCGGCCTGCACCGGGCGCTGACCGGACGCTGGTGGTTCTGGCTGCTGCCGGACCTGGTGCCGCCGGTCGCGTACCTGCTGGTGCCGGTGGCGCTGGCGTCGGCGGTACCGGCGGCGCGGATGCTGCGCCGGCCGCTGCCCACCCGGCCGGCGGCGGCCGTGCTGGGCGCGGCCGCCGCGGCGCTGGCGCTCGGCCTGCCCGACGCCGGGCTCAATCGGTACGCGTGGGCGTCCCATCCCACCCCGCCGCCGGGGGCAGTCACCGTGTTGGCCTGGAACACCGGCTACTGGGACCAGCACGACGACCCGGAGGCGTTCCTGCGGTTCCTCGTCGCCCAGCGGGCCGACGTCTATCTGTTGCAGGAGCATCTCTACTGGGACGACGCCGCCGGGCTGGCCGGGGCCCGACCCGCCCCCGACCCGCAGCGGCTGCGCCGCGCGTTTCCCGGATACACCCTGGTCGCCCGGGGTGAGCTGCTCACCCTGTCCCGGTACCCGGTGGTGGCCGCGCCAGCGATCGGCCCGGACGCGGACGTCGCGACGGACCCGGACGCCGACTTCGGGCGGGTCTTCACCGCCGCCAAGGTGCTGCGCACCGACCTGCGGGTGGGTGCCCGGGTGCTGTCGGCGTACAACGTGCACCTTCCGGTGCAGGTGAACCTGGCACCGGGGCGCTTCCTGGCGTACGTGCGGGAACGGGATGCGGCCCGGCGCGCGCAGCTGGCCGGGCTGCGCGCGGACCTCGCCGCCAACCGGAACCCGGTGCTGGTCGCCGGTGACTTCAACACCACTCCGGCGATGGGCGACCTGCGGTGGCTGCGCGGCCGGCTGCGTGACGCCGTGGACGCCGGGTCCGACCTGTACCCGGCGAGTTGGCCGGCCGATGGGCTGCCCGCGGCCTGGCGGCTGGACTGGACCCTCACCTCCGGCGCCGTACGGATACACCGGTACGCCCTGGGCGATCCGCACGGGCTCTCCGACCACCGCACCCAGACCGCCCTGATCTCGCTGCCGGAGGCGCCATGAACCCCGCACCGACCGTCTCGGTCGTCATCCCGGTGTACAACGCGACCAAGACGCTACGGCGCTGCCTGGACTCGGTGGCCGCGCAGACCCATCCGCCCCTGGAGGTGCTGGTCGTCGACGACGGCAGCACCGACGGCTCACGGGCGGTGGCCGCGGCGGCCGGCGTCCGGGTGCTGGTCCAACCGGTCAACGGCGGGGTGTCCGCCGCCCGCAACGCCGGCGTGGCGGCCAGCACCGGCGAGGTGGTCTTCTTCGTCGACTCCGACGTCGCGCTGGCGGCCGACGCGGTCGCCAACGCCCTGGCCGTGCTGGCCACCGATCCGGGCTGCGGCTGCGTCTACGGCGTCTACGCCCCGCAACCGCTGATCGACGACGGGCCGGTCGAGCGGTACCGGGTGCTTCACCTGCACGCCGCGCTGACCCGGGCGGTCGGGCCGGTGGACACCGCCGTGTTCGCGCTCGCCGCCGTGCCGCGTACGGTGCTGCGCGACCTCGGCCCGTTCGACGAGAACCTGCGCAGCGCCGAGGACGACGAGTACAGCGAGCGGCTGCTGACCCGCTACCGGATCCGGCTCACCGACACAGTCGTCGGCTGGCACGACGAGGCGGACCGGTTGCTGCCCCTGCTGGCTGAGCAGTACCGCCGGGCCCAACTGTTGCGCTGGTCGTTGCGCAACCGGTACCGCCGCCGGGGCCTGGCGCTGAATCCCACCCTCGGCGTGCTCGCCGCCGGGCTGACCGTGCTCACCCTGCCGGCGGCGCTACTCGCGCCGTACGGGGCGGCGGCACCGCTGCTCTGCCTCGCCGTCTTCGCCGCCGCCGACCCGCCGCTGGTGGCGCTGCTGCAGCGGGCCGGCGGCTGGGCGTTCCTCGCCCGGGCCCTCGGCACCCATCTGCTGGTCAACGTCGCCCTGATCACGGGCGCGGCGGTCGGGTTGGTCCGGGCCGCCGTGGACCCGTCGTTCGGGCCGTCGTCGCGTCCCGCCGCCCGTCCCCTCGACTCGAAAGGTTGGTGAGGTGGTGATCGTCTCCGCCCCACTCGTCTCGGTGATCGTGCCCAACTACAACTACGCCCGCACGCTGCGCCTCTGCCTGGAAGGGCTGGGCCGGCAGACCCACCGGCCGCTGGAGGTGATCGTGGTCGACGACGGCAGCACCGACGACTCGGTGGCCGTCGCGCACTCCTTCCCCGGTGTGCGGCTGCTGCGTACGCCGGTCAACAGCGGCCCCTCGGTGGCGCGGAACCTCGGCGCGGAGGCCGCCGCCGGGGAGGTCCTCATGTTCGTCGACTCGGACGTCGCGCTGGCTCCGGACGCGGTCGCCACCGCGGTGGCGATCCTGCGCGACGAACCCGGCGTCGGCGCGGTCTGCGGCAACTACGACACGGTCCCGCTGATCGACGGCACCTTCACCAAGGACTACCGCAACCTGTACCGGCACTGGTACTTCCGCGCCGCCGAGGGAAGCATCACCGGCTTCCTGTCGACGGCGATCCTGGCCGTGCCGGCCCGGATCTGGGCCGAGGTCGGCCCGTTCAACCCGCGGCTGACCCAGAGCGAGGGCGCCGACGTCAGCGAGCGGCTCACCGACCGGTACGAGGTCCGGATGACCAGCCGGGTGATCGGCCGACACGACGACGACGCGACGCTGCGGATCGCGCTGGGCAAGGTGTTCACCCGCACCCGGGTGCACATCCCGTTCTTCCTGCACCGGCGCCGGGTGGTGGGGGTGGTCACCTCCGCCGAGTCCGGCACCGGGCTGGCCTCGTGGCTGGCCGCCGCCACCGCGCCGCTGCCGCTGCTGGCCGGCCCGGCGTGGACCGCAGTGCCGGTGCTGCTGCTGATGCTCTGGCTGTTCAGCGACGCCCGGATGTACCGCTACGTGCGCCAGGTCCGCGGCCCGCGCTACACGGTCGCCTTCGCCGGCCTGCACCTGGTCGTGAGCCTGACCATCGGGGTGGGGGTGGCGGTGGGACTGCTCCAGTGGCTGCTCTCGCGCCGCTTCCGCCGCCTCTACGAGGAGCCGGCGGTGGCCGCGTGACCGCCGTGCAGGCGCCGGTCGGCGTGGCCCCGGTGGCGAGGCGCCAGGATCCGGCCGGCCGGCGGGACGGGGTGGGCGCCAGGCGGACGGTGGCCGGGCTGGCGGGGGCGTGGCTGGCGTTCGTGGTGGCGCACCGGCTGCTCAGCGGCCGGTGGTGGCTGTGGCTGGCGCCGGAGCTGATCCCGCCGTTGGCGTTCGTCGCCGTACCGGGCCTGCTGCTCGTGCTGGCCGTGGTCGCCGGGCGGTTCCGCGCCCGGGTGGCGCTGCTCGCGGTGGCCGGGCTGCTGCTCGGTGGGGACCTGGCGGGACTGAACCCGGCCGTGCTGCGCACCGCGCCACCCGCGCCGCCGGACGCGCTGCACCTGGTCTCCTGGAACACGACCGTGTGGAACGCCACCGACGACGCCGACGTCTTCTACGGCTCGCTCACCGCGCGCCACGCCGACATCTACCTGCTCCAGGAGTACAAGCCGGACGACGACCCGGCGCGACGCGACGCGGACCTGGCCCGGCTGGGCCGGGAGTTCTCGGGCTACCAGGTGGTGCTGCGGGGCGAACTGGTGACCGTCACCCGGTTCCCGGTCGTCGCGGTGGTCGCGCTGCCAGCTGATCCACCGGCCGGCTCGGACTGGCGCACCGACTACTGGGAGGTGAAGTCGCTCCGTACCGACCTGCTCGTGCGGGGGCGCATCGTGTCGGTCTACAACACCCACCTGCTGGTGCCGCTGGACCTGAGCAGCCCGCTGCGCGAGCTGTTCTATCAGCGCCGGCACGAGTTCTTCCAGCGGCGGGAGGCGCAGTACCGGGCGCTCGCCGCCGACCTGGACCGCAACCCGAACCCGGTGCTGGTCGCCGGTGACCTGAACACCAGCCCGGCGATGGCCGACCTACGGCGGCTCACCGACCGGCTCAACGACGCCGGCCGGGCCAGCGGGTCGGCGTACCCGACGTCGTGGATGATCGGCGGGCGGCGCTGGTGGCGGCTGGACTGGACGTTCGTCTCTGCCGACTGGACGGTACACCGGTACCGGCTGCGGGACGCCCGCGGCATGTCCGACCACCGGGTGCAGGACGTCGTGCTCTCGCTGGGCGGTGCCCGGTGAGCCGGGCGCGGGTGGCCGCGGCGCTGCGTCTGGCCGGGTACGCCGCCGTGCTGGTCTTCCTCGGCTGGCAGGTGTGGCGGGTGCGGCACGGGATGGCCGACAGCCTGCGGGCCGTCGGCTGGGCCGCCGCCCTGGCCGCCGGGGTCCTCGCGGCGGTCGGTGGGGTGCCCGGCTTCGTCGGCTGGCGGGTGCTGCTCGCCGGGCTGGGCGCCCGGCTGTCGCTGCGCGACGCCACCCGGGTCTACTTCCTCGCCGGGCTGACCCGCTACCTGCCCGGCGGCGTGTGGCCGACGGTGGCGCACGCCGCCATGGCGCGGCCGCTGCGCCAGCCACCGGCCCGACTCGCCGCGGCGTTCCTGGCCAGCCAGGGCCTCGCCGCGGTCTCCGGTGTGCTGGTCGGCGTCCTGGCCCTGCCCTGGCTGCTCGCGCGGAGCCCGTGGTGGTGGTTGCTGCTGCCGGCCTGCGCGGCCGCCGCGGCGCCGGTGCTGGCCCCGGATCTCCTGGCCCGGCTGCTGGGCGCCGCCGCGCGGCTGCTGCGCCGGGGCGACGCCGGGCCGCTGCTGCCCGGGCGGCGGGCGCTGCTCGGCGCGACCGGGCTGATGGTGCTCGGTTGGCTGATCAGCGGGCTGCACGTCACCGTGCTCGCCGTCGCCCTCGGCGCCGATCCGGGCCCGGCGCTGCCGCTGGGCGTGGGCGGCTTCGCCCTCTCCGTGGTCGCGGGCCTGTGCGCCGTGGTGCTGCCGACCGGGCTGGGCGTACGCGAGGTCGCGCTCGCGCTCACGGTGGCCACCCTGGTCGGCGGACCCGACCTGGTGACGCTGGTCGCGTTGAGCCGAGTGCTGCTGACCGTGGGCGACATCGGCTCGACCGCTGTCGTGCTCGCCCTGCTCGCGGCCACCGGCCGCCGCTCGGCCGGCCCCGCCAGCCCACCGGATCCCACCACGGCCCCACTGCCCCACCCGACCGCCGACCGTCTCGAAGGAGCGCCCTCATGACCGCCACCTCCCGGCCCACCGACCGGCTGCCGGCTCCGCCCCGGGTCACCGGCGGCGGGCTGCGCAGCGCGACCCGCCGGCTGCGCAGCGCGTTGAGCACCGCCTCCGGGGTGGAGGTGCTCTCCGCCCTGCCATTCCTGGCCGGTCCCCTGGCCCGGCTGGAGCGCCGACCGCTGCTGCACGGGCTGGTGCTGTCCGCGTTCGGGCTGCGCCGGCCGATCTTCGTGGACTTCCCGGTCCGTTCGGAGCCGCGCTTCGGCTACGGCCGCCCCGACCACCCCGGCCTCACCGAACTGCTCGATCGGCGGCGGGAGGCGTACGCCGCCCGGCTGCGGCGCTTCCTCGACCACGGTGACCATCTCGCCGCCGTCCCGCTGCGCGGCGATCTCGACTTCGGGGCTCCATACTGGGTCAACGGCTGGCTGCCGCCGCTGGACGCCCTGGCCCTCTACGGCTTCCTGGTCGAGCGCGACCCGAAGCGGTACGTGGAGATCGGCTCGGGCAACTCGACCAAGTTCGCCCGCCGTGCGGTACGCGACCACGGCCTGCGAACTCGGATCACCTCGATCGACCCCGCGCCCCGGGCGAGCGTCGACGTGCTCTGCGACGAGGTGGTCCGGGCCCCGCTCGAACAGGCCGACCTCAGCCTGTTCGACGCGCTCGAAGCGGGCGACGTGCTGTTCTTCGACGGCTCCCACCGCAGCTTCATGGGCTCGGACGTTACGGTCTTCTTCTTCGAGGTGCTGCCCCGGTTGCGTCCCGGCGTGCTGGTACAGGTGCACGACATCATGCTCCCCCGCGACTACCCGCCGCAGTGGCGGCACCGGCACTACAACGAGCAGTATCTGCTGGCTGCGTTCCTGCTGGCCGCACCGGAACGCTGGCAGGTCGAGCTGCCCAACGCGTTCGTGGCCGGCGACCCGGAGCTGCGCGAGGTGGCGGCCCCACTGTGGCGCCGGATCGGGCTGACCGAGCAGTTCCTTCCCGCCTCGTTCTGGCTGCGCGTCGGCGCGGACTGAGCCATCCTGCGGGAGCGCCCTGGCGGCCGCGCGGTGCGGACAGGTCGGCGCCGACCGCGCCGACCCTCCGTACGGGTCACCGTGCCAGTGTGGCCGGCACGGCGCCCATTGCTGCCAGCCACCGAACCCGCAGACCGGAGAGGGATGGCTGAGGGATTGCGGTGCTGCCGGTCGGCACCGGGGTGCCGCCGAGCGAGGCCGTGTTCGTGCCCGCCGCCGGCGCCTCCAACGAGGACGACGGCTACGTGCTCACCGTCGTCAGCGACCTCAACCGCGACGCGTCCAGCGTCCCTGATCAGCTGCCCGCGCTGACGTTGACCGGCTGGGGGGAACCTACCGGTTCACACTGACCGCTGTCCGTGGCGCATTCAATGCGCTAGCCCCAGGCATCTACTCAACGACAGGAAAGCCGTCCGACCGAGCAGCGCCCGGGCTGCAGACTGTGACGGCGATTGGAGTAGATCGCACCCGGCCAGCGGCCGATCCAGACGTTCGATGAGGACCCCACGATCACGGAGTGACGCATTCCCTGCCGGTGGGTCGTCACGCAGTCTCTGACTCGCCGTGACAAGATCGCCTCGTGCGCAACGAGCAACGCCTACGAACACGGACGCCCGAGTCCCGAGCCTTCGCGGAGCGCGTACAGCTCGTCATGAACCTGACCTCGCGCCTCAACGTGCTGCCGTTTGACGACCTCGACACGCGCAGGACGGTGCTCACCGAGATCTTCGGTGGACCCATCCCTGACTCGCTGTCCATCCTGCCCCCGTTCTATTGCGACTACGGGCTTGGAGCATCGTTCGGAGAGCGCGTGTTCATCAATCAGGGATGCTTCTTCCTCGACTACGGGGGCATCACCATCGGTGACCGCGTCCTGATCGGTCCCCGAGTAACTCTGAGCACGGCCGGACACCCCGTCGAGCTCGACGAACGGTACGACTTCATCACGCACGCGCCCATCGTCATCGAGGATGATGTGTGGATCGGCGCCGCAGCCACGGTCACCCCCGGAGTGACAATCGGTAGGGGCTCAGTCGTCGGCGCGGGCGCCGTTGTCGCGAAGGACGTGCCGCCTTTGAGCGTGGTGACAGCTACAAGCGTTGTCGAGCGCAAGCGTCTGAAGCCAGCGTCTACCGCAACCTGAAACCTGCGGCTCACCCACGCTCATCGACACGTCCGGATGCGTGCACCGCTAGGCGGTTACCTTGCGTGACGAGCGCTAGGCGGCATGAGAGTGCACACCTTGAGCCCGGGAGCATACACGTCGTCTATCAGCGGAAGCTGTGGCTTCAGCACTTTGCGCCGACCTCGGCAACGCTGCGTCCGATTGCCGCCAGACGCAACAGCTCCAGCGAACCAACCTGGACACGTATCGAATACGAATTCGAGCATGACCAGCGGCCCCGTAAGGTTTGAACACTGGTACGACTTCACCGAGGGCGGCCCAGTGCACCGCGCGCTGCTGCCGTTCCCGTCAACGGCTCCCGCCCGTTCGAGGTCGGTCGCTGGTCAGTTGCGCCGAAAACGTCCAACGACCTTGATATGCACCGGTCGCGTGAGGTGTGGGTCATCGCGTCCGGAATCGGCACCTTGACGTGGGCGGACCAGACGAGAGTTCTGCGCGCCGGGGACGTCGCGGCGTTCGAGAGCAAGGTGCCGCACCAGATTCGCAACGACGGAGCGGATCCGCTCCTCGCCATCTCCGTCTACTGCCTGCAAGAGAACGACTGACGCGCACGGAATCAAACAACAGGATCCGAACATCGGCTACCGCGACCGCGAGCCGCGAGCGCTCACGTAACCCTCCGTGGCGCGCGGATCGCGGATCCAGATCCGCGCACGTGATCTCGGGCTCATTGCGTCCCAGGGGCGTGGCGGGCCGCTCACGTGCAAGTGATCTACTCGATGGGTGAGCAACCTGCGAGATCTCATCGTCCGCTGGCAGCGCGGCTGGGGCGTGGCTCGCGCGCTGCCTGTCGCCGAAGACGTAGGCGGCGCGTTGCGGGTCCGGTGCATGCAGCCCGGCCGCGACATCGAGTATGTCGCGCTCGATGCCGGCGAGGACCTCGCGTCGCTCACCACGCTGGCTGAGCTAGTTGCTGGCGAGGACGCCGTCACGTGGCTGACCGTGCCCACCACCGACCCGGCGAGGGCAGCCTCGGCTCTGGCGGCCGCCGGCCTGATCGTGCTTAAGCACTCGGAACTGCTGATGACAGCCGATCTTCGCGAGCATCCGCAGAACATGCCCGTCGCACCGTACCGGCTCCTGACCCAGGTCGACTCGCACGGAGGCGACAGCGTGGTCACGGCCACGGTAGGGCACGACTCGGGACAGGTCGGTGCGCGCGGGACGATGGGACTGGCCGGTACGGATGCGGTCGCAGACCGGATCGAAACCATGCCGGCTCATCGCCGCAAGGGCCTAGCCAGCGCGGTCATGAGTGCACTAGCCCGTTCCGCGATCGAAGAAGGCGTCGAACAGGGCATTCTCATCGCCAGCGAGGACGGTCAGCGTCTGTACATGACGCTCGGCTGGCAGCCGGTAGCCGATGTACTGATCGCAACGACGCCTGGCAACGCGTACCCGTCCTGAACGGCGCAGATATTCGCGGCCGATCCACACTCCTCGTCGTCGCCCAGGCGAGCGCGCAATCCAACGACCGGCAGGCCTCGGTCGGTGTGGGTCAGGCCGCATCGTCCGACGACAACGGCGCACTGATCTCGGCAGATGCGGATGCTCGGCGCGGACGGCGCAGGTCTCGGCCCGTGACAGAGCGTCACTCTGACGGCGTTGATGAGGTGAATTCCGACTACTCGATCAACGGAGCCGGCCAGTCAGTCTCAACCCCCGATCCGTGGCCCGACCCCGTCAGGGTCGACGATGGAGTCGGGGGCGTTCACCTTCGTCGCCGGTATCGGGCCGGCCCTGACCTTCGTTCGCGCCCGGTCATGAGCGACCGCGCGCGGACGGCCGCGTGACGTAGTCCATGGCAAGGCCACCTTCCCTCTCGCCCCAGCTCAGGCCCAAGGCGGCGGCTCATAGCAGGACGAACGAGAAATCCCTGTGAGTCCTGCGGTTCAGCGGAATGCCGATCTTGACGTAGGGAGCGATCTCCCCGCGGCTGATGCCCAGCCCCTTCGGCGATGAGCCGTTCGGGGCGAAGGGGCACGGGGTCGTCGAAGACGACCGAAACCTGGACGGGCCAGGGGCTTTCGGGAGGGGACGGGGCGAGCAGTTCCCAGCATGAGTCCCACTCCAGGGCGAACCGGTTGCGCCGGGCGGTCAGCGGGTCGAGAAGGACGCGGGCGACGAGGGTGGAGGAGTTGCCGGAGTAGCCCTCCAGAAGGATCGGATCCAGGTACCGGACCGGGACGCGATCGTGAACGGTGATCTTGCTGGTGCGGTCGCAGGAAACGCAGGCGGCCGGCCAGATGTCGAGGAGTTTGCCGTTGGCGTTGACGCGGAGCTTCCCGTCGCCGGTGGCGGCGAGGCCGGAATGGCGGTGGACGCAGCGGAACGCGAGCAGGGGAAGGCGCGTGGGTCGAAGGGCCCAGGACAGCATGGTGTGAGGACGCGTAGACATGATCTCTCTGAAGACCTGACGGTAGGCATGGGAAAAGAGCCGACGGCGACGTCGGCGACCGATGCACGGAAGGTGTCGGGTCTAAAGAGCGGGCGGTGTCACGCGGGTGAAGTCCTCTCGTGAGTGGATCGGAGAAGAAGATCCAGTTACAAGGTAGAGCGGGACGGGCTGGCGAGGCCACCCGTTTTGTCCTGGTGCCGAGCACTGAGGGGCGGGGTCGGCGAGCTCGCCATGCGCCGATCGCCTGAGCGTCGCCGCCTTGCAAAGATGCGACGATGAGCTTTCTGATCAGCAGGGCATCCGCGTCAGCCATCGCTCAGGGATCGCTCTGACGGGCGAAACCGGACGTCGGCGGGATCGGCTGCGTCGCGGCGAGAGATTTCTCCGGGGCCGTGTCGATCTGCGGGCCACTCGTTCGACGTTAGGGTGCGAGGGCCGAGAGGCGGCCCCGCCGGACGAGGAGAACGCGATGCCGAAGTACCTGCTGATCATGCGGGGTACCGACGAGTCGAACGCGGCAATGATGACCAACATCGACGAGATGATGGCCACAACCCGCCAGTTCATCGAGGAGATGGTCAAGGCCGGCGTTCTCCTCGCGGCGGAAGGGCTGGACGATCCGGGCAAGGGCGTCGTGGTCGACTTCACCGGCGAGGTCCCGGTGGTCACGGACGGGCCGTACGGCGAGACCAAGGAACTGTTCGGGGGCTTCTTCCTGCTCGACGTCGCCTCGAAACAGGAGGCGGTCGAGTGGGCCAAGCGGGTCCCGGCGGCCCGCGGGTCCAAGATCGAGGTCCGGCGGGTGCCTGGGAGCGACGAGGTCCCGCAGGTCCGCGAGTGATCGTCAAGGACTGGGCCGGGCGCGAGAGCAACGGCCAGATCTGATGGGTACGGTCGATGTCGAGGCCGTCTGGCGGATCGAGTCGGCGCGGATCGTCGCCGCGCTGACCCGGTTCACCGGCGATTTCGGGCTGGCTGAGGACGCGGCCCAGGAGGCGGTGGCCGAGGCGTTGGTGTCGTGGCCGCTCGCCTCTCCGGCGAATCCGGCCGGCTGGCTGATGGCCACGGCCCGGCGGCGGGCGATCGACGCGATCCGCCGCCGGAGCGCCCTGCAGGACCGATACGCCCAGCTGGCGGCCGACTTGGCGGTGGACGAAGAAATCGATCCCGACAAGATCGATGACGACGTGCTTGCGCTGATGTTCATCAGCTGCCACCCGGTGCTCTCCCCCGAGGCCCGGGTGGCGCTGACCCTGCGCGTGGTCGGCGGCCTGTCCAGCGAGGAGATCGCCCGCGCGTTCCTCGTACCCGTGCCGACCGTGCAGGCCCGCATCACCCGGGGCAAGAAGACGATCGCGGCGGCCGGGGTGCCGTTCGAGCTGCCGCCGGCCGACGAGCGCCGGGAGCGGCTGGGCGGCGTGCTCAGCGTCATCTACGTGATCTTCACCGAGGGGTCGACGGCCACCTCAGGCGACCGGCTGCTGCGCCCCGACGTCGCGTACGAGGCGATCCGGCTGGCCCGCACGCTGGCCGCGCTGCAACCGGCCGAGCCGGAGGTGCACGATCTGCTCGCGTTGTGCGAGCTGACGGCCGCGCGCTTCCCGGCCCGGACCGGCCCGGACGGCTCGCCGATCCTGCTCGAGGACCAGGACCGGCGGCGGTGGGACATCTCGGCGATCCGCCGTGGGCTGGCCGCGCTGGCCAAGGCATCGACTCGCGGCCTCGGCCCCTACGGCCTGCAGGCCGCGATCGCCGCCACCCACGCGTCGGCGCCCTCGGTCGAGGCAACCGACTGGGACCGGATCGTAGTGCTCTACGAGGCACTCGGCCGGGTCGCACCGTCGCCGGTGGTCGTGCTCAACCGGGCCGTCGCTGTTGCCATGGCCTCGGGCCCGGCGCAAGCCCTGGCCATCGTGGACGAGCTGATCGCCTCGGACCGGCTCCCCGGTTCGCATTTGGTTCCGACCGTACGTGGTGAGCTGCTGACCCGGCTCGGACGGCGACCGGAAGCGCGCGCCGAGCTGGAGCTGGCGGCCCGGCTGTGCGCCAACCAGCGCGAACGCTCAGTGCTGTTGCGCAAGGCGGCCACGCTGAGCTGACTTCTCCAGCTCGGCCAACCAGCCGGCCGGCTGCGCGCATCTCCCACCATCGAAGAAGCCACTCTTGCGTCCGACGTCCCTGCCCGGCCTCGGCGGAGACATGGCCGGATGACGGAGCCGGCAGACGGGCCATTTGGGCATCATCATCAGCCGTTGAGCTACCCGTTGCCGGATCAGCTTGGACGCCCAGCCACCCGCCCGTACCTTCCGCGACGCTGCTGGCTGCCCGGATGGGTACCGCGGTACTACGCCGGAACCGAGAGATCATTCCGTGGTACCGCCGCCGGAGGGCGTTCGGCCTCTAGCGTCGTTGACGGGATGCCGGAAACGCGGCGGAGTCGAGGCGAGGGATGGTCGATGATCGAGGCACGGCAGCTGACGAAGCGGTACGGCGAGAAGACGGCGGTCGACCGCCTCGACTTCGAGGTGAAGCCCGGCATGGTGACCGGGTTCCTCGGGCCGAACGGTGCGGGGAAGTCCACCACCATGCGCTTGATCATCGGGCTGGACGCTCCGACCAGTGGGTCAGTGACCGTCAACGGCCGGCGGTACGCGCGCCACACGGCGCCGCTGCAGGAGGTCGGAGCACTGCTGGAGGCGCGGTCGATCCACCCGGGCCGCACCGCGTTCGACCACCTGATGGTCCTCGCCCACACGCACGGTATCCCGCGGCGGCGGGTCGACGAGATGATCGAGCTGACCGGGTTGCAGTCCGTGGCGCGCAGGCGTGCCGGGTCGTTTTCGCTGGGCATGGGGCAGCGGCTCGGCATCGCCGCCGCGTTGCTCGGCGACCCGGCCACGGTGATGCTCGACGAGCCCGTCAACGGTCTCGACCCCGAGGGCGTGCTGTGGATACGCAACCTGCTCGCCGGGCTCGCCGCCGAGGGCCGCACGGTGTTCGTGTCGTCGCACCTGATGGCCGAGGTGGCGCTCGTCGCCGAGCACCTCATCGTCGTCGGGCGCGGGCGGCTGCTCGCCGACACCACCGTGCAGGACCTGGTGCGCCACGCTGGCGGCGACACCGTCACCGTGGCCACCGCGGACCCGGCCCGGTTGCGGGCCGCACTGGCCGGCCCGGGCGTCGAGATCACCGGGCGGGCCGGCTCCGAGCAGCTGCAGGTGAGCGGCCTGTCGGCACGGCAGATCGGGCTCGTGGCCGCCGAGCATGGCATCGCGCTGTTCGAGCTCACCCCGAAGCACGTATCGCTGGAGGAGGCGTTCATGGATCTGACGAGGGACGCCGTGGAGTACCACGGCGCCGTGACGAGCGGGGTGGCGGCATGAGCACTGTTACGGAAGTTCGCACCGCGGGAGCCGGCGCCGGGCCGGTGTCGCGGCCCGCGTACAAGGTCACTGGGCGGCGGGTGCTCCGCTCGGAGTGGGCGAAGCTGTGGACGCTGCGCTCCACCTGGATCACGCTCGCCCTCGGGCTGGCCGGCCTGCTGGTGTTCGGCAGCATCGCGGCGGTGCGGTACAAGTCGCTGGCCACCTCCGGCGGCACCCGGCCGGGCTCGGGGGAGTTCGTCAACGCGAGCGCGGTGACCCTGACGCTGTTCGGCGTACGGTTCGGCCAGCTGGCGCTCGGCGTGCTCGGCGTGCTGGTCGCCGCGGGTGAGTACTCCACGGGCATGATCCGCTCGACGCTGGCCGCGGTGCCGCGCCGGCTGCCGGTGCTGTGGTCCAAGGCCACCGTGTACGGCGTGGTCGCCTTCGTCGTCGGCGTCGCCGGCGCGTTCGGCGGGTTCCTGATCGTCAACGCCATCGTGAACGGCACCCCGGCCCACATGCCCCTGTCGGACAGCGGCGTCGCCCGGTCGCTGCTCGGCGCCGGCCTCTATCTGAGCCTCGTCGGGGTGATCGGGACCGCGCTCGGGATGCTGATGCGCTCGGTGCCCGGGGCCATCTCGGTGCTCGTCGCCACGCTGCTGCTGGTGCCCGGGCTGCTGTCGCTGCTGCCGACCTCCTGGCAGGACAACATCGGGCCGTACCTGCCGAGCAACGCTGGCGAGTCGCTGTACGCGCTGCACCACAGCACGGGCATGCTGTCCGCGGGGACCGGCGCGCTGGTCCTGCTGGGCTGGACCGTCCTGGCGCTGGCCGGCGCCGCCTACCGTCTGGTACGCAAGGACGCATGACCATCGCAACGGGTTGGTGACGATGAGCTCTGCAGGCACCGACCATCTCGCCGCCCATCCGCTGGTCGACCGGCTCGCCGGCCTTGGCCAGCGGCTGCGGCGGTTCGACGCCCGGCGGCCATGGCTGTTCGACACGGCGGTGGTCGCCGCGGTACTGCTGGTGTTCTGCATTCCCGACCTCGTCCACACCGACGAGCGGCGGGAGCTGCGGGTCCTGCTGAACCATCCGCCCCTGGCCGCCACGGTCGCCCTGCAGCTCGGCCTCGTCCTGCCGCTGTTCTGGCGCCGGCGGGCACCAACCGCCGCGTTCTACGCCATCGCCGCGGTGTTCGTCCTACAGTGGTCCCTCGGCGTGCTGCTCCGCGCCGACGTCGCGCTGCTCATCGCCATCTATAGCCTCGTGCTGCGGGTCCATCCGGCCCGGCTGCTCTGGGCCGGACTGACCGTCGCCGCGGCGATGTCCCTGGTCGCGTGGCGGGCCTCCGCCGTCGTGACGCCGTGGGACGCGCTGTTCTTCCTATACAGCGCCGCTACCGCGGCCGCCGCCCTGGGTGTCGCCATCCGCATCCGCCGGGCACAGCTGGCCGCGCTGCGCGACCGGGCGCTGCGTCTGGAGATCGAGCGCGACCAGCGCAGCCGGCTCGCCGCAGCCACCGAACGCACCCGGGTGGCTCGCGAGATGCACGACATCGTCGGCCACAGCCTGTCGGTGATCATCTCACTGGCCGACGGCGGCGCGTACGCGGTCGGCGGCAACCCGCAACGCGGCCGCGAGGCGCTTGAACTCATCGGCGACACCAGCCGGCAGGCCCTCGCCGAACTGCGCCGGGTGCTCGGCGTCCTGCGCGACGAGACCGAGGCCGCCGAGCGCCACCCGCAGCCCGGCGTCGCCGAGATCAGCGCCCTGTGTGAGCGCATCCGGGTGGCCGGACCGGACGTCGTCTACCGCACCGCCGGCAACCTTGATGCCCTCGACCCCGGGGTACAGCTCACCGCGTACCGGATCGCACAGGAGGCGCTCACCAACGCGCTGCGGTACGCGGGGCCGCACACCGCGCTCGACGTCGGCCTCACCGCCGCCGACGGGCGGCTGCAGATCACGGTGCACGACACCGGCCCCCAGCCGCCCGACCGCCCGCCACCGCCGCCCGCGAAACCCGGGCACGGACTCGCCGGCATGCGCGAGCGAGCCGCCCTGTACGCCGGAACCGTCGAGGCCGGCCGGCGCCCTGGCGGAGGCTGGACGGTGCGGGCGATCCTCGACCTGACCCCGCTCGCCGCACTCGAAGGCCAGACATGATCACCGTGCTCATCGTCGACGACCAGCCCCTGCAACGGCTGGGTTTCCGCATGCTGCTCGAGAACAACGAGGAAACGGACGTCGTCGGAGAAGCCGGCAACGGTACCGAGGCGGTGCGCCGAGCCGAGCAGCTGCACCCCGACGTGATTCTCATGGACGTACGCATGCCCGGCATGGACGGCATCGAGGCCACCCGACGCATCGTCGCGGCCGGCGACCGGTCCCGGGTGCTCGTGCTGACCACGTTCGACCTAGACGAGTACGCGCACGCCGCCCTGCGCGCCGGGGCCAGCGGCTTCCTGCTCAAGGACGCGCGCCCCGAGGAGCTTCTGGCAGGCATCCGGGCGGTCGCGGACGGCGACGCCGTCATCGCGCCCGCGCTGACCCGCCGACTGCTGGACCGCTTCGCCGGCCAGCTCGCCGCCGGCCCCTCGCAGCCGGGCCGGACCGACCCGCGGCTGGCCAGCCTCACCGACCGGGAACGCGAGATCCTCGTGGCGATCGGCAGTGGCTGGACCAACCGGGAGATCGCCGAGCGGCTCGTGCTGTCGGAGTCCACCGTGAAGACCCACGTCGGCAAGGTCCTCGCCAAGATAGGTGCCCGCGACCGCGTACAGGCCGTCATCTTCGCCTACGACCAGGGACTCACCCGACCGAACACCGGCGGATGACCGTCCATGCGATCCGGCGACCGATCGGGCATACACGCCGTACGACAGGCGTAGTCGGACAGGCCGCACGCGGGTGGGTCGTGCGCCAAGCGACGAGATCCGCCTCGTGGTTGCTTGGGGTGTCCCGTCCGACGCCGGCCGCGCCTCGGGAACGGACCGGAGCGTGGACGGGTTGATCTCTTCGGCATTGGCGAACCGCACCAGCCGCGCGGACCGCCGGGCCGGGGTCACCGGCTGCCGCCCGATGCCCGTGAGCTGGGCAAACTCAGCGGTAGCGGATCACCGGCGACCGTGGCGGTGTGGTTCGCACGGTGGTACCTCCGGCCCACTGTGCCGCAGCTGCAGGCCGGCAACTGCCGGAGTCGACCGGAACGGGGGACCTGGACGAGTTCGGCGAGGGCGCCTACTACCTGCACCTGCACCAGCCATGCGGGTTCGCCGCAGTGAACTACCAGCAGAGCTGACCGCCGCAAGCGCTGTCGCCGATGCTGCCGGGTACCACGCCGCACGCTGCAGCATTGCCACCGAACCATGGCGGCTCTGCTCGATCAGGCATGAAGGACGTGTTCGTCCGAGTTCCTCGTCGGACAACACTGTTCTCGGCTACGACCGGGCGCTGCGGCACCGGGGACATCACGCTCCGTCGGGGTCGGCGGTATGAGCGAGCACCCGGTCAAGAAGTCCCGCCAGGAGTGGGGCCGGCGCGGTCCTGGCGAGGCGGCGGGCGAGGTGCCCGAAGGCGTCGACAAGCTCGGCGGGGCCGACAACCTCGATCTCGGTGTCGAACCGGGCGATGGCGGCGGCGAGGCCGGGCCAGGACCAGGAGCCGAGAGTGAGCCGGCAGCGGTCCGAGCCGAGCTCCTCGACGATCCCGTCGCGCGTGTAGAGGGCCACGACGGCGGCCGGCAGGTCAAGAATCGCGGTGCCCTCGCAGGGCCAGCCGATGGTGCCGTCGTCAGCGCCGCGGAACCTGCCGGTGACGAAGGTGGTCACGTCGCCGCCGGGCAGTTCCCTGGGCGTGAAGCGGGGTCCGTTGGGGATGCGCAGGGTGATCCGGTCGGCGCGGAAGGTGCGCCAGTCCGACCGGTCGAGGTCCCACGCGACGAGGTACCAGCGTCCGTCCCAGGTGATGACGTGGTGCGGCTCGACGCGGCGCGGGGGCTTGTCCGCGGTCTCGGAGCCGTAGTCGAAGCGGAGGATCTCGTGGGCTCGTACGGCGGAGCTGATCGCCAGGAGCACGTCGCCGTCGATCGGGGCGGCCGGTCGGGTGGCGGGCCGTTCGACGGCGGTGATCTGGAGGGCGTGGATGCGGTGCCGCAGCCGGGACGGCATGACCTGCCGGATGGTGGTCAACGCCCGTGCTGCCGCTTCGCCGGTGCCGTCGCCCAGTGTGGTGGCGGCGGTCTGCAGCGCGATGGTGAGGGCCACGGCCTGCTCGTCGTCGAACAGCAGAGGCGGTAGCTCGGTGCCGGCGCTGAGCCGGTAGCCACCGTCGGGACCCTTGACGGCGGCGATGGGGTAGCCGAGCTCGCGCAGCCGGTCCACGTCGCGGCGCACGGTCCGCAGGCTGATGCCGAGCCGCTCGGCCAGCAGCGTGCCCGGCCAGTCACGGCGCGTCTGCAGCAGCGACAACATGGCCAGCAGTCGACCAGAGGTTTTCGGCATGAGGCTGAAATCTACCCGCAGTAGATGCCACAACCTGTCACCTACGCCGTCGAACCTTGGTGACGACGCCGGCCGGACACCGTGACCGGAAACAACTTCCACCAGGAGCCTTGGATGAGCATCACCACCACCGCCCACCTCAACTTCCGGGGCAACGCCCGGCAGGCGCTGGAGTTCTACCACTCGGTGTTCGGCGGCGAGATCATGGCCATCACGTACGGCGACTTCGGGATGCCGAACGACCTGCCCGACGCCAGCAAGGTCGTCTGGGGCCAGGTCGCGGCCGACGACGGCTTCCGCGTCATGGCCTACGACGTCCCCAGCCAGGCCGGAGCCGGCATCGCGCCGGCGCCCTCCACGCGACGCGAGAACGGCATGACCCTGACCGGCGAGCCGTTCTTCCTGTCCGTCCGCGGCGAGACCGTCGAAGAGGTCGGCGCGCTGTGGGAGAAGCTGGCCGATGGCGCCACCGTCGTCGAGGCGTACGGCCCGGCGCAGTGGGCACCCGGGTTCGGGATGCTGACCGACCGCTTCGGCATCACCTGGATCCTCGACGTCGCCGCCCAGTACGCCAACGCCTGACCCTCGCCCTCTGGCAACGGGACGAGACGCCCAGCTCGGCGGCCTCGTCCCGTTGCCAGATCCCCCGGGCCTAACTAAAGGAGCCATTCATGCGTACGCGTCCCCTGGGCCGCACCGGCATCCAGCTCCCCCACCTGCGCCGCCGTACCGCCGACCGCGCGCGCGCCGCAGGAGACCGGAGTTGACATCCTCCCGGCCCTGAAGGGCCAGGATTCTCACGGTCGCCCGTGAGGTTTCCTGTTTCATCGCCGACTGCCTTTCCGGGAGGACTTTCCCTTGAGGTCTTACATCAGCTCCGCAGGCGTTTTACCCCTCCGCCAGCCCGGCGGCGAGAATGTTCTTAGCAGCGTTGATGTCCCGATCGTGCACGGCCCCGCAACCCGGGCACGTCCAAGCGCGGACATCGAGGGTGAGGGTGGTGTTGATCCGCCCGCACCCGGAGCAGGTTTTGGACGTGGGCAGCCACCGGTCGACGGGGATCACCTTACGCCCGTACCAGGTGGCTTTGTACTCCAGCATGCCGCGGAACTGGCCCCAGGCCGCGTCGGAGATGACACGGGCCAGACGCCGGTTGCGGAGCATGTTGCGCACGCTGAGGTCTTCGATCGCGACCGTTTGGGTCTCACGGACGAGTCGAGTGGTCAGCTTGTGCAGGTGGTCCCGCCGCCGGTCGGCGATCCGGGCGTGGATGCGGGCCACTCTGAGCCGGGCCTTGGCCCGGTTCGCGGAGCCGTCCTGTTTGCGGGCCAGGTTCCGCTGCGCCTTGGCGAGCTTGCGCCGGTCGGCCTGCCCGTAACGCGGGTTGGCCACCTTGCCCAGCTCGTCACTCACCCCGGGCATCGGGCAGGACAGGGTGAGAAGACTGGTGATGCCCGCGTCCACACCGACCTCCGCCGCGACCGGCGGCAGCGGCGTCACCGTCGGGTCCTCCACCAGCAGGGACACGAACCAGCGTCCGGCAGCGTCCCGGGACACCGTGACCGTGGAAGGTTCCGCCCCCTCCGGCAACGGTCGGGACCACACGATTTCCAGCGGCGCGTTCATCTTGGCCAGAGTGAGCCGGCCGTCACGCCACCGGAAGGCGGAGCGGGTGTATTCGGCCGACGCCCGCGACTTGCGCTTGGACTTGAACCTCGGATACCGGGACCGCTTGTCCCAGAACGCTACGAATCCGGCCTGCAGATGCCGCAGCGTCTGCTGCAACGGCACCGACGACACCTCGTTCAGGAACGCCAGGTCATCGGTGCGTTTCCACTCCGTCAGCCACCCCGACGACTCAACGTACGTGGTGCGCCGACGGTCGACCGCCCACGCCCGGGTGCGGGCTTCCAACGCTCGGTTGTACACCACACGCACGCACCCGAAGGTGCGGTTCAGCTGCCCAGCCTGTTCAGGAGACGGGTAGAAGCGGTACTTGTAAGCCCGCTTCACCACATCACCCACGACCCACATCCTAACGACTATCCATGTAAGACGATCACTGAGGGGAGGGGGCGGCGTCTCCTCCCGGCCGTAAACGGCCGGGAGGAGACGCCGCAATTCCGATGACCGAGCGCCTCGACGTGCGAGCGCTCAACCGCGCTACCCTCGCCCGTCAGTTCCTGCTCGAGCGCACCGACGTGTCCGTGCTCGACGCGGTCGGCCACCTGTGCGGGTTGCAGGCGCAGGAACCGCAGGAACCTTTCGTCGGGCTGTGGTCGCGGGTGAGCAGCTTCGACCCTTCGGAACTCTCACGGCTGCTCGAGCAGCGCGCCGTGGTGCGGCTGCACCTGATGCGCCGCACCGTGCACCTGGTCACCGCCGAGGACGCCTGGAACTGGCGTCCTCGGCACCAGGTGCTGCTGCGCCAACGGATTCTCGGTGTGTACGCCCGTGATCTCACCGGGCTCGACCTGGACGAGCTCGCGGCCCAGGCACGGGCAGAGGTACAGGAACGCTGGAGTGAGACCAGGATGGCTCCCCGTGATGTGACCGATCACGCCTGACAGGTGGGGTTGCATAGTCGGCCGCCGTCGCGCCCTTGCGCTTGCTGCCGCCTGGATCGTGGTCCCGTCCATTGCCACGGTAGCTACGTTGACCGCCGCGACGGACACCCCGCTCAGCCGGACCCGGCCAGCACGATCGCGGCCACCTTCTGGGCAGGGAGCAGGTCGACGACGACTACAGGCCGGTGAGGTACGAGCGATCAGCGGCTACTTTAGAGCGGATGCCGGGCTACAGGGTTGCTCTTGCGGCCGCGAGGGTGGATTGCACTCGAATTTGGTGGGCTTCCGCCCTAGGATCATGATCATGGAGATCCTGCGGTACGCCGCGTTCAGTGCCGATCCGGCTGGCGGCAACCCGGCTGGTGTTGTGCTGGATGCCACCGGGCTCAGCGACGCGGAGATGCAGCGGCTCGCGGCCGAGGTCGGGTACTCCGAAACGGCGTTCCTCGTACCTGACGGGGACGGGCATTTCAAGGTGCGCTACTTCAGCCCAAAGGCAGAGGTCCCATTCTGCGGCCACGCGACCATCGCGTCGGCAGCTGCCTACGCCGAGCGGCACGGTCCGCGAATCCTGCATCTGGAGACCCGCGCCGGCCTGGTCGAGGTCTCCACCAAGATGCACGCGGACGGCACCACCACCGCCACGCTGATCAGCGTCGAACCCCGAACCAAACCTGTCTCCGCCAGCGACCTTGCGGCCCTGCTCGAAGCGCTGCGATGGACATCGGGTGACCTCGACGCGACGCTGCCGCCGCGGATCGCCTTCGCCGGGGCGTGGCATCCCATCGTGGCCGCCGCGAGCCGGCAACGCCTGGCCAACCTGGACTACAACATGGCGGCCCTGGCCAGCCTGATGGCCCAGCGCGGCTGGACAACGATCAACCTGGTCCACCGCGAGTCCGCGCTGGTGTTCCACGCGCGTAACCCGTTCCCACCCGGTGGCGTTGTGGAGGACCCCGCGACCGGTGCGGCAGCGGCCGCGTTGGGTGGCTACCTACGCGAGCTGGGCCTGGTGACGCCGCCCGCGACGGTCACCGTGCACCAGGGCCAGGACATGGGCCGCCCAAGCCTGCTCACGGTAAACATCCCCGCCCAACCCAGAACCGGGATCGCGGTGACCGGCGCCGCCGTTGCCCTCACCTGACCTGCAGGCGAGCGGGTCTGACGGACCCAGCCGATGCCGCCAACGCCCACTGCGTCGCGCTGATCGGCACCACCTCCTGCAACGGCGATGCGGTCTCTGAAACGGCGCCTGCCTGACATCGTCTACCGGCGCATGATCAACGACGCCGTAGCCGCGGCGACGGGCCCGGGAGGACACCGGGGAACGACTACTGACTCCAGCGTGACCAGCTCGCATCCCCAAGCCGGCTCTTCGGAGAAGTCACTTCCCGGACCCGCCGAGACCCAGCTTAGAACCCCGCTCCCGGCGATGTCTTGACAGAGAGGGGAGCCTACTTAGCGGACGTCCGCGCACTACTCGTTGATGAGCTGCTCTCGAAGAATGTCTGCGTGCCCGCAGTGCTGGGCGAGCTCGCGCAGCACGTGGAGATACACCCACCGCAGCGGGAGCGGGCCCCGGCGGTGTCCGTGAAGGATGTCGTCCAGACCCAGGGATGACGTCGCATGGCGTGATGCTTCGCAGGCTTCGCGGTGTGCGTGCTGGACGGTGGCGATCGTGTCGTCGTCATCGAGGATGAACGACTCCTCTGACGTCGCAGGGATGCCGATCTCAGCGCGCGACCGGCACGTGACGGCTTCGTCAAACCAGACCTTCTCGACGAAAGTCGCGTGCTTCACAAGACCCAGCAGCGTGGTCCGGGAGGCCACCAACGATCGGCGCGCCTGTTCCTCTGTCAGCCCGTCCAAGCAGCCGTTGAGCGCGCCGCGGTGCTCGTCGAGGAACGCCTCGAACTGGGCACGGGCTGGCTGTGCGATGACCTGGTCGGCGAAGGTGGGCGGGTAGGAAGGCATGGGCAAAGCATTCCAGACCGCTGCACAGCGGCAACTAGCGGACATCGGCACGAGCGGTCGGCTGACTTGTCGGTCTCGTAGGTGCGGCCCCTGACGCCCGCTCGACGGCAGATGAGGATACGTCCAGGAACAGGGCGAGGTTAATGCTGTATCTACCGGCGGCCATTCGATGTCGACCCGCCTCACGCGACCAGCGCTGTCACGATTGGCTGCGGGCCGGGTGCTGGGGCTGTCTGCTACGGTCGCCGCCATGACTGCCGTATGGCGGATCGCGAACTATCACCGGGCCGAGGCGCCGGTGACCGAGCCGGTCACCAAGTTCGGCGGTCAGCCCGTCTGGCTTAGCGGAGCGCAGTGGCCGGTCAGCCAAGGCTGGGACAGCCCGATGCGGTTTGTCTGCCAGATCGCATTGGAGCCCGAGCTCGCCGGAGCCGGCCCGGGACAGTTGGCCTACGTGTTCGTCACCCATGGCGACCACGGCAGCGACGTGGAGGACTTCGACCCGGACGTCATCTTCCCCGACGGCGGCGAGAACGCCGTCATCATCCAGCCCGGCGGCGTCTTCGACGGGCCGACCAGCCCACTGACCAGCGGCCCAACCCTCTACCACCGCGATGGGTCGCCAGCGGAGTACACCGTCGAACTGGCCCGCGGTGAGGACCCCGAGCACCTGCCGTACGACGCCTACACGGCGCTGCCACCACACGAACAGGACCGCCACTTCCAGACACTGGACCAGGACAAGATCGGCGGGACGGCACTACTGCTCAACGGACACGACTGGCCCAAGAGGGGGCCGTGGCGGCCCCTACTGCGCCTCGAGACGAACTGGAAACCGTTCCACCTCAACCTCGGCGCCGCACCGGTGGCCTTCGCGTTCATCTCCACCGACGGCCGACACGGGTGCTTCCTCGTCCAAGACTCGTAGCCAATCCTGCCCGTACACCAGTCGCCAGCGGCGAACACAACGCGCCCTGCCGGCGCACGCCTCGCGGCAGATCAGCGCACCCCCGACCTTGGCCAACCGGTGCCGCGCGACGTGCGATTAGGGTCTGCGCATGCGGGATGACGTCGTTCTGCGGCTCGACCGCGCAACCGCCGAAGATCCGTACGTTGCGCTGCACGAGGCCGGAGAGCACATCGCGGCGGGCGCAGCCATCACTCCACCCACCGCCGAGGAGGCCGAGCGGCTGGGTAGTCTCCTGCGGGACCTGGGCCACGCCCTTGGCCGTCGTTGCTCTCCGTACTGCGACCATCTTTAGGAGGTCGCGCGTGCTCAGCGGCAGATCCGTGCACCCGGCAGGAACTGGCGGTAAATGCACACGATGCAGCCGACTGGGCAGGCGGCATCAGCCCGGATTGTCCTCGGTCCGCCGTGCCGGGCGAGCGCTCGCTTCAGGCGCGCATCAACTGTGCGGCGGCGGTGACGCTGGGCGGACACGGCCCCGCGTCCCGGACCGGCCTGGTCCCGCTGTGGCGGCCTGGAACAGTGCAGCTGTTGACCTGAGGTGAGCAGCTAGCTCTGCCGGGCCGCTGACGTCGAACGGAAGCCCGATCGACGCCAGCCGGAGCGTATGCCATTCGGGGGTGTCCGGCGGCGCCTGCCACCGGCAGGTGCCGTCCGGCTGGTCGGTCAGGGTGCCCGGCGGCGGCGCGCCGAGGCGGTCCACCACGTGGGCGGCCGGTGCGTGGATCACTACGTCGGCCGGGTATGTCGGGGCCATCTGCGTGGTCCGGCTGGCGACGAAGGCGGCGACGTCCCCGCCGGGTACGTCTCTCGTGGTCGCCCGGGCACCGGTTGCGGCGAGGTCCGTGACCCGGTCCAGTCGGAAGGTCCGCCAATCGTCGCGGTCGAGGTCGAAAGCGAGCAGGTACCAGCGCCGCCCGGCCGTCACCAGGGCGCGCGGCTCGACGTGCCGGCCCTCGTCGCGGTACCGGAACCGCAGCCGCTTGTGGTTGGCGATCGTGGTGGCGGCGACGACCAGGGCGTCGGGGTCCACCGGCTCCGGGGCGAGAGAGAACGGGTGGGCCACCGTGGAGGAGGCCAGCGTGTCGACCCGGCGGCGCAGCCGGGCCGGCAGGACCTGAGGCAGCTTGCGCAACGCGCGCACCGCCGCGTCGTCCGCCCCGGTCACCGCCTGCACCGCCGCCGTGCGCAGCCCGATGGCCACGGCGACCGCCTCGTCATCCTCGAGCAGCAGCGGCGGCATCGCGGAGCCTGCCGTCAGCCGGTAACCGCCCAGCCCGCCCTGCTCGGCGTACACCGGGTAGCCCAGCTCGCGCAGCCGGTCGACGTCGCGCCGTACGGTCCGGCCGGACACCCCGAGCCGCTGCGCGAGCTCGCTTCCCGGCCATAGCCGAGGAGTCTGCAACAGCGACAGCAGGGACAGCAGTCGGGCACGCGCGTCGGACATGGCCGTCATTCTGCCGATCGACTAGTACGGCAGCCGCCAATTGCTAGCTGACCAGGGCGTAGTCGCGATTCAGTCGGGTGCGTTGGTGGAACCAGCGGGCGCGGGCTTGGTGACGG
>NZ_JBIAHQ010000036.1:0-42440 GCF_042870725.1 Micromonospora sp. NPDC006431
CCGAGGACCCCACGTCCACTTCCACCACTGTCCGGTCTGAACGCCTTCATCCGTGTCGCACCAATCAACACATTCGCGTTGCTGAGATCAGCTCACTGCCCGGTGTCGGTGCGCAAGCAACAGGCGCTCGACCGTTCCCAAGGCGTCCGGCTCCGCTTCCCTCCGAGCACAGGACCTGCCCGTCTCGGCGTCCCCGGTGGCGTTCTACCTCCGTCCAAGACCAGGGCGGCCACCGACAGTAGGGTGAACTATTAGATATCAGGGCACAGCCGGAGCTCACAGACTGTAGTGAATAGACGACATGATGTAGAGAGATCCGATTAATTCGGAAGAATGGTTTTGCAGACCGCAAACCCACACTAGACTGCCCGCCCATGTCGTACAGCAACTCCGGCCCCGACGACCAACAACACCGGTTCCACACCCAACCCACGGCGCCGTCCACCCAACCCACGGCGCGGATCGAGTACGTGGACGTGCACCACGACTGTGGCCCGGGGCCGTGCACCCCACCCGCGGCGGCCTACCCCCAACCGCCGACCCCGCAGTACCCCTCACCCGCAGCCGCCTACGGCCAGCCCCCGGCACCGCAGTACCCCTCACCCGCCGCGTACGCCCAGCCCCCGATGTCGCCGTACGCCCCATCTGCCTACCCGCCGCCGCACTATCCGGACCCGCCGGCGCCTCGCGAGCGGCACCAGGGAAATACCGCTACCATCGTCGCCCGCTTGACGGTAGGTGTGACCGGCGGCGTGGCTTTCATCTTCGCCTTGCACATATTTTTTTCCTTGGCCCAAGCGAACCAAAGCAACGGGGTCGTGCAATTCGTGTATGTGTTGGCCAAAGTGTTCGTACTAGGGTTCGGTGACGTCTTCACGCCGAACGACGCCAAGATAGGGCTCGTTCTCAACTACGGACTCGCCGCCCTGGCGTACCTGGTTGTTGGGCGGCTGGTTGCCCGGACGCTCCGGCAGTAGCCGTCCACAAGCGTCCCTGATCCGCTTAGCGATCCTGGGTCGGATGGGGTTTCCGGGATCGTTTCCCACCGTGGTGGAGATGCATGGACGTGGAGATGGAATCCTGCGCCCAGTGCTGCTCATCGTGGCCAGTGGTGGTGGGTGTGCTGGGCGTGTTCACGTCCTGGTGTCGGTGGGCTGCGCGGAGCAGCCTCCCGGTCCGTTGGTGCGTGTCCCTCCGGACGCTTGCCCGCCTGACCGTGGGGCCGGGTGGGGGAGGGTGCCCCGCATCGCCTGGGCGCGGGGCGTGAGGTGCGGGGCCGGGTGGGGCCGGTCTTCGACCGGTCCCTCCGGCTGGCATTAGAGGTGCTTGGGGTGACGACGGCCTGGTTTACGCCACCTCGACGTCCTCACCGCAGGTCGGCGGCGATTCGGTCGGCGTCGGCGGTCAGGGCGTCGTAGCCGTCGGCAGTGAGCTTGCCGCCGCGTCGCAGGTCGCCGAGCTTCTCGCGCAGCTTCTTGAGCTGGTTCTCTGCCTGGTCCGGGTCGTTCTCGGCGATCTCCTTCGCGATCGCGTCCACCTTGGTGTGCAGGTCCTTCGCGGCATCCGGGTTCAACCGGCCGGCTTCCACCTGTTCCCGGATCGACTGGCGCATGCCGGCGATCGGGTCAGCCGGTGGAGTGGGGCTCGGCCTACGGGAGGTGGCCCGAGGGCTCGGTGTGGGGCTGGCCGGGTTGCGGGTGGCGGACGCGACGGTGCGCAGCGTCGGCGTGGTGGGCGCCACGGCCGGCACGTGGGGCGCCACGGCGGTGGTGGCCGATGCCGGCGGCGTGGGCGGCCCCGCGATCGAGGTGTGGTCGTCGCGGTCGAGCAGCGTGACGCCGGTCAGGGCGAGCAGCGCGACGCCGAGCACGGCCGCCGCCAGCAACGCATCGCGCCGATGCCGTGCTGGGCGGTCGCCCCACCTGGGGTGTGCCGAGCCAACTGTGTCCGGCCGGGGCTGAAGAGCGATCACCGGCATGGACCGTCCCGGCCGGCCCGGTTCCGCTGGCGTGACCGACACGAGGGGAACCGGCGTGCCGGCCCGGGGCAGCAGGGCTGCGAGGCGGTCCCGGACCTCGGCCGCGTCGGCCGGCCGGTCGGCGGGATCTTTGGCCAGCAGTTGGGCGGCCAGGGCGTCCAGCTCGGCGGGTACGTCGGGCCGGCGCTCGCGCAGCGGCGGGGGTGGCTCGTTGACGTGCTGATGCAGCACGCTGAGCGGCTCGCCGGTGAACGGCGGACCGCCGGCGAGCATGGCGTAGAGGGTGCAGCCCAGCCCGTACAGGTCGGTGCGGTGGTCCACCGGCTGGCCGAGGGCCTGCTCGGGAGACATGTACGAGCTGGTGCCGAGCTTGGTCGCCGGCTCGGTGAGGGTATTTTCCTCCTCTGCCCAAGGAAGGCGGGCGATGCCGAAGTCGCAGATCTTCACTGTGCCGGCGGCGGTGACGATCAGGTTGCTCGGCTTCACGTCACGGTGCACCACTCCGGCCGCGTGCGCGGCGGCGATCCCGTCGCAGGTCTGTACGGCGATCGACAACGCCTGCAGGACGGTGAGCGGGCCTTCGGCGATCAGCGCGGACACGGTCCGCCCCTCCACCAGTTCCATGATCAGGTAGGAGTCGTTCGCCTCGGTGCCGAAGTCGTAGACAGCGACGATGTGCGGATGGGTCAGCCCGGCCGCCGCACGGGCCTCGCGGTCGAAGCGTTCCGCGGCCATCGGCTCCTGCAGGCCCGCCGCGGTCAGCACTTTGATCGCCACGGGGCGGTCCAGGCGCAGGTCGCGACCGCGCCACACCTCACCCATGCCGCCGCTGCCCAGCAGCTCCTCGCACTGGTAGCGGCCATCCAGCAGACGTCTCGGCAAGGCCCTCACTGCTCCAACCCTGCGCGCCGCTACATGGGGGCGGTGACGCGACGGCCGGCATCGGGGTCATCGGACGAACCATCAGGAGTTCCTCATGGTGGGCGTTCCCCCAAGCTGGACAACGCGCCATCGGCACCGAGGAAACGGCCGGCCGGCGTCACACACCGCCCATCGATCTACCGACCGTCGCGCGACAATCACGAACACGCTGAATTCAATGGAAACGGTCTCTTAAAGGGGTGTAGGCGGACGGAACGGGGGCGGCGAAGGCGAATCGTTTCCGCGACTAAGATCCCGCGCGTGGATCAAACCGCCATCATTCCCGCCGTACCCGAACCACCCCCGGTCTTTGTCGATCCGAGCGGTCGGCGGCGGCGGTGGCTGCGCCGCCTCGCGTACGGCTTCGGCGTGCTCGGTGTCGGCTACACGCTGGTGGTGGGGGTGAGCTTCGCCGGCGGTCCGGCACGTCCCGAGACCGTCTTACCGTTTGTCGAACCCACTGCAAGCCCGTCCTGGCAGCCGCCCCCCACCCTCTCGCCCGATCAGTCGCCCACCGCTGGTGCCTCCGCCAGGCCTTCGGCCCGGCCCACCTCGCTGCGTACCGGCACGCCGGCGGCCGGCTCTGGCGCAACACCCCGTAGCTCCGCGTCGGCCAGGCCGAGTGCGCACCGGCCCTCCGTCCCGACGTCGCCCAAGGCGTCGCCGAAGCCCAAGCCGGGGCCCAAATCGCCAGGCCCGACCGGACAGGGGCCCGCCGGTGAGTGACCGCAGTGGCGTGGGGCTGAAGGCCCACCGTCACCCGCGCCGGACGTACCGGCGTATTGTGCCGCGTCCCAGTTGGACGGTGCTCGCGATGGTGTTCGTGCTGCTCGGGGGGTTGCTCTTCGTCGAGGCGTACGCCAACGCCGCTTTCGTGCCCGATCACAAGGCCACCCCCAGAGGCCAGGACAACGTGCCCACCGAGGTACGCGACGGCGGCCCCATCCTCAACGTCGGCGCCGACGGGCGTACCCAGTCGCACCGCCTGCCGCCCCGTACCCTGGCGCTGACCTTCGACGACGGGCCGGATCCACGCTGGACGCCGGAGGTGCTCCGGGTGCTGGCGCGGCACCAGGTGAAGGCAACCTTCTTCGTCCTGGGCACGCAGGTTGTCCGGCATCCTGAGCTGGCCCGGGAGATGGTGGCGGCCGGACACGAACTCGGCGTGCACACGTTCACCCACGCCAACCTTGCCGACCTCCCCGCCTGGCGCCGGCAGCTAGAGTACGAGCAGACCCAGATGGCGATCGCCAGCGCCACCGGAGTCCGGACCGCCCTTCTGCGCTTCCCATACTCGTCGCGCGCGGACGCCTATACCGACGGGGACTGGCCGCTGCTGCGGCAGGCCGGTGAGCTGGGCTACCTCACGGTGGTCAACGACGTCGACAGCCTGGACTGGGCGAAGCCCGGCATCGAGACGATGATCGCCAACGCCACGCCATCGGGCTACGCGGGAGCAATCTCGCTGTGGCACGACGCCGGTGGTGACCGGTCGGGAACGGTCGCCGCCCTTGACCGGTACATCCCGCTGATGACGGCGCGCGGTTACCGCTTCACCACTGTGACCGAGGGGCTGAACCTCGCGCTGGCCGGGGCAGGTGTTGCGGTGGCGGGGCACACCCCGGTCAGGCTCGGCGAGCGGTGGCGCGGTGACGTGCTGGCGCTGGCGGTGCGCGGTGCCGATGCCACGTTCAGCGTCTTCGGTGTGCTCTTCGTGATCGTCGGGGTGCTCACGCTCGGGCGTACCGTCCTGCTGTTCCTGCTCGCCCTGCGGCACGCACGCCGGCGACGGCGTCACGACTGGTCGTGGGGTCCGCCCGTGACCGAACCGGTCTCCGTGGTCGTCCCGGCCTACAACGAGAAGGAGGGCATCGCCGCGGCGGTGCGGTCCCTGGCGGGCGGCGACCACCCCGGCGGGATCGAGGTCGTCGTGGTCGACGACGGATCCACCGACGGCACCGCCGACATCGCCGAGGCCCTCCGGCTGCCGAACGTACGGGTGGTGCGCAAGCCGAACGGGGGCAAGCCGAGCGCATTGAACACCGGCGTCGCGTTGGCGCGGTTCAACCTGATCGTCATGGTGGACGGGGACACCATCTTCGAGCGCGACTCGGTCCGGCGACTGGTCCAGCCGTTCGCTGATCCTCGCGTGGGTGCCGTGGCCGGCAACGTCAAGGTGGGCAACCGTGGCAGCCTGATCGCCAAGTGGCAGCACATCGAGTACGTCATCGGATTCAACCTGGATCGCCGCCTGTACGAGACCCTGCGGTGCATGCCCACCGTCCCAGGCGCGATCGGCGCGTTCCGCCGGCAGGCGCTCAACGAGGTAGGCGGGATGACCGACGAGACGCTGGCCGAGGACACCGACATCACCATGGCGCTGGGCCGGGCCGGCTGGCACGTGGTGTACGAGGAGACGGCCCGCGCGTGGACCGAGGCGCCGACCACCCTCGGACAGCTGTGGAAGCAGCGATACCGCTGGAGCTACGGCACCATCCAGGCGATGTGGAAACACGCGGCTTCGGTCTTCGACCGGGGCGCTTCCGGCCGGTTCAGCCGCCGCTGCCTGGCCTTCCTGGCGCTGTACGGGGTGCTGCTGCCGCTCGGCGCGCCGGTGATCGACCTGCTCGCCGTGTACGGCCTGCTCTTCCTCGACCGGACGGAGACCGTACTGGCGTGGCTGGCGATGCTCGGCCTGCAGTTCGTCACCGCGATCACGGCGTTCCGGCTGGACCGGGAGAAGCTCGGAGTGCTCTGGGCGCTCCCACTGCAGCAGTTCGCCTACCGGCAACTGATGTACCTGGTGCTGCTCCAGTCAGTGGTCACCGCGTTGACCGGCGGCCGGCTGGGCTGGCAGAAGCTGCGCCGGACCGGGCTCGCGCCGCCAGCACCCGGCCGAGCCTAACTGGGGTCTGTCTCGACGTGGGTTCCGTTCTGGCCTGGGGTTGATGTGATGTTGCGGCGCGTCCGGGATCAGCCGGCCGCGTCGCGGGCGAGCGCGAGGGCATACTCGGGCCACCAGACCCCGCGCTCGGGTTCGCCGGGGCGGCAGGCTCCGTCGGACTCACCCGGGTACTTGATCCAGAGCAGCGCGTCGACCCGGTCGAGGCCGGGGGCATCGGTGGGTTCCTCGCCGAGCGCCCGGCCCGGCGGGTTGCACCAGCTCGGTGCGCCGTCCACGGTGGCGCCGGCGGCCGGGCCGTTGCC
Source organism: Micromonospora sp. NPDC006431 (assembly GCF_042870725.1). NCBI lineage: Bacteria > Bacillati > Actinomycetota > Actinomycetes > Micromonosporales > Micromonosporaceae > Micromonospora > Micromonospora sp. NPDC006431. The sequence goes on from NZ_JBIAHQ010000036.1 coordinate 6,107, forward strand.
GTTACGACTCGTGTCGATCACGAACCGGACATCGCCGCCAAGGGCGTCGGACAACCGGTGGCCGTACCGGACGTTGTCCCGGGTACGGAGGAAATTGGCGACGTTGAGCGCGAACCCGTCGGCGTCCCTGACGCCGGCCTGGCCCAGTGCCGCGGCCAGCGACGCAGTGTCGCTGATCCACTCGGGGTGCCCGGCGTCCAGGTAAACCCGGGCCGCGCCGGTGCTCTTGAGCACGGCGACCGCGTCGCGCAGCAGCAGGAGCCGTTCCTTGAGGTTGCGGACGCACCGATCCACGGCGTCCGGGACCGCGCCGGGTTCGAGGACCACGATGACCGGCCTGCCCTCGATCCCGCCGGCCAGCTCACGGATCCAGCGCTGGTACTCCTGGCCGGTCGCGGCTCCCCCGGAGCCCTGCCGGTCACAGTCCCGGTCCGGCACGTTATGAATGACCAGGACCGGTGTCTGGCCCGCGATCGTCGCCTGGGTCAGGTAGTCGTCAACCTCCTCGCGAACCGGAGCATTGCCGCCGACCAGCCACTTCGCGCTCGGGCGGGTGCTGATCCGGCGCAGCGTCTCCGCGTCGGCGACCCGGCCGGCACGCTCCCATCGGTCGACCTCCTGAGCGGCCTCGCTGTCCGGGTCCACATAGAAGACCGGTGGCGGCGGGGGCGGCGAGAACGACGCGGAGTTGCCGACCCCACGTTCCGCAGCGCCACCGCCGCAGCTCGACAGCAACGCGATCAGTACGACCCCGGCTGGCACAAGGGCCCAACGGCGTCGCCCGGGACGGTAAATGGTGCGTACCACGGCGGTCAGGCTACCGGCGTCGGCCCCGCATTGGTGTATCCCGCAGCGCCCGGTAAATCTCTCGGGCGACGTGTCGTTTGAGGCAGCGCAGGATCTCGGTCTTGGTCTTGCCCTCGGCCGTGCGGCGGGTGACGTAGTCCTTGGTGGGCTGGTGGCAGCGCATGCGGACCAGGGTGATGCGCCAGAGGGCGCTGTTGGCGTCGCGGTCGCCGCCGCGGTGCAGGCGGTGGCGGTCTGTCCGGCCGGAACCGGCGGGGATGGGGGCGACGCCGTAGAGCCTGGCGAAGGCGGCTTCGGAGTGCAGTCGGGGGGCGGGTCACCCGACCCGGTGGCAGCGGTCTGCCTGCGATGACCGGGGCGAAATTCATGGCTGATGTAAGAAACGGCGTGCCCGAGACATTTCTTGGTGATGGAGAACCTCTGACAGGAAGGGCCGAAGTCAGTGCCAGAACTTCAACCGGAGGATCATTTCACCTCTGTGTACCGGGCGCACTACCGGCAGGTGTATGCGTATGCTGTCGCGCGCGCTGGTCGTCAGCTGGCCGATGAGGTCGTCGCCGAGACGTTTCTGGTGGCGTGGCGGCGGTTGCCGGCGCTGCCGAGGGCTGCGCCGCTGCCATGGCTGCTTGCCGTCGCTCGCAATGTGGTGGGTGAGCGATACCGTGCGGAGGAACGGCGGCAGGCGGTCGCTGCCGAGATGCGCGCGTGGATCACCGACGAGGAGTTGTCCGTCGGTGACGTGGCAGACGGTGTCGCCGAGCGGGCTGTAGTGCTCGCGGCTCTGGCCCAGTTGTCCGACGACGACCGCGAATTGTTGACGCTGGTCGCCTGGCATGGGTTGGCGCCAGGTCACGCGGCTCGGGTCCTCGGCTGCTCTACAGCGACGTACTACGTGCGCCTGCATCGCGCCCGGCGTCACGTGAAGGCCGCGATGGCCGCCGCCACCGAGCCGGAATTGCCTCGATCCGCCGCCACGCTTATTCCGAAGGAGTCAATCCGATGAGCCGCTCACCAGACGTCCTGAATCTGCTTGCCAAGGCCAGGCCGGCACGACTGAACCCACCGCCGAACCGGGCCGAGGACACCGCACAGGCCATTGCCGGCATCATGGCCAATGCCTCAGCCGCCGACCGGCATGCGGCGCTCGACCAGCCCCGCACGCCCCGACGTCCGCGGGCGGTTTTGCTCAAGGCGGTAGGGGTGGCCGCGGCGGCTGTCACCGCCGTCGCGGTGGCCGTGGCCGTGGCCGGGCCGGGCGCCGCTCCGCGCAACGCACCCAATGCCGCACCCGGTATCGTGTCGCCGGCCCCGCAGAGGCCGATGGACGCTAGCCGGTTGCTGCTCGTAGCAGCCGAACGCAGCAACAAAACCTCGCCAGACAGCGGGCGTTATCTGACCATCCAAACGGAGAGCGGCTTCGCGGTGCCGGTCGAGGCCGCCGACGGCACGTACACCATGTTCGCCAGGAGCGGTAGCCAGTACTGGCTGGCCCGCTCCAGCGCCGACCGTAGTTGGGTCATTTCGCAGTCGCTCGGCGCTGCGCCCGCCACGCCAAGTGACGAGGCGGCCTGGCGTCGCAACGGTTCCCCGGCAGTCATGAGGATCACCAAGCCGAAGCCGTTCGACCTGCAGATCGCCCCGGGCAAGGTTCACGGCAACACGGTCGACGCGGCGCACCTCTTCGCCCTTGGCGACCGAAACGTGTCGCAGGCGGAACTCGACGCGCTACCGGCTGACCCGGTTGCCCTCCGCGGCGCACTGCTCAGCCGCTTTGACGGGGGAGGCGGTGACATGCCCACCGACCGCGACCAGTGGCTGTTCACCGTCGCCGCCAGCGTGGTGATCGACCTGCCGGTCAGCAACAAGGTCCGCGCCGCCGCATACCGCATGCTCGCCACGTTGCCGGGGGTCCGCGGGCTGGGCGTCGTGCACGACATGCACGGCCGGCCCGGGCAGGCGATCGCATTCGCCCAGGAAAGCCCCACGTTCGGCCGCTTTGAGGTGCGTCTGATCATCGACCCGGACACCGGGCAGGCCCTCGGCAAGGAGATGCGCGCGGTGGAGCCGCGCGGCCCGCGGTCGCGGATCGAGCCAGGCGCTATCAGCACGTACCAGCTGGTGCTGGTCTCGCAGAACACCGACGACAATCCGCCGAAGGTTGACGTCACCGACTGAGCCACCGCGAGAGGACAGGACACGTGCGAAAGCTGTACCGAACTTGGTGATGGTGACCCTCGCGTCACCCCACGAGTAGGCTAGGCCCCCACGGACGTCCAGTGGGGGCCTACCGGGTCGCCGGCGTGACCTGGGACCGTCGCGACAGCAGACGCTGCTGGCAGCCCTGCTGGTCGAAGGAGGATGACAGGTGCTCCGGGAAACGGCGATCGACCGGGCCAGGGGCACACGGCCGCCTGCGTCGGTGCGAGCCGCCGTGTATTCGTAGGTGACCCGGCTGCGCCAGGCATTGGTCGTGGCGGGACCCGAGGGGACCGATGGACCAGCCATCGTGCGCCGACCGGCCGGGGTACACGCTGAGGATCAACGACGAGCAGGTGGATCTGCACCGCTTCCACACGCTCGTCGAGCTGTCATGCGGAACGACATTGCCAGAGGACCGCCGTCGGACTGCCCTGCGGGAGGCGTGGAACCTGTGGCGGGGTACGCGTTGACGATGATCTGCCGCACATACGGCTCCGGGTCACGGCTCGGCAGTAACTGCGATCGTCTGGCCGCGAACCACTATCGGCCCTCCCTGGTAGGTCTCGGGCTCGTCGGGGTCCTCTATCTGGTCCCAGTTGTCTACTCGTTCGTGAAAGTCACCGCTTCCACAGCCAGGTTCGCCGCTGGTCAGGCAGTCGTCGAATACGTGGAGCACGTCGATGAGGTTGTCGGCCCCGTGGCGAGTAGCCGACCGTCTCGACGATGAGGGCCCACTGCCCAACGTTCAGGTACCCATGGAGCCGAGCATCGACGGCGTAGTAGTAGCCGTGGCCGAGGTCCGGAAAAGCCTCGGGTGCTGGACGGTTCGAGAACGACGGAGCGCTGGATCTCTGTGACGAGTTGCGCGACCTCGACGGTGAGGCCGCGCGTGGCCCGTTCATCGAGATGACAACGGCGGGGTCATGGTTGGGTGGCCGCTGCTGCCGGCCTTAGAACTCCAATACCAAAGATCGTTAACCGCGCAGCGGCTGGATCAGACCTGTAGATAGATCAGGAGGCCGATCGTGGTGTTGGCGACCACGTGGGCGGCGAACGGATAGCCGATGCCGCCGGTCCGCAGCCGGATCACGCTGAGCAGGTAGCCCCACACCCCGGCCATCACGATGCCGAGCGGCCCGGAAGGGATGCCGTTGGCGTGCGAGATGCCGAACGCCACCGACTCGATCACCAGTGCCAGGTGGATTCCCCAGGTGTTGATGAGTTCGGTCTGCAGAACGCCACGGAACAGCAGCTCCTCCCAGGCGGAATTGACGAGGGCGAATCCCAGGATTGCGGCGAACGCCTGCCACGGGGAGGCGTGCTGCAACTGGCCCAGGAACTCCGAGAGCTTGGGGTCGTCGATGAGGGTCCAGAGGAACAGCCCGAGGACGCTGGTGACGACGACGGCGATGAAGAGCGCGATGCCGCCGGGCGTCAGCGGACCCCACCTCAGCCACGGCGCAATCGGACGCAGCAGGCCGCGCCGGTGCAGCACCCAGCCCGCCACCGCCGGCGCGACCACGAACAGCGTCGTGACCAGCGCCGGCGGGAAGCCCGCGAACACGTACAGGGAGAACAGGAATGCGACCAGGTCGCAGCAGATCACCAGGCGGAGCACGGCGGGCGACGGCCGCAGGGCCGCGACCAGCGTGATGAGCAGCAGGGCGATGCCGCCAGCCAGGGTGAGGGCGGGGCTCTCCGGCACGAGGACCACGGCGATGGCGAGGGCGGTGCCCAGGGTCAGCGCTCGCTCGGTGCGGGAGGAGGAGGCCACCACCGGCACGGTCATCGAATCGTGCATCGTTCTCCTATCCGAATTGCGCCTCGAACTCCTCAATCTCCCATTGTTTCAGTTCGACCAGCGCCACGTCCGAAGGGGTGAGTCCGTTGGCCCCGGTCCGGGTGACATATTCGCCCAGTTCGTGAAGGATGGCGAGCCAGCGGTCTGCGATCTCGCCGGCCTTTCCCTCGTCGAGGACCTCTTCCGGCCAGGTCATTCGGAGGGACAGGCGGGGACCGCCCGGTTCCATCTGGACGATCGCCACGACGTCCAGGGCGTGGGTCAGCGGCATCTGCGGCGGCTGATCGGTCAGCGCGAAGGAGCTCTCGTCGGTCAGCCAGTAATCGTTGCCGCCCCCGGCCATCCGGAACCGGCCGAGGTAGTTGAACCGGACCTCGGGGGCCGGCAACGCGGCCAGCACCGGGCGGGTCACCGGGTTGAGGTGGCGCAGCAGCCCGTACCCGACGCCCCGGAGGGGCAGCGCGCGCAGTTGCTCCTTCACCCGCTTGACTGACTCGACCGCGCGGACGCCAGGAGGGAGGTCGCCGGCCAGGTCGAAGCGCACCGGATAGATGCTGGTGAACCATCCGACGGTGCGGATCAGGTCCAGGCCGTGCACGACGTCCTCGCGGCCGTGGCCCTCGAGGTCGATCGGTACGCCCGTGCGGCTGCCGGTGACCTCGGCGAGCGCCATCGCCAGGCCGGTGACGAGCACATCCTGCGCGTCGGCGCCGAACGCCTGGGCGGCCCGGTCGAGGAGCGCCTCGGTCTCATCGGCGCCAAGGGTGCGCACCAGCGACCCCACCTTGCCGGCCCGGTCCCGTTCCGCATCGAGGGGGCGGCTGGCCAGCGTGGGCGCGTCCGGCGCCAGCATGCCGGTCCAGACCTCCAGGGTGTCCGCCAGCGCGGGGTCCTGGGCCGCCAGCACCAGCTGCTCGGCCCAGCGCTTGACGGACGTCACGGGCCGGTCCACGGTGGCCTGCCCGGCGGCGGCCAGGTCGGCTAGCAGAATGTGCCATGACACGGCGTCCACCGCCAAGTGGTGGGCGACCAGCAGCAACTGCCCCGCGTCGGCGAACCAGACCACCTCCAGCATCCGCCCCGCCGCGGGATCCAGCCGATCGCGGGCTTGAACGAACTCGCTGCTCAGATCTCCACCGGTCACCCGCCGTACGCAGTTGCGGGCGTCAACCGCTCCGGCCGGCGGGACGGACAGGCCCCACACCGTGCCGTCGCCGCTGCTGACCAGGCGCGCCCGCAGCGCGTCGTGCCCGTCGAGGACCGCCTGGACCGCGGCGACGAGCTGCTCCTCGCCGAGCGGCGGTACCTTCACCACCAAGCTCTGGTGGAAGCCCTGGACGTCGCCGCCGATCTCGCGCAGCCAGTGCATGACCGGCGTGGCCGGGATCCGGCCGGTGCCGTCGTCCGGCGCGGCTCCGCCCGCGTCCTCGGGCGTCGCGGTCGACGCCGCGCCGGCCAGCAGGGCGGGCGTTCGATGCCGGAACACGTCCCTGGGGGTCAGCAGCATGCCCGAGTTGCGGGCCCGCGCGGCCACCTGGATGGCCAGGATGCTGTCGCCGCCGAGCACGAAGAAGTCGTCGTCGGCGCCGATCCGGGCGATGCCCAGGACGTCGCCGAAGATCCGGCACAGGTCGTCCTCCTGGGGCGTGGCCGGCGCGCGGCCACCGGACCCGGACGCCAGGTCCACCGGCGGCAGCGCCTTGCGGTCCACCTTGCCGTTCTGGTTCAGCGGCAGGGCGTCCAGCGGGACGAGCACGGTCGGTACGGCGTAGTCGGGCAGCTGGTCGGCGGCGTATGCGCGCAGGGCCTGCAGATCGGAGTCGCCGACGACGTAGCCGATCAGGACCTTCTGCCCGGCCGGGCCGTCCACCGCGACGACCACGGCGTCGGTCACGCCCGGCGCGCCGCGCAGGACCGCGTCGACCTCGCCGGGCTCGATCCGTTGTCCGCGGATCTTCAGCTGGAAGTCGCGGCGGCCGAGGAAGTCGAGCTGTCCGTCGGGGAAGTAGCGCACCCGGTCGCCGGACCGGTACATCCGGGCGCCGGTGTCGCCGGCGAACGGGTCGGGGAGGAACTTCGTGCAGGTCCGCATCGGATCGGCCAGGTAGCCGCGGCCCACCCCGATGCCGCCGATGTAGAGCTCGCCCGGCATACCGAGCGGCACCGGCTGCAAATTGTCGTCCAGCACGTATAGGCGGGTGTTGCGCAGCGGGCGGCCGACCGGCACCCGGGCCACGTCGTACGGGGAATCCTTGGTGAGCACGGCGTGCGAGACGTCGTCGGAGCACTCGGTGGCGCCGTACGCGTTGATGATGTTGACATTCGGGTGGAGGGCGAACCAGCGCACGCACATCTCCGGCGGCAGGACTTCGCCGTTCACGATGTACCAGCGGAAGGCCGGCAGGTCTGGCGCGGCGGTGGCCGGCCCGCCGCCGCTCCACGCGGCGAGCGTCGCGCGCATGAAGGACGGCACCACCTCGAGGATGGTGACCTTCTCGGCGGCGATCAGCTGGAACAGCGCGAGTGGGTCGGCGGCCATCTCGTTGCCGACGATCCGGGTGTGGCCGCCGACCAGCAGCGGCGCGACCATCTGCCACACCGAGACGTCGAAGGTGAGCGGCGCGTTGTGCGCCACCGAATCGGCGGCGGTCATTCCGAGGTCGCGGACCTTCGCCACAAGGTGATTGATCATCCCGTGCTGGGAGACCATCGCGCCCTTCGGTCGGCCGGTGGAGCCGGAGGTGAAGTAGACGTAGGCGAGATAGTCGTCGTCCCCGGCCAGCGGACCGAGGTTGTTCGGGGCGTCGCGGTCCTCGTCGAGGACCACGATCTCGATCGGCCGGTCCGCAGCGGCGGCGATCGCCTCCGCCAGCCCGGCGTGCTCAGGCTCCACGAGCAGAAGATCAATCCCGTTGTCGTGGACGAGCGAGGCGTTTCGGGTCAGTGCGGCATCCACATCCAGCGGGACGTACGCCGCGCCCGCGCCCCAGATGCCCAGCATAGACGCGACGACCTGCACTCCCCGGCCGGTCAGCACGCCGACGAGCACCTCCGGGCCGGCGCCCGCCTGCCGCAGCTTGCCGGAGATCGCGCTGCCCCAGCCGACCAGCGCGGCGTAGTCCAGGCTGGTCCGGTCGTCCACTGCCGCGACGGCCCGGGGTGACTCCGCGGCGACCTTCCGGATGCGCTGGACGACGTTCTCGAAGGACTCGCTCTCGTCGGTGGCGTTCCAGTCGACCAGCACCCGCTTGCTCTCCGCGGGCAGCAGGACCTCGGTGTCGGCGATCGGGCGGTGCGGGTCGGCTGCCAGCCGTTCCAGGAAAGCCAGCATGCGATCGGCGTGCAGGTCGAGGTCGTCCGCGGTGTAGCTGCGCGCCGTGGCCGCGAGGTCGAGCACCAGGTCGAGGCCGGCTCCCGGGTGCGCGGTGAAGGCGATGTCCTCGACCGGGCCGTACGACACGTAGCGCAGCGTTGCCGGCGTCCCGGCGAAGTCGAACCGCTGGTCGATCGGCAGGACGTTGACCTCAGGCCCGTACAGGCGGCGCCCGGAGTCGAGATAACCCAGGTCGCGCCGGAGGAACTCCTGGTTGTACCGCTGATGCCGGACCAGCCGCTGAGTCTGCAGGCTGACGGCCCGGATCAGGTCCACGACGGTCGCGCCCGGTTCGACGGTGAGCCGCAGCGGCAGGACGTTCGACATCATGCACGGCGTCCGGAGGGCGGCGGGAGTGCGCCGCGCGGTCACCGTCATTCCCAAGACGATGTCGCGCGCGCCCGTGGTGCGGTGCAGGTAGGCGGCGACCCCGGCGAAGAACGCACCCGGCCAGCCCTGGCTGGACAGGCCCGCGGCGGCGGTCAGCGAGTCCAGGGCCGACGGCGGGATCGTACGGGTCAGGCGCAGCTGGCCGTTGCCGGGCAGCGACACGGTGTCCGCGAAACCGGCGACCTCGGGCCGGTCGGCGAGGTGGTCGTTCCAGAAGGTCCGGTCACGCTCGAAGTCCGCCGAGCCGCGGTAGCCGGCCTCCTCCTCCAGGAGCTCCTCGACCGTCGCCCAGGATGCCTCGGGGCAGCGGGCCCCGGTCACGTCGGCGGTGTAGAGCTCGGCGACCCGGCGGGCGAGCAGGCCGGCGCCGTACCCGTCGATGACGACGTGGTGCCCGCGCATGTACCAGATCCAGTGCTCGTCGCCGAGGGCGAGTAGGGCGGTTGCGAACAGGTTCCGCCCGGTGAGATCGGCCGGGCGGTCGATGTCGGCGGCCATCCAATCCACCGCGGCCTGCCGGGGCTCAGCCGTACCGGTCAGGTCGACGTGCGGGAAGTCCATGTCCTGGGCCGGCGCGACCACCTGGTGGAAGCCGTCATCGTCGACGGACACCTGCAGCCGGATCGCCTCGGACTCCTCCATCACCCGGCGCACGGCCCGGTGCATGGCGGACCGATCGAGCGGGCCGGTGATCTCCACATACTGGCCGGCGGTGTAGGAGCGGTCGTGCGGGTTCAGGTACTGCGCCGTCCACACGCCGGACTGCGCGGCCGAGAGCGGGAGCCGTGACTGCATGCGTATCTCAGCCCTTCTGCACCGCGGAACGCGGCAGCGCGGTCGGCATGGCGGTACGGGGCACCCGGTATTCCGGGTCCACCTCGCGGGCGGCGGTGCGGCGGGCCAGTGCGGCCTCGATCGCCGGGGCCAGCCGCTTGGCCTTGGCCAGCTCCGCGCTTTCGTGCCGCTCGGCGAACTCCGGCATCACCTCGCGGGCGAACAGCTCCATCGAGGAGCAGATGTGCTCGTGTTTGATCCGGCCGGACTGGGCGATCAGCAGGATCTGGTCCACGCCGGCCGCCTCGTATTCGCGGAGCGTCCTGCGGATCTGCTCCGGGGTGCCGATGCCGCTGTACGCGCCCTCGAGCACCGCGGGAAACTCCTTGTCGACCTGGTCCCGCGGCGTGTCGAGCCCGAGGTCGCGAGCGAGGTCGCCCTTCCCGGGCACGTGCGAGCCCAGACCCCAGTAGTAGGCGAGCGACCGGGCGAAGAACCGGTGGTCGGCCAGCCCGCGCTCGCGCGCGGTGGCCTCGTCCTCGTCGCACATCAGGTAGAGCGTCATGGCGACCTGGGGGTTGACCGAGTAGCCGGCCGGCACGCATTCCTCCGACTCGATGGTTGCGTAGTAGTCGCCGATCCACTTCTCGGCCTCGTCTGGTGCGACGAAGGAGAAGGTGAGGGCGCCGAGGCCGTGCCGAGCGGCGTGCGTGAGGCTCTCCCGCTTGCTGCACGCGGTCCACATCGGCGGATGCGGCTTCTGCAGCGGCTTCGGCACGATGTTGCGCGGCGGCATCTGCACGTACGTGCCGTCGTAGCCGGCAAACGGCTCCTCGACGAACATGCGGGTGACCGCGTCGATTGACTCCCGCCATTGCGCTCGCTTGGCCGACATCTCGATGCCGAACGCGCCCAGCTCGACCTCGGTGCTGGACTCGCCGGTGCCGAACTCGGCCCGGCCGTTGCACAGCAGGTCGAGCATGCCGATCCGCTCGGCCACCCGGGCCGGTGCGTTGATCCCCGGCGGGAGCACCATGATGCCGTGGCCGAGCCGTATCCGCTCGGTGCGCTGGCTCGCGGCGCCGAGCAGCACCTCGGGCGCCGAGCAGTGGCTGTACTCCTCGAGGAAGTGATGCTCCACGGCCCACGCGTAGTCGAAGCCGAGCCGGTCGGCCAGCTCGATCTGCGTCAGCGTGTCGTGCACGATGCGCAGCTCTGAGTCAGGCCGCCACGGCCGAGGGAGCTGAAGCTCGTAGAACAGACCGAACCGCATGATCGTCCCTTCGCGAGGAATGCTGCCGCCGGGGAATACGATAAGAGGAATTCGTGGCCTGCCGGACCTGAGTTTGCCGCCGGTCCCGGTCGCTCTTAAGCGCCGATTAAGGTGCCTTTTATGGTCTGCTGTTACTGTCCTGACAGTCTCGCCCGCGATACCCAGTGCCGCGTCCGGAGGAAATAGCGATGTCAAAGAGCCTTGATATCAGGAACACGAGTGAGCTCCAGTCCTGGTTGCGGGAGCGGATCGCGTTCTATCTGGACCAGCCGGCGGACACCATCGATCCGGACACCGAGCTGGCACACTATGGTATGAACTCCGTCTATGCCGTCAGTCTGCTGGCCGACCTGGAGACCAAACTCGGCGTAGAAATCGATTACATGCAGGCGACATGGGGCTATCCCACGGTCAACAAGCTCGTCGAGTACCTCGAGGCCCTGCCGGCGAATCGCGAGGGTGAATAGATGACTGGATTGTTGTCCCCCGCCCAGGTGCTGGCGGGTGCCTTCGACGATTACCTGGGCGACCCCTACGCGGGCGGGACGCCGTTCTCCTACGACGAGATCGTCGCCGGTGATGAGGCCTCGGAACTGCCGCCGAACGCCCGCTCGACGATCGAGAAGTGGGGGTTCCACGAACTTCTCGTGCCGGTGGAGCAGGGTGGCCGGCTGCGCACCCTGGACGAGCTGCTGCACGTCTGCCGGGTCCTGTCCCGGCGCAACCCGACGATCGCCGTGATGTACGGCTCCGCCCTGCTGGCGGCGAACCCGGTGTGGCTGTGGGGCAGCGCGCGGCAGAAGCGGGAGCTCGCGGACGAGCTGCTGTCCGGTGGGCTGGCCTGCTTCGGGGTGTCCGAGGCCGATCACGGCAGCGACCTGCTGTCCACCGAGGGGACCCTGGTCCGCGAGAACGGCGGCCTCCGCCTGAACGCGGCGAAGTGGCCGGTGGGCAACGCCACCCGGGCCCGGTTCGTCACCGTGCTGGCCCGCACCGGCGAGCACGACCTCTCGCTGGCTCTGGTGGACAAGCAGCAGCTGTCCGACGGCGCGGTGCGCCACCTGCCGTTCGTGCGCACCCTCGGCCTCAAGGGGCACGACCTGAGCGGAGTCGAGTTCCACGACGCCGTGCTGCCGGGCGACGCGTTGGTCGGGCCGCCCGGCATCGGGGTGACCCAGGTGCTCAAGACCCTGCAGATCACCCGGACGGCCATCGCGGCGATGTCGCTCGGCGTGATGGACGCGGTGCTGCGCATGGGGCTCGGCTACGCCATGGACCGACGCCTGTACGGCGATCGGATCTTCGCCATTCCGATCATACGGCACCAGCTCGTACAGGAGCACGTCAACCTCTTCATCGGTGAGTGCACCACGCTGCCGATCTCCCGGGCGCTGGTGCTCGCGCCGGAGCGGCTGAGCCTCTGGTCCGCGATCGCGAAGTATCTGGTTCCGGTCATGGCCGAAAAGACGGTGCACAACGTCGGTGTGGTGATGGGCGCCCGCAGCTACCTGCGCGAGGGCGTCGCCTCCGGCGCCTTCCAGAAGCTGCAGCGCGACCATGCGATCGCGAGCGTGTTCGAGGGCACCACCCACGTGAACCTGCACTGGATCGCCGAGCAGTTGCCCGCCGTGGTGGCCGGCGCCGGCGAGCCGGACGACGCGGCGCAGGATCTGCTGCGGCAGCTGTTCGACCTGGGCGACAACACCGCGGCGTGGCACCCCGACGGGCGACGGCTGCGCCTGGCCAACGGCGGCCTGGACGAGATCACCGCGGCCTGGCCACTCGCCGTCCGCCGCGCCGAGGCGCTGCTGCGGGGGCCGCGCCCGCCCGCGGCCGGCGCCGAGATTCTGGACCTGTGCGCCCGGCTGAGCGAGCTGCGCGCCGCCCTGTACCACCGCATCGCGGCCACCGAGTCCTGGCAGTCAAGCTCGGTCGCCGCCATCACGGCCGCGAATGAGCACTGTGCCCACCACGCCGCCGTGTCATGCCTGCTGATCTGGCTCGACAATCGGGATCGCCTCGGCGGTGCCTTCGCCGACGGCGGGTGGCTGGTGCTGTCGCTTCAGCGGTTGCTGCAGCGCCTCGGAGTGACCGTGGCGGTCGACGAGCGGCACGAGGCGGAGCTGGCGCAGCAGTTGGAGCGCGGCGCCGAGAAGAAGGACTGGTTCACCCTGGCATCACTCCCGGCCGGATGAGCGTCGGCGTGTCCGACTCGCCGTGTAGCCGGTCGAGACACGCCAGAGCGAGAGCCTGGAGGCTGGACACCATGGCGTCGGCGGGCAGGCCGGCGGCTTCGTACGCGATGGGCAGTTCGGTACAGGCGGCCAGCACCGGAACCCGGTGCTGGCGCCACAGCCCGCGGGTCGCCGCCGCGAACACCTGCCCGGCTTCGGCCGTCCGTCCGGCCTTGACCAGGACGCTTGTCTGCTGAATGGAAGCCTGAGCCGCGGCGCCGGGCACGTGCAGCGGGTAGCCCAGCCGGCGGGCCCGGTGCTGGTAGAGACCGCTCGCCACGGTGCCGGTGGTGGCCGCGAGCCAGCCGCCGCCGGGCGCCCGCCGGACGGCCTCCCGCAGCGTGGCGTCGACGATGTGCACCAGGGGCAGCGGCAGCTCGTCGCCGATCCGGTCGATGAAGGCGTGCGCCGTGTTGCAGGGGACGGCCAGCAGGTCTGCCCCCCAGCGCACGAGATCCAGCAGGGCCGCCCGGATCGGGATCAGCGGGTCCAACCGGCCGGCCAGCACTGCGGCGCTGCGGTCCGGGATGCCCGGCTCGGAGATCAGGAGTACGCGCGGGTGCTCCTGATCGCTGGTAGCCGGCGATTCGGCGGCCAGCAGGCGGAGGAACTCGGCCGTCGCGGCCGGACCCATCCCGCCGAGGACGCCGAGGTTTCGCCGGATCGTCATGCGGCCGGGGAATCGCCGGCCGAGAGTTTGCCGGCCGGCCGCTCCAGCTGGGCCGCGATCCGGGCGGGATCGACACCGGCAGCCGGCCCGCCGGTCCAGTGCAGACGGAGTCGTCCGTCGATCAGGCTCACGCCGAGCTCCAGCGGATACACGGACGGCAGCGCGGTCAGGCCGTGGCCCGGCAGGGCTGAGGGCTGGAACGGCTCGGCCTGGCTGGCCTCCGCCCCGAACGGCCCGAAGTAATGCAGCCGGATGGGCGCGATGTCCGGCCCGGCGACGGGCCCGACGGCGAGAAACGGGCCGAGCGTGGTCTCGGACCCCGCCGTGTGGTCGACGACGTCCACGGTGAGCGGGGGAGTGCCGATCACGGCCAGCACAGCGGTGATCTCCGCGGGCTGGGCGGTGGGCGGAGATGCCCAGTCGAGCTGGGCGAGGAACGATCCGGCCGGCGGCGGCTCGGGAGCCGCGCCGTCGAGCCAGTCCCACACGTCGGCTAGATCGGTCAGCAGCAGCCGGAACGAGCGGACGTCGAGGACCAGGGCGTGCGCGGCGAACAGAAGCAGGCGTGCGTCGTCGGTGTCGACGACCGCGCAGCGCACCACCGGGCCGGCCACCGGGTCCAGCTGTGCGAGCAGCCGGTCCGCCAAGGCCGGCAGCAGGTCGACGCGCGGCTCGGGGCGCCCGGTGAGGTCGACCCGCGGCACGGCGATGCGCCCGATGCCGCCGTCGGCCTGCGTCCACCCGCCGTCCGGGCCGTCCGGGCCGGGCGGCGCGAAGCGCAGCCGGAGCGCGTCGTGGCGCAGCATGAGCCGCAGCACCGCGCGGCGGACCTTGGCGAGGTCCGCGTCGTCCGGCAGCCCGACCAGGGCGACCCGTCCGGGCGTGCCGCTCTCCGCCAGGATCCGCTGCTGCGCGGGGGTTAGAGGGAACGACTCGGCGGATGCTTGAGGGGATTTCGGCTCGACGGTGACCGGGGCCGGGGAGGGCAGTTCCTGCCGCTGCAGCACGCCGCCGTCGCGAGGGATGCGGTCGACCGCCACCCACTGCTCGGGAACGAGGAAGTCCGGCAGGGTCCGCGCGGAAAAGCTCCGCAGCGTACCCGCGGTGACCGGCCCGCTCGCCACGTAGTAGGCCACCAGACGGCGGCCGAGGCGCTGCCGGTCGGCCGGATCGGTATAGCCGATCTTGGTGAGCATGCGCCGGACCCGCGGGATGTCCACGGGCGTGCGGAGCTCCTCGTCCGCGGCGGCCCGCTCCAGGTGGCCGAGCCGCACCTCCCAGCGGGTGGGCGACTCGTAGTTGTGGTAGCCGCGCTCGGCACTGTGGACGTACACGCCGACGTCGTTTATCAGGCAGTTGGAGCTGCAGAAGCCGGTGTCGGTGGGCTGCGTCCAGGCGGTCGCCTCCTCAGCCAGGTAGCGCAGGATCTCGCCCTTGGTGACGTTGCTGTAGCGGAAGAAGTCGACCACCTCGGACGCCTCGACCGCGTTCGGGTCGACCCGCTCACCGATCTGGTGGTAGACCCGGCGCCCGACCGCCAGCTGCTCCTCGATCTCCCGCGGATCGAAGATGCCGCGCTGGTAGAACCAGCTCAGGCGCTCGTCGATGATCTGGCCGCGGGACAGCCCGGTGACGATGACCGGGATCTTGCGTTCCGCGGCCAGTTCGGTGCTCAGGCTCAGCAGCGAGCGAAAGCATCCGTTGCACACGCTCTGGTGCTGGCGGAGGCTCTCCACGAAGACCCGGTTCTGGTCCGCCCGGCCGAGGGTGACGTGCTCGATGCCCAGCTTGGCGGTGATGTTCTCGACATTGCGTAGCGCGGTCTGCGAGATGAACCCGTTGTCGAAGGTGAACGTCATCACCCGCAAGCCCAGGTCCACCAGGCGGTGCAGCACGTACGTGCTGTCCTTGCCGCCGCTGAACAGGAGCAGGACGTCGTATTCTGGAGCACCGCCCGCGGTCTTCTCCCGCACCTTGCGCAGGAAGCCGTCGACATCCCCGAAGTACGAGTGGATCGCCGCTTCGTTGCCGGTGTAGAGGCGGCAGAAGTAACAGGTGCCGCCGTCGTCCACGTCCGCACCGGGGTAGGCGGCGTCCATGCCGCAGCGCACGCATGCCCGCGCCACCGCGGCGGCCGGCGCGGAGCCCTGGTACACGACGGCGCAGTCCGCGACGTTCTCGTGCGCCAGGATCGCCGTCTCGACCTCCTGCTCAAGAACGCGCGCCTGGCCCTGCTGCAGCGTCGCCGGCTCCACCTGCGTCATCGCGTACCCCCCGCAACGTCGGTCAGCGCGTCGAGCAGGTCCTCGGCCTGATCGGGCTCGCTCGCCAGGGCCTCCTCGAGCTGCCCGGCCAGCGCCTCGATGGTGCGCGCGGTGAGGAACGCCTGGAGGTGCACCTCCACGCCGAACTCCGCGCGCAGCCGGGAGAGCATAGTCATGACCAGCAGTGAGTGCCCGCCCATGTCGAAGAAGTCCTGCCGGACGCCCACCTCCGCCACCGGAAGCAGCTCCGCCCACAGCCGGGCGAGGGCCTTCTCGGTCGGCGTGCGCGGCGGCACGACCTCCTGGTCGTCCTGGTCGTCCTGGGCGGCCGGAACCACCGGAACCGGCAGGGCGCGCCGGTCGATCTTCCCGCTGATGGTCCGCGGGAGCTGGTCGAGCGGCACCAGCACGGCGGGTACGGCGCTGGGCAGCAGCCGCTGCGCGACGTGCCGGCGGATCTCATCGTTGTCCGACGGGCTGGCCAGCTCGAGGAAGGCGCACAGCGAGGACGCCCCATCGGGCTGCTCATGCACCACCACCGCCGCGTCCCGTACGGCCGGGTGGGTGCGCAGCACACTCTCCACCTCGCCCAGCTCGACCCGGACGCCGCCGACCTTGACCTGGTGGTCCTTGCGGCCGATGTACTCCAGCTCGCCGGTCGCCAGCAGACGGCCGAAGTCGCCGGTGCGGTAGACCACGTCCGCCGGGTCCCCGGTCAGCGGGTTGGTGACGAACGCGGCGGCCGTCTCCTCGGGTAGGTCGCGGTAGCCGAGCGACCGGTGCGGCGTCCGCAAGTAGATCTCGCCCATCCGCCCCTCCCGGCAGGGCCGCCCGGCCGCGTCGAGAAGCAGCACCTCCGTCTCCGGCATGGGCCGGCCGATCGGGATCGAGGCGGCCTGCGTGTCCTCAGCGGTGACGAAGCGGTAGGTCTTCGTCATCGTCGTCTCCGACGGGCCGTACAGGTTGAGCAGGCGGATCCGCTGGCCGTACCGCTCGAACCACCGGGCCGCGTCGGCGGGGGACAGCCGCTCGCCGGACATCGCGATGCAGCTCAGGTGCTGCAGCTCGAGCCCGTCCACCGAGGCAAGGCCGCGAAAGATCGACGGGACGCAGTGCACCAGCTGGATGCGCTCCGCATCGATCCAGCGGAGCAGGCCGGGCGGGTCGAGGAGCAGGTCCGGCGGCGGAATGACCACCGTCCCGCCGTTGGCGAGCGGGACGAACAGGTCCCGCAGCATGGCGTCGAAGGCAGGCGAGGTCAGGTGGCTGACCCGCCAGCCGTCCTGCGCGCCGAGCAGCTCGGTCTCCCAGCGGATGTAGTGGTCGATGGCGCCGAGCCGGCCCACGATGCCCTTCGGCCGGCCGGTGGAGCCTGAGGTGTGCATGACATAGCACGGGTCGTCGGCCGCCGGGATGTGCCGGACCGCCTCCGCGTCGAGCGTGTCCTGATCCGGGTCGCCCACGTCCGCGCACAGCAGGCGGGCGCCCGGCAGGTGCGTACCGCAGAACTCCTCGGCCGCCGCGCCCTGCACGATCGCGTGCCCGGCGGCGGTGCCGGCGAGGATGTCGCCGTTGCGCGCCTGGGGCGCCGCCAGGTCGACGGGGACGAAGACGGCACCGATCTTCAGGACGGCCAGGATGGCGATGATCGTCTCGTCCCGGCTCGCGGTGAGCACCGGGACGAGGTGGCCGGGCCCGACTCCCGCCGCGCTCAGCCGGCCGGCGAGCCGGTTCGCCGCGTTCTCCAGCGCCGCGTAGGTCAGGGTGCGTTCGGGGGACGACACCGCACGGCGTCCCGGCGACCGCTCGGCCGCGGTGCGGACCAGCGAATGGATCGCCTCGAAAGCCATCCTCTTTCCTTCCTCCGTTACGGCCATGCCAAATGCCGGAATCAATGGTGGTCGGGCAGGTCGAACTCATCGAGCAGCACCCCGAAGCTGAGGACGACCAGCAGCAGGTCGTCGCCCACATGCGGATGCACGTCGAAATCGGCGCTCAGGTATTGGGATTTGAGCCGCTCGACGGTGTCGGGATTGAAGTAGCCCTGTCGTTTGATGCGGGCGTGTGACAGCAGGTCGTTCGCCCATTCCGGATGCTGGCGCAACAGCCAGGGGCTGCTGGGCGCCCGGAAGCCGAATTTCTCCCGCTGAATGATCTCGGTGGGCACCAGCCCGTGCGCCGCCTGCCGGAGTAGGTGCTTCTCGCCGCCCTGCGGGGTCACCATCAGGCGCGGCGGAATGGTCCGGGCGAAGTCGATGACGTCCAGATCGAGGAAGGGGTAGCGCGACTCGACGGCGTTGGCGAGCCCCATCCGGTCGCCGTGGTCGGCCAGCAGGTGATCGGAGAGCCGCAGCTTGAAGTCCAGGTAGGACCGCTGGTGCAGCGGATGCCGGTTGCGCAGCATCTCATGGTCGACGAGCGGCAGGGCCAGACACTCGAAGGTGTCGAATTCGGCCGCCGCCTCCGCCGAGTACAGCTCCAGCTTGGTGTCGCTCCAGGCCAGGTAGTCGCGTTCGTAAAAGACCTTCTCATCGCCCCACAGGTGCTGCCGGGCCTCGGCCTCCAGCAGGTCGAGGACGCCGCGACGGTGCGGCAGGCCGGTGCGGTCGATCTGGTCGAAGCGATAGCCGGGATAGCCGCCGAACAGCTCATCGGCGCCCTCCCCGGTGAGGATGACCCGGACCCCCGCCCGCCGCACCGCGGCCGACAGGGACAGCGAGCAGGTGTTATAGGTCTCCTTCACCGGGCACTCGGCGTGCCGGATCATCCGGCGGAAGCTCTCGGCGGCGTCCGCGACGCCGAAGATCTCCTCGTGATGGACCGAGGAGAGCTTGGCCGCCATCAGCCGCTGGAAGGGCGACTCGTCGATGCCGGCGTCTCGGAAGGCGATCGAGAAGGAGTGGCGCCGGGTGTGCGGCGAGACCTCGCCGACCAGGGCGCCGATGAGCGACGAGTCCAGTCCGCCGCTCAGGTAGAACCCCACCGGCACGTCGGCCAGCAGCCGCCGCTGCACCGACGTCGCGAGCAGGCCGCGCAGCCGCTCGACGTAGAACTCCTCGGGCCGTTCCGCGGGCCCCTCGCCGAGTTCGGGATAGTCCAGGTCCCAGTAGCGGACCTTCTGCACCTGCCCGTCCTGGACCAGAAGATAGTGGCCACTCTCCAGGCTGTGCACGCCGGCGAACATGGTGCGCGGGCTGATCAGCCCGGGAAACGTGAGCACCTGGTCGAGGCCCGCCAGGTCGACCGCGCGCGGGACGGCCGGGTGGCTCAGGACGGTCTTGTTCTCCGAGCCGAAGACGAAATGGCCGGCGGTCCGCGCGTAGAACAGCGGCAGGATCCCGACGTGGTCCCGGGCCAGGAAGAGCCGGCGCCGCGCCCGGTCGTAGATCGCGAAGGCGAACTGCCCGCGAATCACGTCGAGCAGCCCCGTCCCGCGCTCCTCGTACAGGTGGACCAGAACCTCGACGTCGCTTCCGGTGCGGAAGGTGTGCCCGCGGGCGGTCAGCCCGTCCCGGAGCTCCCGGTGGTTGAAGATCTCGCCGTTGCACACCAGGACCACGCTGCCGTCCTCGTTGGTGATCGGCTGAGCGCCGGTCGCGAGGTCGATGATGCTCAGCCGCCGGAAGCCCAGTCCGATCCCCGGGTCGGTGAACCGCCCGGCACTGTCCGGGCCCCGGTGCTCCAGCGTGGCCGTCATCGCCGACAGAACCTCCTGGTCGACGGGGTGGTCCCCGCGGAGGTCCAGATACCCAGCGATTCCGCACATGGCTCCGCACTTTCCTCGGGGCTGATGGCCGCATACATCATGCGGGCCGGTGCGGTATTCAGTCATCGGGCCCGAACCGGCCTGTAGACATCCTTTGCCGACCACCATGCAGCCGCTTAAGCCGCAGCTAAGTCGAGTGTTAGGAGCGATTGTTAGCCTGCCGGAAGCCAGTACCGGAATCCATTCGAGACGGACCGGAGCATCGCCGTGACGAATCCTTTCGACGACGAGGGCGCGCCCTTTGTGGTTCTCGTGAACGATGAGGGTCAGCATTCCCTGTGGCCGACATTCGTAGACGTGCCGGCCGGCTGGACCGTGGTGTTCGGCGAGGCTGACCGCGCCGCCTGCCTGACCTACGTGTCCGAGAACTGGACCGACATGCGGCCGAGGAGCCTGGTCCAAGCAATGGAACGGCAGGCGTGACGTGGCGGACCGGGTCCGAGTGGTGGACATCCTGCCACTGACGCCCTTCCAGGAGGGCGTGCTGTTCCACGCCCTTTACGACCGGGAGGGCCCGGACGTGTACCACGTCCAGTACTCCCTCGACCTGGCTGGAGACCTGCACCCGGCCGCGATGCGTGCCGCCGCGGACGCTCTGGTGCGGCGCAACGCGGCCTTGCGCGCCGCCTTCCGCCAGCGCGACAACGGCCAGTCGGTGCAGCTGATCGTCGAGGGCGTGGCCGCGTCATGGCGCTTCGAGGACCTCCGGGAGGTGCCCGCCGAGCGCCGGGACGTTGAGGTGGCCCGGCTGACCGCGGCGGAGCTGGACCGGCGCTTCGACCTGGCGCAGCCCGCGTCGATTCGCTTCACCCTCATCCGCAGCGCGGACGACCAGTGGCGCCTGCTGCTCACGAACCACCACATCCTGCTGGACGGCTGGTCGATGCCGGTGCTGCTGCAGGAGCTCTTCCGGCTGTACGAGCGGGGCGGCGACGCCGGCGCGCTGCCGGCTCCGGTGCCGCACCGCGACCACCTCGCCTGGCTGGTCCGGCAGGACGCCGAGAAGGCCCGGGAGGCATGGCGGGCGGCCCTGGCCGGGCTGACCGAGCCGACGCTGGTCGCCCCGGCCGACCCGGCCCGGCTGCCGGTCATGCCGCACAAGCACACGATCGTGCTGCCGGCCGAGTTGGCGGCGGCGATGACCCGGCTGGCGAAGGGGCACGGCCTCACCGCGAACACGATCATCCAGGGCGCCTGGGCGATCCTGCTGGCGCGCCTCACCCGCCGGGACGATGTGTGCTTCGGCGCCACGGTCAGCGGCCGGTCCGACGAGGTGGCCGGCGCCGAGGAGATGATCGGCTCGTTCATCAACGTTGTGCCGGTCCGGGTTCGCCCGCGGGCGTCGCGCCCGGTGGTCGAACTGCTCGCCGAGCTGCAGGAGCAGCAGGCCGAGTTGCTGCCTCACCAGCACCTGGGCCTGACCGATATTCAGCGGACGGCCGGCCTGAGCCAGCTCTACGACACGGTGGTGATCGTCGAGAACTACCCGCTGGACCTGGCGAAGTTCAAGAACCTCGGCGCGGGGCTGTCGCTGGCCGGTGCCGACGTGCACGACGCGGCCCACGTCCCGCTCCGGCTCGTGGCCATCCCGTTCCCCGACTGGCAGCTGCAAATCGACTACCGGCCGGACCTGTTCGCCGCGGCCGAGGCCAAGACCATCGGCGACCGGCTCATCCGGCTCCTGGAGCAGATCTCCGGCCACCCCGAGCGCGCGCTGGGCCGGCTGTCGATACTGCGTCCCGACGAGCAGGCCCGGCTCATCACCGAACTGACCGGGGCGCACCGGCCCGAGGCCATGAGCAGCCTGCTGGAGCGGGTGCACGAGCTGGCGGCGGCCCGCGGCGAGGCACCAGCGGTGATCGCGGACGGCGTCCGAATCACCTATGCGGAGCTCGTCGGCCGAGCCGGCGCGCTGTCCCGTCAGCTGTTGTCCCTCGGCATCCCGCCCGGCGGCAGATGCGCCATCTACGCCGAGCGCGGCGTCAACGTCATCGTCGGGGTGCTCGGCACGCACGGGGCCGGCCACGCCTTCCTGCCGCTCGACACCCGCGCCCCGGCCGCCCGCAACGCGTCGCTGCTGCAGTCGAGCGGGGCGGATGTCCTGCTCGCCGGCCCCGAGCACGCCGAGACCGCCGCGGAGATCTCCGCGGCTGCGGGGGTGCGAGTCGTCGTCCTCGGCGAGGCTGCCAAGCCGGCCGGCATCGAGCCGCCCCCGGTCCGGCCGGATCAGGCGGCGTATCTGCTTCACACCTCCGGCAGTACCGGACTGCCCAAAGGCGCCCTCGTCCATCACCTCGGCATGGTCAACCATCTGGCGGCCAAGAACGAGGACCTCGACCTGGTCGCCGCCGACGTCGTGGTGCAAAACGCCCCGCTGACCTTCGACGTCTCGGTGTGGCAGATGCTCGCGGCGCTTACCGTCGGCGGCTGCGTCCTGGTCGTCGACGACGACACCGCCCTCGACCCGGTGGCGCTGTTCCGGCAGACCGACCGGGAGCGGGTCACAGTACTGGAGGTGGTGCCGTCGCTGCTGCGCGCCGCGCTGGACGCCTGGGACGACGGCGCGCCGCTGCCCGGGCTGGAGACGCTCCGCTGGCTGCTGGTCACCGGCGAGGCCCTCTCCGCCGACCTGTGCCGGCGCTGGTTCCGGCATTTCCCCGGCGTGCCGATGGTTAACGCGTACGGGCCCACCGAGTGCTCGGATGACGTGACGCACGGGTTCATCCGAAGCGCGGCGGACGTCGCCGGCGTGGTCGCGCCGATCGGCCGGGCGGTCCGCAACACCGAGCTCTACGTGCTGGACCAGACGCTCCAGCCGGCCCCGGCGGGCACGGCGGGCGAGCTGTACGTCGGCGGGCAGGGCGTGGGACTCGGCTATCTCGGCAATCCGCTCGGCACGGCGCTGGCGTTCGTGCCGGATCCGTTCTCCGGCCGGGCCGGCGCGCGCCTGTACCGCACCGGCGACCTCGTACGCAGACTTCCCGACGGACAGCTCGAGTTCCTCGGCCGGACCGACCACCAGGTGAAGATCCGCGGGCGGCGGGTCGAACTGGGGGAGATCGAGGCGGCGCTGCGGACCACGCCAGGCACCCGCGACGCGGTGGTGATGCTGCGCGCCGACACGGCCGGCCACGAGCGGCTGGTGGCCTACCTGGCCGGGCCGGTCGACCCGCAGGACGCGCACAAGACGGCAGAGTCCCTGCTGCCGCCGCACATGGTGCCGGCCGTGTTCGTGGTGCTGGACAGCCTGCCGGTCTCCCCGAACGGGAAGATCGACCGCAAGGCCCTGCCCGTGCCGCAGAGCCCCGCCGGCAGCAGTGGGCGGGCACCGCGCACCGCGACGGAGAAGACGCTCGCGGACCTTTTCGCCGACGTCCTCGGCACCGCCGGCGTGACGATCGACGACAACTTCTTCCAGCTCGGCGGGCATTCGCTGCTCGCTACCCGGCTGGTCAGCCGGATCCGGGCCACCCTGAACACCGAGCTGCCCACCCGGGCCATCTTCGAGGCACCCACCATCGCCGCCCTCGCTGGCCGCCTCACCGAGGCAACCGGCGGGAGCCGGCCCGCGCTGACCGCCGGGTCGCGGCCGGCCGGACCCCCGCTGTCCTACGCGCAGCGCCGCCTGTGGTTCCTGGCCGAGCTCGAAGGTCCGAGTGCCACCTACAACCTGCCCAGCGCGCTGCGGTTCGACGGCCCGATCGACCACGACGCCCTGCACGCCGCGTTGGGTGATCTGATCGGCCGGCACGAAAGCCTGCGCACCCTGATCCGGGTCGTCGAGGGGGAACCGACCCAGCACGTCCTCGAAGACTTCTCCGTGCCGCTGCAGCGGCACGACAGCACCGCGCCGCGGTTGCCCGACGACCTCGCCGCCGCCGCGCGCCGGCCGTTCCACCTGGACCGTGAGCTACCGCTGCGCGCGGACCTGTTCACTCTGGACGACCAACAACACGTGCTGCTGCTGACCCTGCACCACATCGCGGGCGACGGCTGGTCCTTCGCGCCCCTCGCCGAGGACCTCACCACCGCCTATCAGGCTCGCCGGCAGGGACAGGCCCCCGGCTGGGCGCCCCTGCCGGTCCAGTACATCGACTACACGCTCTGGCAGCAGAAGCTGCTCGGCACCGTACGCGACGAGCAACTCGCTTACTGGCGCCAGAAGCTCGAAGCGCTACCGGACCACCTTGTCCTGCCCACCGACCGGCCCCGGCCGGCCATCGCCAGCCATCACGGCGCCACCACACACTTCACCATGCCGGCCACCCTGCATCGGGACCTCACCCGCCTGGCCCGGCGGCACGACGCCACGCTGTTCATGGTCATCCACGCCGGACTGGCCGCCCTGCTGACCCGCCTCGGAGCCGGCACCGACATCCCGATCGGCGCACCCATCGCCGGGCGTACCGATCCCGCTCTGGACAAGCTGATCGGCTTCTTCGTCAACACCCTCGTGTTGCGCACCAGCACGGCGGACAACCCCACCTTCACCGAGCTGCTGCAGCAGACCCGCGCCACCAACCTCGACGCCTACACCCACCAGGACCTGCCCTTCGACTACCTGGTCGAGGCCCTCAACCCCAACCGCTCCCTGGCCCGCCACCCGTTGTTCCAGGTCATGCTCGTCCTGCAGAACGTCGCGAAGGTCGACTACGCGGGCCTGGGAATCACTGACGAAGAGATCTTCAATCCGATCTCCCGGTTCGACCTGGTCATCGAGGTGAACGAGCGCTTCGGCGACGACGGCAGCGAGCGGGGGCTGCAAGGCTTCATCCAGTACGCCGACGAACTCTTCGACCGGGCGACCATCGAATTCTTCGTCGCCGCCTGGGAGCGGCTGCTCACCGCGGCCGCCGCGGACCCGGCGTTGCCGGTCGGCCGTCTGCCGGTGCTCGGCGAGCAGGACCGGCACGATCTGATGGCGGCCGGCAACGCCAGGCAGTCGTTCGTGCTCGACGACGCGCTGGAGCCGGTGCCGTACGGCGTGCTTGGCGAGCTGTACGTCAGCGCGGACGGGCCGGCGGCGGACACGGTGGCCAACCCGTTCGGACCCCCGGGCACGCGTCTGCGGCGTACCGGGAACCTGGCCAAATGGACGCGGCAGGGAGAGTTGCACGTCGCAGGCCGGGTCGAGGACCAGGTTTTGATCGACGGGGTGCCGGTGCACCCGGCGGAGATCGCGGCCCGACTGGCGGACGGCGACCTGCTGTCCCAGGCCGTCGTGGTGGCCGACGAGGGCGGCCTGTTGGCCTACGTGGTGCCCAGGCAGTCCGGCACCGCAGTCCACGCCATCCGGCGGGCGTGGAGCGAACGGCTGCCCGACTACCTCGTCCCCCGGCGACTGGTGCTGCTGGACACGCTGCCGCTGACCGCCGCAGGCACGGTGGACACGGACGCGCTGCCCGCCCCGCCGGAGCCGGGCGCGGCGGGGCCGGCCTCGGCCGGCGGGCGGGAGACGATCCTGCGCAAACTCTTCGCCGAGGTCCTGGAGGTGCCGTCGGTCACCGACGACGACAACTTCTTCGACCTCGGCGGGCACTCCCTGTTGGCCGTCCGCTTGCTCAGCCGGATCCGCAGCGAGCTGGGCGTCGAGCTGAACCTGCGGGACGTCATGATGGACCCGACCGTTGCCGGCGTGGCGGAAGCCCTGGCCGGCGCGGCGCAGACGACCCGGCCCCCGCTGCGGCGCATGCGGTGAGCGACATGGGCGTGATCCGCGTGGTGGCCCTGTGCGGAAGCCAGGCGCCGCAGTCGTCCACGGAGAGCCTGCTGCGGGTGGCGGCGACGCACGCCGAGCTGCTGGGCGCAGACGTGTGCTTCTTCCGGGGCGAGCAGCTGCGGCTTCCGCTGTACGGTTCGCCGGCCGACGCCCGCGACGCGGCGGCGGTCGGCGAGCTCCTCGCCTCGGTAGCCGCGGCCGACGGCGTACTGCTGGGATCGCCCTCCCATCACGGCTCGCTCTCGGGACTGCTGAAGAACGCCATCGACTACCTGGAAGGACTCCGGGACCACGCGAATCCGTACCTTACCGACAAGGCGGTCGGCTGTGTCGCCGTCGGTGCGGGTACGCAGGGCCCAGTCAACACGATGCGTTCCCTGCGCGACACGGTGCACTCCCTGCGCGGCTGGCCGACCCCGCTGGGCGTGGCGGTGGACCGCGCGTCGGCGCTGTGCCAGGGGATACCGAGCCCGGCCGTTGCACACCAGCTCGCCCTGGTGAGCCGGCAGGTGGTGGAATTCGCGCTGGCACGCCGCGCCGGCGCTGGAGAGAGACGGGTAGGCAATTGAGCAGCCAGCAGGACGAGGCGCAGGGCACCCTGCTCCTTCCCGGCGACGGCGACCGCCGAGGGTGGGGGACCGCACACGGCCACCACGGCGAGCTTCTGCAGGGTGTCTTCGAGTTCGCCGGTTCCCTGCACCGGGGACTGGTCACGCTGCCCTGCCCGATCATGAGCACCGAGGTGAGCGTCGTCGTCACCGAAGAAGCTCCGGAGTGGACGGTGCATCCGCCGTGGAAGACCAAGGCGTTGCTGGCAGCCCGCGCCACCGCCGACATCCTGGGCGAAAAGGCCGGCGGGGCCGTGTCGGTGCAGAGCAACATCCCTACCGGCTTCGGCATGGGGTCGTCCACCAGCGACGTCACCGCCACGATCCGGGCCGTGCTGAGCGCGTTCGGCGGCGCCCTGCCCACCGACCGGATCGCACGCATCGCGGTCGAGGCCGAGCGCGCCGCGGACCCGCTGATGTACGACCGAATGCTGCTGTTCGCCCACCGGGAGGGCCTAATCCTGGAGGACTTCCAGGTGCGCATGCCGCGGATAAAGGTGATCGGCTTCGCCGCCCGCCCCGAGCCCATCGACACCCTGGCACTCGCGCCGGCCCGGTACAGCCGGTGGGAGATCGAGAGCTTCCGCGCGCTGCGGGGCATGCTGCGCCGGGGCGCGGCCGAGGGCGACGTGGCGGCGCTGGGCCGGGCGGCCACCGCGAGCGCCCGGCTGAACCAGCGGTTCCTGCCGATCGAGCACTTCCCGCGGCTCCTCCAGGTGACCGAGGAGACCCGGGCGGCCGGCATCGAGGTGGCGCACAGCGGCAGCGTGGCCGGCCTGCTCTTCGACGCCGCGGACCCGAATCTCGCCGGCAAGACCGACCGGGCCCGGCGTGAGCTCTTCCGCATCGGTATCTCCCACACCTGGGAGTTCTTCACGGACGGGGACGATGAGCGCCTTCCGGATTCGTAAGCCCTTCACGGACGTCGTGGATTCGGCCGTCCTGCCGCGGCTCATCCACCTCTCCGGCGACCTGTACGCCGCCGCCTTCCAGCTCATGAAGCTCCTGCCCGCGCAGTTCGTGCTGCAGCGGGCCCTGGAACAGGGGCAGCTGACCGAGCGCAGCACGGTCATCGAGACCACCTCCGGCACGTACGGGCTGGGGCTGGCCATGGTGTGCCGCCGGCTCGGGCTACCGCTGATCCTGGTCGGCGACACCGCCATCGACAGTCACCTGCGGCGCCGGCTGGAGGCGCTCGGCGCCCGGGTGAGCATCGTCAGCGGACAGGCCGCCCGGACCGGTGGGATCCAGCAGGCGCGCCTCGACCGGGTGAAACGCATCCGGGCGCGGCACCGCTCGCCATTCACCCCCGGCCAGTACGACAACACTATGCACGCCAACGCGTACGGCCGGGTCGCCGAGCTGATCACCGAGTCGTTCCCGCAGGTGGACGCACTGATCTGCCCGGTCGGCTCGGGCAGCTCCTCGACCGGCATCGCCGGTTTCCTCCGGCTGCTCTGGCCCGATCTCGTGCTGATCGGCGTCGACACCCCCGGCAGCGTCCTGTTCGGCGCGCCGAACGGCCGGCGCCGGCTCCGCGGCCTAGGCAACGGGCTGCTGCCGAAGGTGCTGGACCATTCACTGTTCGACGAGGTGCATTGGGTGCCGGCCGGGGACGCGTTCGCCATGACCCGGCGGCTGCACGCCGACCACACGCTTTTCATGGGCCCGACCAGCGGTGCCGCCTACCAGGTGGGCCAGTGGTGGAGGCGGCACAACCCGGGCGGCACGGTGCTGGCCGTGATGCCCGACGAGGGGCACCGCTACCAGCGGACCGTCTTCCACGACGCGTGGCTGCGGCGGGAGGGGCTGGCCGGCGTCGAGGCGCCCCGCGAGCCGACGGAGATCGCGCATCCGGGCGACCTGGAGGACCGCTGGAGCCGGTACGCCTGGGGGCGGCGCACCCGCGACGAGGTCGTCGACCTACGGGCGGCGGTGGGCACGCGATGAGCGACCGCATCCTCGTCCTGGTGGAGAGCAACACCTCCGGCACCGGACGGCTCTTCGTCCGGCGCGCCCGGGCGAGCGGCCTGAGGCCCGTGCTGCTCACCGAGAACGCGTCGCGCTACCACTGGGGAGACGACGAGCCGGACGTCGTCGCGGCCCGGACGGACGACCTCGACGACGTGGTGCGCGCGTGCGCGAACCTGGCCGGCGATCTGGCCGGGGTAGGCACCAGCTCGGAGTACTACGTGGGCATCGCGGCCGCGGCCGCGGGCCGGTTCGGGCTGCCCGGCGCCGACCCGGCCGCGGTCGAGGTCACCCGGGACAAGGAACGGCAGCGCGAGCGGCTGCATGCCGGTGGCATTCAGGTCCCGCCCTTCGCCGGCGTCTCCGATGTGGACGAGGCGGCGGTCGCGGTTGACCGGCTCGGCACGCCGGTCGTCGTCAAGCCGGTCTCCGGCAGCGGCAGCCGCGGCGTGCGCCTGTGCGGCACCGCGGAGGAGGCAGTCCGGTACGCGGGCAAGCTGCTGGGCGAGCGAGTCGACGAGCGCGGCCGGCCGCTGCCGCAGCGGATCCTGCTGGAGCAGTACGTCCCAGGGACGGAGTTCTCCGTCGAGCTCTTCGGCGGTGTCCCGGTCGGCGTGACGCGCAAGCATCTCGGCGCACCGCCGTCCTTCGTGGAGACCGGCCACGACTTTCCGGCGACGCTTTCCCCGCCGGACGAGGACGCTTTGCGAGACGCGGCCCGGCGGGCGGTGTTGCGGCTCGGGCTGTCCTTCGGCCCGGCGCACGTGGAGCTGCGCCTCGGCCCGGACGGCCCGGTGCTCATCGAGGTCAACCCGCGGCTGGCGGGCGGCTGGATTCCCCGCCTGGTGCAGGAGGCGACCGGCCTGGACCTGGTGCTGGAGACCGTCCGCGGGTTCGCCGGCCTGCCGCCGCGGCTGTCCCAGGACGTCGCACCGCGACCCAGCTCGATCCGTTTCCTCATCCCGGACGCCGAGGGCGAGCTGGTCGCCGTGCACGGCGTCGAGGACGCCGCGGCGATCCCCAGCGTCGTCGAGGTGCAGATCTACCGCGAGCCGGGCACCCTGCTGGCCCGCAACGGCGACTTCCGCGACCGCATCGGCCACGTCGTCGCGCAGTCCGGCGCGGCCGCCGAGGCGGCGCTGCACAAGCTCACACCGGAGATCCGGAAGGAACCCTGAGATGCCGGCGACAGGAGGGGCGGACACCGGACGGCTGACCACCGGCCTGGACCCCGAGCTTCAGCGCATGCTGCTGGAACCCCGCTGGAAAGTCACCGCGCCGTGGAAGGCCGAGCTGGACCGCATCGCCCGGGTGGACCTGGCGCATGTGGTCATGCTCGCCGAGAGGGGCATCGTCGGGCGGGCCGCGGCCGCGGCCCTGCTGGCGGCCGTCACCGATTTGCGCCGGCAGGACTTCCGGCCGATCGAGGGCCGGCCCGCGCCGCGCGGCCTGTACCTTGCCTACGAGGGCCACCTGATCGAGACGCTGGGCGAGGGGGTGGGCGGCCTGCTGCACACCGGCCGCTCGCGCAACGACCTCAACGCCACCTGCCTGCGGCTCGGCTTGCGCGAGCCGCTGGCCGAGCTGATCCACCGCCTGATCCGGCTGGAACTCGTCCTGATCAACCGCAGCCGGCGGTACGGCGAGTGCGTCATGCCGGCCTACACCCATTTCCAGCCGGCGACCCCCATCACGTACGGGCATTACCTGACCGGCCTGGCCGGCGGCCTGGCCCGGGAGGTGGACGCGCTGCTGGCAGCGGGCGAGGGGCTGGCGTACAGCTCGCTAGGTGCCGGTGCCGTCGGTGGCACCTCAATCCCGATCGACGCGGATCGGACCGCCGAGCTGCTCGGCTTCGCCGGCCCGCTGCGCAACTCGATCGACGCGGTAGCCGCGCGGGACGTGGTGCTGCGAATCGGGGCCGCGGCCGCGACGCTGGGCGTGCTGCTGAGCCGGGCCGCGACCGACCTGCTGCTCTGGTCGTCACAGGAGTTCGACCTGCTGACGGTGCCCGATGACCTGGTGGGCTCGAGTTCGATGATGCCGCAGAAACGCAATCCGTTCGTCCTTGAAAACGTACGCGGCAAGTCCTCGGCTGCGCTCGGGGCGTTCGTGACCGCGGCCGCGGCGATGCGCAACGAACCGTACACCAACTCGATCTCGGTGGGCACCGAGGGAATCAAGCCGATATGGGACGCGCTGCGCGAGAGCAGCGACGCCGCCGCGATCCTGGTCAAGGTGTTCTCCCGGACCACAGTGAACCGCGCGGCCATGGAGCGGCGCGCCCGGGACGGCATGACCGTCGCGACGGCGATCGCCGAGGAGCTGGTGCGCAGCGGCGTCCCGTTCCGGCGCGCCCACCACGAGGTGGGCCGGGCCGTGCGGCTCGTCCTGGACGCGGAGGCGTCGTCGATGGGTGAGGCGCTGAAGGACCGCATCGAGGACGTGCCGACGGAACCGGCGGAGGTGTGCGCCGCGGCCGAGTACGGCGGCGGCCCGGGTCCCCGGTCCCGAGCCCGGGCGATCGCCGAGGCCGGTGAGCGCGCGGTGACCCACCGGCGCCGCCTGCTCGGCTGGACGACGGGATGGGAAGCGGGAGAGGAGCGGCTGGCCGCCGCCGTGCAGGGGATCATCACCGGCACGCCGACGGCGTAAGACTCACAGCCGCCAGCGTAACCAGCGGGCCGACCCGATCAGGCCGAGCAGCGCCATCCCCGTGAGAACGACGAGATCGACGGTCAGCGTCGACGTCCGCCACCCGGATCGATCCCGATGTCGGCGTGAGCAGTCCCAGGATCTGCATGACCATGGTGGTCTTGCCCGCGCCGTTGGCGCCGAGCAGGCCGAACACCTGACCCGGCGCGACGGCCAGGTCGATGTCGACGTTGGCGTGCACCAGGGCGCCACCCTTGCTCCGGTACGTACGGGTAAGGCCGTTGATGTCCAGGAATGGCTCGTCCATGGCTAACCCGCGGGGAAGAAGCCGGCCACCGGGCTTCCTCCGCCGAGTCCGGCCACCCGGTCGTAGACGTGCTTGCCGACGGCCAGGTCGAGCACGCCCAGGCCGAACGGGGAGAAGACGACGGCTCGCCCCGGGTCCCGGGTGAAGCCGCCCGTCAGCACATCGGCGAGCGTGCCGTCGATGAAGTCCTGGTGTCCGAACCGCTCCGCCGCGAGGTGCAGCGAGGTCCGCTCGCGCACGACGTGCCCGATGTCGTCGGTGACGTTCTGCGCCGCGGCGATCAGCGCCGGGTCGAGGTCGCGGAGCGAGACGTGCAGCACGACAGGGGCGTGCCGGAGGAGCTGCGGGTCGGCGAGGTGCGGCGTGCCCGCGACGGTCGCGAGGATCACCAGGTCGCACGCGGAGAACGCCTCGCGGACGTCGCCGACGGCCCTGACGTCGGGCGAGCCGGTCTCGCGCAGCGTCTGCGCGAACCGCTCGGCCGCCGCCGGATCGGTGTCGAACAGCCGGTACCCGCCGATCTCCCAGCCGAGCTCGGTGAGAAAGCGCCGGATGTGCTCGGCGATCAAGCCGGTGCCGACGAAGCCCACCCGCCCGGCACGCCGCCCGCCGATCAGTTCCTCGGCGGCCAGCGTGGCGGACCCGGCGGTGCGGGCGGCCGAGATGAGCGAGGACTCGAGGCACGCGTACGGGAACCCGGTTCTGGCGTCGTTGAGCAAGAGGACGGCCGACGCCCGCGCCAATCCGTGCGTGATGTTGCCGGGAAAGCTGGCGATCCACTTCACGCCCGAGACCCGGAACCGCCCGCCCAGGTAACCGGGCAGCGCGATGATCCGGTCCCGTTCTCGGTCCGGGAAGCGCAGGAAGCTGCTGTGCGGCAGCGACGAGTCGCCACGGGCGTGCGTCAGGTAGGCGTCACGCACGATGTCCTGAACCGTCTCCCGGTTCCCTTCGATCTGCTCGGCGACCTCGGCGCTGCGGACGACGAGGAGTGCTTCGGGCGGGGCGTAGGGCATGCTCTCTCCTCCAATCACACCGATGCCGTTGAGGAGATCAACACGTCGTCGATCCGCTCCGGATAGGTCTCGGCGACCCACTGTGGGTTGAAGACGGTGTCGGCATAGGCGTTGCCGCGGTCGGCGCACAGGAACACGACCCGCGGGCGGGGCCCGCGGTAGCCGGCGAAGTAGCGCTGGACGGCCGCGTAGACGCTGCCGCTGGACCCGCCGGCGAAGATGCCGTGCCGCTGCCACAGCTGGATGCAGCCGACGATGCTCGCGTACTCGGACACCAGCAGGGTCTCGTCGATGAGCGCGTGCTGCAGCAGCGGCGGGACGATGCTGGAGCCGATGCCGGGGATGCGCCGGCGGCCCGGGGCGCCGCCGAAGATGACCGATCCCTCGACGTCGACGGCGATGACGCGTACGCGCGGATCGGTCTTCTTCAGACGACGGGACAGACCAGCGATGGTGCCGGCCGTACCGACACCGACGAAGACGTGGGTGATACGGTCCAGCGCGTCGCACAACTCCGATGCGGTGAAGCGATAGTGCGCGTCCGCGCCGTCGGGGTTCGCGTACTGGTTGGGCCAGTAAGAGTCCGGCAGTTCCGCGCGCAGGTCCTGCACCCGTCGGAGGCGCGACTTCAGGAAGCCGCCGGTGTCGTCGATGTCGTGCACCCGCTCCACCCGGCTGCTGAGCGCCCGCAAAAAGTTTTCGGTGCTCCGGTTGACGTTCGAGTCGATCACCGGGACGAACTCGAGACCGAGCGAGGCGCAGAGCGACGCAAGGGCGATGGCGAAATTGCCCGAGGACGACTCGACCAGGACCGACTTCCGGGTCACCTGCTCGCGCAGGATCGCCTGCCGCAGGATCCACAGGGCCGACCGGTCCTTGGCGCTGCCGGAGAAGTTGCTGAACTCCAGCTTGGCGTAGAGGTCCAGCCGCTCGTCGGCCAGCGGGACCAGCGGTGTCGGCATCATCGCCGCGGCCAGCGACTCGACGTGCCGCATCAGCCCGTTGCGGTCCCGGTTGCCGCTCGTCATGCCAGTCTCCGGCCGAGGACGGCGCCGATCTCGTCCACCGCCGGTTGCTCCATCATGTCGTTGTGCGCGCCTGAGACCGGGTGTTGTTCGACCTGTCCGGTCACGTAGGGTTCCCAGCCGAGGTGTGGCTGGTCACCCTCGACCGAGAAGAACAGCACGTCACCCTCGAACACCTCAGGCTTGGACTCCCTGACGATCGCGCGGGTGTTGATCGCGGCGTCCACGAACGCCGGGAAGATCCAGTCGCCGAGATGCTCCCAGCCGCCGTATTCCTCCCGCAGCAGCGCCAGGACAGCTTCCCGGTCCCGCCGCCGGCCGTCGTCCCGCCCGAGGAATTCGATGATCCGGCGCAGGACCATGTCCTCGTCGTCGTCACCCCGCCGGCGGTGCCAGTCCGGCACGTACGAGTCAAGCAGCGCCAGGAAGCTGACCTGCTCACCCTCCTGTTGCAGGGCCGTGGCCACGGCATGCGCCACATTGCCGCCGGAGGACCAGCCCAGCAGCCGGTACGGCCCGTGCCGCGCGACCGAGCGGATCTGCTCCACGTAGTCGAGCGCCATCTCCGCCACCGAGCGGGGCAACCGGTCGGGCTCCAGGATCCCGCGGGCCTGCAGGCCGTACACCGGAACATCGGCCGGCACGTGCTCGGCGAGCCGGCGGTACGCCCAGCTCAGCCCGTACAGCTCATGGATGCAGAACAGCGGCGGCTCGCTGCCCCACGCCCGAATCGGCAGCAGCACGGCGACATCATCCCGGCCGGTCCGCTCGCCGATCCGCTCGGCGAGCGCGGCGACCGTGGGCGACTCGAACACAGTCCGGATGCTCACGTCCGCGCCCAGCTCGGCGCGCACCCGGCTGACCAGCCGGATCGCCAGCAACGACTGGCCGCCTAGCTCGAAGAAGTCGTCGTCGATGCCGATCTCCGGCACGTCCAAGATCTGGCCGAACAACCGGCACAGCGCCTCTTCACGGTCGGTCCGCGGCGGCCGACGCGGCCCCCGGTCCGCCCGGGCCGCGTTGGGCAGGGCGCGCCGGTCCAGCTTGCCGTTGTGCGACAGCGGCAGCCCGTCGAGCACGACCATGGCGTCCGGGACCATCGGCAGCGGCAGCCGCTCCCGCAGGTGCCCGCGCACGTCCTCGACCAGGCGGTCCGGGTCGGACCATCGCTTCACCGGTGGCGGAATGGCGCCGCCGCGCACCTCGCGGACGGCGTACAGCGTCACCAGCCGGGTGCGGTGCAGCGCCGAGGTAACGCCGGAAGTGACCTGGAAGCCCTTCCCCTTGAGGAGATCGGTGATCGCGTCGAGGCGGCCGCCCACGTCGTGCACCTCGGCGACGACCTGGTCGATGATCGGCCAGTGCGCGTCCTCGATGCCGCGCAGGATGTCCTCCTCGCTCTTCTCCGCGTCGACCTTCAACAGGTCGATGCGGTCGACCCCGGTCTCGCGGATCATCTGGGACAGTGTGCGCACCCGGGTCGACACGATCTCCTGCCGCATCCGGTCGCTGACCAGCTCGTCCACCATCGCACGCAGGCCCTCGACTCCCGGCTCGGTGACCTCCTGCCAGGTCTGTTCCGTGTACGCCTGGACGACCGTCCGGTCCTCGTCGGTGTCCGCGTAGCGCCCGGACATGATGGACAGCTCCGGGTAGTAGGCGAACTTCACCGTCCCGTCGGCGTCGGACAGGCCCATCGGGTGCAGCCGCGCGTTGACGCCGTGCAACCGGGTGTTGAGCGCGAGCACCTGGAACAGGTCCGGGATCGGCTCGAAGGCGTGCACCACACCCTTGGGGGCGCGCGCCGCGGCGTACAGCGTGAACATGCCGATGTGCGCGCCGACGTCGAACACGCACGCGTCCTCCGCGATGACGATGCCGTTGCGCAGGTACTCCTCGTCCTCCCAGATCTCCTCGCGCAAGAACGTGGTTTCCGACCGGTTGCGGTAGAAGACCGACATCCCGTCCGGGAAGGTCATGCGCGGTACGCCGTCGGCGGTCCGGTCCTTCTCCAGTGCTAACAGCGCCCGGACCGCGGCCGCCCTGGACCCGTCCGGCACCAGGTAGCCGACCAGCCGCTGCTCGCCGCGCTGGTCGACGTCGAGCGTCACGACGGCCTCGCCCACCGCCTCGTGCTCCAGGATCGTGCTTTCGATCTCGCCGAGCTCGATCCGCATGCCGCGGAGTTTGACCTGGTGGTCGACGCGGCCGAGGAAGTCGAGGGTGCCGTCGGGGAGCCAGCGGGCGAGGTCGCCGGTGCGGTAGAGGCGGCTGCCGGGGGTGCCGTGCGGGTTGGCGGTGAAGCGTTCGGCGGTGAGGTCGGGGCGGTTGTGGTAGCCGCGGGCGAGTTGGACGCCGGCCAGGTAGAGCTCGCCGGGGACGCCGGGTGGCAGCGGCCGGAGGCACCGGTCCAGCACGTACACCTGAGTGTTCCAGACCGGCCGGCCGATCGGCACCGAGGCACCCTGCCGGCCAGGGGTGCAGGGGGCGAAGGTGACGTCCACCGCCGCCTCCGTGGGCCCGTAGAGGTTGAAGAGCCCGGCCTGCAGCGTCGCGTGGAACTTCTCGGCCAGGTGGGCGGGCAGCGCCTCGCCGCTGCAGATGACCCGCTTCAGGCTGCGGCAGGCCGTGGTGGCCGGCTCCTGGAGGAAGGTGGCGAGCATCGACGGTACGAAATGGATGGTCGTGATCCGCTCACGCTGGATCAGGGCGGCCAGGTAGTCGGGCTCGCGGTGGCCGTCCGGCTTGGCCATCACGAGGGTTGCGCCCACGAGGACCGGCCAGAAGAACTCCCACACCGAGACGTCGAAGCCGGCCGGCGTCTTCTGCAGAACCCGGTCCTCGGGCGTGAGCCCGAATTCGGCCTGCATCCAGTCGAGGCGGTTGACGATCGACCGATGCGACACCATGACGCCCTTGGGCCGGCCGGTGGACCCGGAAGTGTAGATGAGGTACGCGGTGTGGTCCGGGTGCGTTCCGGGCGTCGGGTTGGTGGTGGGCCGGGCGGCCACGGCCGCAGCGGTTTCCGGGTCGTCGAGGTAGAGAACGGGGACGCCCGTCGCGCCGTTGCCGGTGGTGGTGATGAGCAGCCGGGGCCGCGCGTCCGCGAGCAGCTGCTGGATGCGGGTGGCGGGGTGCTCCGGGTCGATGGGGAGATAGGCGGCCCCGGTCTTGCCGATGGCCAGCAGAGTGATGAGCAGCTGGGTGCTGCGGGGCACCGCGACGGCGACGGTGGTGTCGAGGCCTGCGCCGAGGTGGTGAGCAAGCTGATTGGCGCGGTCGTTGAGCTGTTGGTAGGTGAGTGTGGTGGCGCCGTCGGTGACCGCGATGGCGTACGGAGTGCGCGCGGCTTGCTGCTCGAAACGTGTGCTCAGCGTGCCCGGGCGATGGCCGCTCGTGGTGTTGTTCCAGGTGGTGAGGATCTGGTGGCGTTCGTTGGGTAGGAGGATGTCGAGGTCGTCGATGGGGGTGTGTGGGTGGTT